>JAVWIF010000004.1:0-81583 GCA_036639635.1 Longicatena sp.
TTGAAGTTGGTAAAAAAATTATGAATAGCTTCACTGAAGAAATAGCAGATATTGCAAACGTTGAAAAACGCCCTCTTCTTGAAGGTAATACAATGTCATGCGTCTTGGCACCAAAGAAAAAATAGTCATAAATATAGGAGGTACTACTTATGCCAAAAATGAAATCACATAGAGGACTTGCGAAAAGAGTTAAGAAAACAGGTTCTGGAAAATTAAAAAGAAGTCATGCTTATACTTCTCACCGTTTCCACGGAAAGACACAGAAACAAAAACGTCATTTAAGAAAATCAGGCACTGTTCATAATACAGATTTCAAACGTATTAAACAGATGCTAGTGAAATAGTCAGGAGGAATAGTATATGGCAAGAGTTAAAGGTGGTTACACTACACGTCAAAGAAGAAAGAAAGTTTTAAAATTAGCAAAAGGGTATTTTGGAGCAAAACATATTTTATATAGAACTGCAAACGAACAGGTAATGCATTCATTTAAATACGCATTCAATGACCGTAAAGATTTAAAACGTAACATGCGTAAATTATGGATTACTCGTATTAATGCAGCAGCTAGAATGAATGATATTTCTTATTCTAAATTAATGCACGGTTTAAAATTAGCAAATGTTACAATCAACCGTAAAATGTTATCTGAAATTGCTATTCATGATGCAGCTGGATTTACTACAATTGTAGAAACAGCTAAAAAAGCATTAGCAAATGGTGGAAATGTTGTTGTTGAAGAAACTCCTGTAGTAGAAGCAGCACCAGCTAAAAAAGTAAGCGAAGCAAAAGCAGAACCAAAAGCAAAAGCTCCAGCTAAGAAAGCTGCTCCTAAAAAAGTGGCTGATAAACCTGCTGCAGAAAAAGCAGAAAAAAAACCAGCTGCTAAAAAAGCACCTGCCAAAAAACCAGCAGCTAAAAAAGAAGCTTAAGAGTTTTTCATAAATGGACGATACTCGTCATACATTAAATGAATTACTTGTTGATTTATTTAATTATATCCTTTTAGTAGAAGAAAAGAACTTACGTGATCATGGAGTAACCTTATCAATGACGGAAGTACATATTTTAGAAACCATTCAAAAGAGTGAATCTAATATGATGTCAGCGATTGCTAAAAAGCTAATGGTAACACAAGGAACATTAACAGTATCTACTTCAAAACTTGTAAAAAAAGGATATGTTGAGAAACTTAAAGATGAAAAAGATAAACGGATCGTACGCTTAGAACTAAGTGATAAAGCAATTCCTGTACTGGAAGAACATAATCTATTTCATGATAAAATGATTGAAAAATTACTAAATGAATTAGAATTAGATAAAGAACAAGAATTGATACAATCTTTACGTAATCTTATGAAATTCTTTAAAGAAAAATATTAGAATCAGATGAAATAATTCTGATTCTTTTTTTTGTTTGTGCTATAATTAACGTAGAAAAGTTAATGGTTGTTGATAGAGATGCGAGAAATCAAAAAAACAGTATTTGTTTTTTTAGGTAACTCGTTTTTTTGTTGTAGGAGGAAAATAATATGAAAGAAGTTATTGTTATTGGCGCAGGGATTGTTGGAAGTTTTATTGCCCATGAATTATCAAAGTATGATGTGCATGTACGTATCATTGAAAAACATAGTGATATTTGTGAAGAGGTATCAAGTGCAAATAGTGCTATTGTACATGCTGGATATGATCCTGAAATAGGTTGCTTAAAGGGGAAACTAAATATTCTTGGTGCGAAAGCTTATCCTGCTTTATGTAAGTCATTACATGTTGATTATCAACAGGTCGGTGCATTAGTTGTTGCTTGTGGAGAAGAAGAGGAACGTGCACTAGAGGAGCTGTATAGACGAGCTAAGCAACGTGATATTGATGTATCATACGTTGGATATGAAGAAATACGCAATAGAGAACCTAATATATCAAAGCATGTAACAAAAGCTATGGATGTTCCTAGTACTGCAATTATTACTCCATGGGAACTATGTTATGCGCTCATGGATGAATGCTTATTAAATGGATGTGATTTGCACTTAGAAGAAGAGGTCTTATGCATTGATCGAGAAGATAATCGTTTTCTTGTCCAAACAACAAAGAAACAATATATTGGTGATGTCGTAATTAATGCGGCAGGTTTAGGGGCTGCGAAGATTATGGAAATGATTGAAGATGAAACGCTGTTTCAAATAACACCTAAAAGAGGACAGTACTTTATCTTGTCGAAACAAGCCAAAGGATTTGTTAATGAAGTATTATACCCAGTACCAACAAGTGTTGGCAAAGGAGTACTTGTTATTCCTACCATTCATGGAAATACGTTGTTAGGGCCAAATGCGGAAGTGCTTAGTGAAGCAGATTCTTCTACGACAATGGATGGGTTACAAGAAATAAGAGATAAATTAAATAAGAGTGTTCAAAATATTCCTTATCAAGAAGTGATTCATAGCTATAGTGGGGTAAGACCATGTGGCAATCATAATGATTTCTATTTGAAAAACTCTAAGAAGTATCCAACCTTTATTCATTGTGCTTGTATCGATTCACCAGGGCTAGCAAGCGCTCCTGCTATTGGAAAGTATGTGTTATATGAATTGGTAATGCCTGTATTAGAAATGAGACGTAAGAGCCATTATATTAAGCGTGATGCTATTGTACGAATGAGTGACAAAAGCTTAGAAGAGAAACAAAGACTAATTAAAGAAGAACCTAAACTTGGACATATTATTTGTCGTTGTGAAGAGATAAGTGAACAAGAAGTTGTTGATTGTATTCATCGTCCTTGTGGAGCAAGGAGTGTGAAAGGAGTTAAGAAAAGAGTACGACCAGGGATGGGAAAATGCCAAGGAGGTTTTTGTGAGATAGAAGTTGCGAAAATACTGGCACGAGAACTAAAGATACCTTTAGATAAGGTTGTCTATGATGCTGATAGTTTTTATGAGAGTAGTAAGGGGGAACAAAAATGAAACAAGTAGATATGGTAATCATTGGTGGAGGAAGTGCTGGTATGAGTGCGGCATTGAGCGCTAGAGAAGCCGGTGTTGAAGATATTTTAATTCTTGAAAGAAGTGAAGAATTGGGTGGTATTTTACAACAATGTATTCATAATGGATTTGGTTTACAAGTATTTAAAGAAGAATTAACAGGACCTATGTATGCAGAAAACTTTATGAATAAAATAGTGGATGCTCATATTGCCTATAAACTAAATACTACAGTTATAGAAATAAATAAAAATCGAGAAGTATTATTTGTAAATGAAGAAGATGGATATACTTGGGTACATGCAGGCGTTATTATCAATGCTTGTGGATGTTACGAGCGCAATCGTGGTGCCATTAGTATTCCAGGTAAACGTTTGCCAGGAGTCTATACTGCAGGGAGTGCTCAGCGATTCTTAAATATAGAGAATATATGTGTTGGTAAGAATGTGTTTATTCTTGGAAGTGGCGATATTGGGCTAATTATGGCAAGAAGGATGACACTAGAAGGAGCACATGTTGTAGGAGTTGCGGAAATAATGCCCTATAGTAATGGTCTGACACGTAATATTGTACAATGCTTAAAAGATTATGATATTCCCTTATATTTATCACATACAATTACGAATATACAAGGAGATACACATGTGGAATCAATTACCATTACACAAGTTGATGAACATAAGAACTTAATAGAAGGAACTTCTAAAACGTTTTGTGTGGACACACTATTGTTGTCCATTGGCTTACTTCCCGAAAATGAAATGGGAACACAAATAGGAATGGCATTAGATCCAAGAACAAAAGGAGCTATTGTAAATGAATATTTTGAAACAAATATCCCCCATATGTATGCTTGTGGAAATGCCTTACATGTGCATGATATCGTAGACTTTGTTAGTTTAGAAGCGAGTGAGGCAGGATATTGTGCTGCACAAGATTTATTAAGCGCACAACGAGGGAAACGTGAAGTAAATGTTATCGCAAAAGAAGGTGTTTCTTATGTATTGCCACAAATTATACAAGCGACTCCAACCAAAGACATTACGCTTTGTATGCGACCTACAAGACCGTTTAAAAATGTGCGTATTGAACTATATGATGGAGATACTTTATTAAAAACAATCAAAAAGAGATACTTGCTACCAGCAGAAATGGAAAGAATAAAACTTAGTATGAAAGAAGGATTTAGTATTCAATCAGAATTGAAAGTGCAGGTGTGTGAAGAATGAAAATAGAATTGGATTGTATTGTTTGTCCAATGAGTTGCCGCTTAGAAGTAACCATGAATGAAAAAAACGAAATTGAACAAGTAAGTGGTAACTCATGTGTTAGAGGAGATGTTTTTGCTCGTCAAGAAAGTGTCTGTCCAATGCGTAAAGTAAGTACTACAATAAGAATAAAAGGAACCAATCATCCATTACTTCCAGTAATTACTTCGCAAAGTGTTCCAAAAGTAAAAATATTTGATATAATGAAAGCATGTAAAACATTAGAAGTCGTAGCTCCTATTTCTGCAAATCAAATCATTGTGAAAAATATTGCGGGAACAGAAGCAAACTTGATTGCTTCACGAAGCTATCCAAAGGAGAATTCACTTGATTGAACAGAAAATAATTCCAGTAATAAGTGACTGGAAAAATTTCGAAAAATTCTTAAAGAGTAAACAAACATGGTGTGTACTTATTGATTTTCATATTAATTTTATGGAAGAATTATTTTTACAGTTACATGCACATGAAAAAAAAGGAATTGTTCATATGGATCTCACCAAGGGCATTCAAAATGATCAATTCGGTACGCAATTTATGTGTCAAAAGTATCATGTAGATGGTATTATTTCAACAAAGCCTAAAGCAATAGAAGCGGCAATGAAAAACCATTGTATTTCTATCTTACGTGTATTTATGATGGATACGCGCTCTCTTAAACGCAATGGGGAATTGGCAAAAAGTTTAGCACCTGATTATGTTGAAGTATTACCAGCGATTACTCCTCATGTTGTATCCTTATTACGAGAATACTGTGATGTTAATATCATTGGTGGAGGATTGGTAAGAAGTTTAGAAGATATTAAAGCGTGTTTACAACAAGGTATGAAAGCAATTACTACAAGTTCTATAGAGCTTTGTGAATGGGAGGAGATTGTATGAAAAGAGCACTCGTTTTAGGTGGAGGTGGCAGTAAAGGTGCCTATGAAATTGGTGTATGGAGAGCACTTAATGAATTAAATCAAAAGTTTGATATTGTATGTGGTACAAGTATTGGCGCTTTAATTGGTGTGTTATATGTTCAACATGATTATCAAAAAGCGTATGATCTTTGGGATCAAATTACGGTAGATGATGTCATGGTAAATGGTGTGAATATGGATATGGATATCGAAATGATCATGTCACAAAAAGGGAAATATGTAGAATTTTTATCAAGTTATATGCATAATAAAGGGGCAGATATTTCACCTTTTATTAATATGATTGATCGCATGTTTGATAGTGAAAAGTTTTTTGATAGTGAAATTGATTATGGCTGTATGACAGTAAACTTTTCAAAGTTATTACCACAACCAATGTTAAAAAAAGATTTGGATGCGAGTAATGTGAAAGATTATATTTTAGCAAGTGCGTCTTGTTTCCCAGCCTTTCCAATGAAAGAGATTAATGAAGAACGCTTTATTGATGGAGGTTATCATGATAATGTACCAATTACATTAGCACGTGATATGGGAGCTGAAGAGATTGTTGCGGTGGATTTAAAATCAGTTGGCAAGAATCAGGTAAAACCTCCGCAGTCTGATACGGTATATATCGCACCATATGTACCTTTAGGAAGTTTCCTTTTGTTTGATAGTGAAAAAATTCATCGAAATATGGAATTGGGATATTTTGATGCAATGAAAAAGTTTAATAAATATTTAGGTTATATTTATACATTTCCTTTAACAAACAAAGATATTATATTAACATTTGAAGATAATATGGAGAAAGCACTTAACCATATCGATGATGTTTTAAATAGAAATAAGATGAATAAAGTAGTAGAAAAAGTTGTAAACTACCAAATAACGGAATGTTTAAAACCATATAAGGATTATGAGTATCCCTATTTAGCAATCATTGAACAAATTGCATATACATTTGAAATTGATAATTTAGCTATTACAAATTTACATGTTCTTATGCAACAAATTTTTGATATTGCGGATACACATGTATCGTTACTTGATGACATAAAAGGTAAAAAGGCAAAAACACGCGAAATTTTAGATAATTTAAAGGAACAAAGTAAAATTGATATAATTTGTTATATTTATCATTATTTGTTAAAATTAGATGGAAATCCATCAAAAGAAATAGAAACGATGAGTGTTGTAGCTAATGATTCCTTTATGCAAGCATACGCCCTTTATTCAATTAAGAAAGAATTCAAGTTATATATTAAAGAATAGTTCAGCTATTCTTTTTGTTACTACTATATTTTGCTTTTAAATATGTTATAATAACAAACAAATAAGGAAGTGAAGATGATGAAGGTACATTTTAAAGATCAAGAGACATGGTTTAAAATAAAACCTTGGATTATTTTATCAGTATTTATTATAGTATTTGGTGGTTTTGTATTCAATATAGGAAATCTTGTGGATGGCTTTTTTACTTTGATGGATGTATTACAACCATTATTTATTGGAATTATATTTGCATATGTTTTAAATATACCAATGAAAAAGATGGAAAACCAAATCATTAGACATACGAAAGAGACTAGTTTCATAAGAAAAAGAAAACGTCCGATTGCGATGTTTCTCACAATCTTTTTAGCATTTATTGTAATATCTATATTAAGTAGTATTATATTACCTAATATTATAGAATCATTAGTGTCTTTAATGGAAAACTTGAGTAAGTTCTTTGTTGATATTGTAAAGAATATTGATGCGATATTAGCATATTTTCATATCAATTACCGTCTTGAAAATTTAGCGCAAGTAGAACAATTTATGAAAATGCCATGGGAAAAAATTGTAACTAACTCAATTAATTTTTTGTCAGGTAGTGCGAGTGGAATTTTATCTAGTGCTTCTTCTTTTGTTTCAACATTCTTTATCGGTTTTACAGGATTTATGTTTTCTTTATATTTGTTAAGTAGCAAAGAATCATTTATTCGTCAAACTCGAAAAGTAATTGTTGCCTTTTGTGGCTATAAGTTTTCAGTTATATTTTTTGCTTACGCTAAAAGAGTAAATCAAACATTTTCTAATTTCATATCTGGACAGCTTGTAGAAGCTTGTATTTTGTGGATATTATATTATGCATCTATGCGTCTATTAGGCTTTCCATATCCAGAGCTAATTGCAACACTGATTTCTATCTTTTCACTTATTCCAGTTTTTGGTCCTATGTTCGCAATGGCAATTGGTGCCGTTATGATGTTATCTGTAGATCCATTGAAGAGCTTTTGGTTTGTTATTTTCTATCAGATTATGTCACAGTTTGAAGATAATGTTATTTATCCACGTGTTGTTGGAAACTCGGTTGGATTACCAGGACTTTGGGTATTGTTATCAATCTTTGTCTTAGGTGATTTATTTGGTATCTTTGGTATGATTATCGCAGTGCCAACGACTGCTTGTCTGTATAATTTCTTCGCGGATTTGGTTCATTATTTATTGAAGAAGAGAAAAGTGAATGTGAGTGATACGAGTATTGAATTTTGTGAGGATATTGAAAAATAAGAAATATTTTGCATATAAAAAGACGAGCAAATGCTCGTCTTTTGTCTACTTAAATAATTCTTCTTGGTGACTTGCGAATACATATTCATCAATGGTATTCACGATACGATCTTTAATTAGAGCTTCAGGATCATTTTCTAAGAGACCTTGACGTACTTTTGTATATTGAATTGGCATAAATTGAGATAATACACTTAATGGAATGCCTTTTTCTTTCAAGTTCTTAATCATTAAATCTTTTGCAGCTACTACTTTTTCATTTGGCATGTAATAACGACTACGATCAGAGAAAGAATATTTACGTTTAAACCATAAGTCACTATCACTTCCATGGTAATGTTTGTTCCAGTTCTTAGGTTCTTCTAACATAACTTCTTCTAATATATTAATAAAGTTAGATGTTTTAGTAGTTGTAGCATGGAATAGATCTTCTTCCATATGAGCTAAAGCAAATAGTCCTTCACGCATTGCATATGTAAGACCAGGACCAACTTTTAAGATTCCAACACCATCTTCTACTAATTCACGTAATTTAAATTTTGTTTGGTAATCTGTAGAGTGTCCTTCAAATACAAGGTTAGGGAAAGCTTCTATAGAAGCCATTAAATCTTTGGCTTTTTCACGATCATATTCTGTACATCCAGCATCTTTTTCTTCAACACCAGGTTGTACTACAACACCCATAACATCATTCCAAGTGTCTTGTAATCCTTCTTTTGCAAAAGCCTTTTCAAATGCAGCTACTGTTGCTTTGAAATCTGCTACACTAGTCACTTGCATACCAGCGTTTTCAACTTGTGCACCACCTGGAATTGGTACTTCACTACCAACAACGTAGACAGGGCGAATTGCATCTGGATTTGTCTTAAGTAATTCTTGATATGTATCTTCACAAACACGAGCAAGTTTTGCTCCACGTGCAGCGATAATTTCATCACTTAAACGAACGTTAGGATCATCACTGTGTACTTTCATACTTGTATCGATATGAATCTTTGTAAAACCGGCTGCTACATAACAGCGAACTAGTTCACTTGCGTTTTTCATTGCTTCTTCTTCATCTTGAGAAGCAAATGTTAAAGGTCCTAAATGATCTCCACCTAAGAATACACGACTTTCGTCTAACCCAATCTTTTTTGCCTTTTCCATAACAAAGTTACGGAAATCAATTGGTTTCATTCCTGTATACCCACCGTTTTGATCTACTTGGTTTGCTGTAGCTTCAATTAATACACATGAATTATCGCGTTTAACACATTCTAAAGCAGCTTCAATAACGTAATCATTGGCACTACAACAAGAATAAATTCCTACTGGTTGGCCACTTTTTTGTTTCTTTACAATTTGTTTCAATGGATTTGTCTGAGTCATATAAAATCCTCCTTATGTATAATAAAATTATAGCACGTTAAATTATAAAGTAAACGCATTAACAAGTCCTTGTTGTTTTGTGTAAAAGAATTACACAAAAATGCAAATAAAGGGAATGTCGTTTTGAATTTATTCAATGTTCATCATAGATGTGTTATACTTTTAGAAGAAGAGGACTTGTTTTTATAGCGTCCTATATACAGTGAGGTACTCTATGGAAAATAAACAAATCATACAACAGATGCTTGCGTTATTAAAACAATTAGATTATAAAGAAACCAGCAAAGATGAAAGTTTAATGAAAAATCTAGTGGAAATGAGTTGTGATCGTTATTGGCTTTATAATCCAATTACGAAAGTTATGCAAATTACCATTACCAATAATAAGGATAAGGAAAATGCAACACGAACACGTTTATTAACTGACTTACTCAAACATGTAAGTAGTGATGATCAAGCAAAAATTAATAAAGCTTTTTATAATCTAGAAAAGCAAAAAACCACAGAAGAAGACTTTGAATATTGTAGCGATAATGGAAACGTTGCTATTGCTTATGAAGTGGTTACGAGAAGTTTTATAGTAGATGATGAACTTAGGATAATAGGCATCACAAGAATTTTAGGTGAAGCGCAAAAAACAATTGATTATATTATTCAAGCACAAAAGAAATTTGATTTGCTAATGGGATTATCTTCCATGTATATATGGGAGTATGATATTTTAAATAAACAATTTTGTGCAAACGAAAGTTTAAGTAATAAACTTGGCATAGAAGAACGTGTATATTCACTAAAAGAATTATTAGAACATATTAAAATACAAGAATTAGCGTTATTTAAGGAACAAATACAAAAACAAAAACCGATGGATAATAGCGTGTTACATATTAATATTTTGAAGAACAGTTACGAATCTATTTTCGAAACAAATTATCGACCTATTTTAAATAAACATGGTGATTATGTTATGTTACTTGGAACACTGAATGATATAACAGAAAAAGAATTATTAAAGACTATGGCTTCTAAAGACAAGCTTACTGGTTGTTATAATAGGAGTATGGCGGATGTTAAACTTGAATCTACGTTTACAAGTTTTAAAGAAAACGATGATTTCTATACGGTTATCTTTTTTGATATAGATAAGTTTAAACAGATTAATGATCGTTATGGGCATGATGCAGGAGATTTTGCACTTTGTGAAATATGTAAGGAGTTAACTAAAGAAATACGTAGCAATGATATGATGTTTCGTTGGGGCGGAGATGAGTTCTTATTAATTTGTAGTGGCATAGTAAAAGCCAATATGTATGGTTATGTAGATCGCTTACGTAAAATAATTGAATATAAAACATTCGAATATAATGGCAATAAGTTAAACTTTACGATTTCGATTGGAGCTGCGTCTTATTATCATAGTGATACAAGTGCACAAGATGCAATGAAACGTGCGGATCGTAGCTTATATAAAGCAAAAATAGCTGGTCGTAATAAAGTTTGTATCTTAAAGTAAAAAAAGTGCATTTGATTTATATGCACTTTTTCATATCTGGTGGTAAGGGACAATCAATTTGTAATGTTTTTTGTAAGAGTGGGTGAAATAAAATGACACGATAGGCATGCAATGCTAAACGAGGTATGTGAAAGCTTTTCTTACCATATAAAGAATCACTTAATAAAGGATGATGAATACTTGCTAAATGAACACGGATTTGATGGGTTCTACCAGTATGCAAATGGCATTCAATAAAGGTATAGGAAGAAAATCGTTGTTTCACATAAACACTTGTACTAGCATTTTTTCCAGTAGAGGAAATTCTCATTTTTTGCGAATGATGTCGATCTTTGCCAATTGCCCCGGTAATCTCAATCTTATTTTCTTTTATAACACCTTCACATAAAGCATAATATTGACGTTCTATTTTTTTCTCTTCTAGCATTGCATCAAGTAGCGGTTGAAAGAAAGTTAACTTGCAAAATATTACGAGACCTGTAGTGTCATAATCTAAACGATGAATGGGACGAACAAGACAAGTTTGTTTAGTTTCTTGATAATAGGCTTTTACTAAATTTGATAAATTTGCTTCCTTATTAATCCCATCACTATGAACAATCATGTTATTAGGCTTATCTACAATCAGAAATAAATCATCTTCATAGACCACGGTTAAAGGCTTGTGAATGGGAATTACTTGATCACTTTCTTCACGAAAAAAAATAGTTAAAATATCAGTCTTTTTTAATAGCATATTTTGCTTAATTGTTGTATTATTAATCTGTAAAAGACCTTGTTGATAATATGCGTATTTTGTTTTCTTACCAATATGAAAACGTGCAAATAATGCATCAGTAGATGCCTCATTTATATCGCTAAAACAACAAGTCTTGTTCTTCATTTGTATGTTCATATAACACCTCATGTATTGGTTGAGCATTTGAATATCTTTTTTAGATAGGGTAATGCTATACTAGAGTTACCAAAAAACTATATTTGGTAGTTCATAAGTAGTAACTACTATGAAGAATAACATAAAACTAGGAGGAATTAAACATGAAATTTTTGAAATGTGCGCTTTGCGGTAACGTGATTGAAGTTGTTGAAGACAAAGGTGGTCCATTGATGTGTTGTGGACAACCAATGAATGAATTAAAAGCAAATACAACAGATGGAGCTTTAGAAAAACATGTTCCAGCTGCGCAAATTATCGATGGAAACTTACATGTACAAGTAGGTTCTGTAGAGCATCCTATGTTACCAGAACACTACATTACATTTGTAGCAGTAGAAGCTGGTGATACAATTTATCGTAAAGCTTTAAAACCAGGAGAAAAACCAGAAGCAACATTTGCATTAAATGGATACAAAGGAAAAGTAGTTGTTTATGAATTATGTAATATTCATGGACTTTGGAAAACAGAACTAGAAGCTTAAATAAAAAACACTTAATGAAAATGCACTCCTTGATGGGGTGCATTTTCATTAAGTTAATCTATATGATAATAATGTAATAATGCTTGTGTACCTAAGTTTTCTTCTCCTTGACTCGCTAGCTCTTCATACATCTGACAAACACTATCTAACATAGTTAGGTGAAGAGGGGTGTTTTTCATTTCGTCTTGTACGATATGCATATCTTTAATAATATGCTTGATATAAAACCCTGGTGCATAATCTTTTTTCAAAATACGAGGAGCACTATTTTGAATTTGCCAACTGCTTGCAGCTCCCCCTTGTATTGCTTGAATCATTTTTTGTGGGTCTAATTCATGTGTTTTGGCATAGACAATGGCTTCACTAAGTGCAGCGATGGCTCCTGCTACTGCAATTTGATTGCAAGCTTTTGTATGTTGGCCATTACCAGCTTCTCCCATATAATTAAGGCTAGTACCAAGAAGAGATAGTAAAGGGATACATTTGGTATAGACATCCAAATCACCACCACACATAAGCGTTAGTGTAGCATTTTTAGCTCCACTATCTCCACCTGAAACCGGACAATCTAACATATCCATTTCATATTTTTTAGCTTCTAAATATAAATGTTTAGCAAGCGTTGGTGAAGAAGTAGTCATATCAATTAATACTGTTCCTTTTTTAGCAAACTTAAAGACTTCTTCATAAACTTCCTTTACATCTTTTGGATATCCAACAATACTAAATACAACATCACATTCTTTTACACACGCTTCAATAGAGTTTTTAACGTGTATGTGAGTATCTTCTAAATCCTTTGCTTTATCAATACTGCGATTAAATACATAAATACTATGCTCACCCGTATTTAAATGCTGTACCATGGCTTTCCCCATAACACCACAACCAATCCATGCTAATTTCATAACATCACGCTCCTATGCTTTTATTATAGCAGAAAACAGCCATATATTAGCGCAGAAAGTACACTTTGTAATAATCGATATCGTAAATAGGTTGGATAAGAAAAAGGTAAGTGTTCTAACAATGAATATACTTGAAGATGCACACAAAAACCACCAAAGCTTAAGACCATACAAGTTAATAGTTGTAGCGTTATGGAAGATAATGAAAGGGTGTTTAATAACATGATGCCACTACTAAATTCGCTAAGAATGCGGAGTGTATAAGAAAGAGATATGGGAAGAAAAGAAAAAAGTAAATTTGCACAACACATAAAAAATAATAAGTATCCACCAATCATATACAATATTTTTCCGCTTTCCATAATGGAGGATGATAAGTCCTTACTTATTGAAGATATGACAAAACTTTTTTTATGATGCGTAACAATACATGTTTTTCTAGTGAAAAACAATAAGCAAAGACCACTTGTTACTTGCGCTAGAAACAATAAGAAACCAATACGTACACTTTGGAATAAAACAACACCACAAGATAATATGATAAAACTAGGAGTCGCAAAGCTACATGTATATAATAAACGTTGGGCTTCTTTTTTGGTTAATTCTTTGTTAGCATAGCATTCATCAAGAAAACAAGCCCCACTAGGAAAACCTAAAAATAAGGTACATAAGACCATACAGAAACTGTCCTTATCCATATGGAAAATCGACTTGACAAAAGGGATAGGAAGTTTTTGTAAAATTTCTTGTTTATAGAGTATGCGAACTAATACCATTGATACAAATAACGAGGGCACTAGTTTTTCAAACCATATGTGTAAAGCATCTTGGGTTGTTTGGACACTAATAGCCCCATTGCACAATGTTAAAGCAAATAGAATGATTAAACAAAGCTGAACACAACGTTTCATATTTTCTCACCCATATAGTTTATGAAACGAGAAAATTAATGATGTTAAACTTCACGAAAATATAAAACTATGGTACACTATTCAAATCGAATGTAGGTGATTGAAATGATGACATTATTAGTAAAAAAGTTTATCAAACATTATGATCAAATTGAGAATGAAGAAGTACGTCATGCATATGGAAATTTAACTAGTTTAGTGGGTGTACTTAATAATATAATATTATTTGTTATTAAATTTTTAGCAGGAACTTTGTCACATAGCGTTTCTATTACTGCAGATGCAGTAAACAACTTATCAGATGCAGGAAGTTCTATTATTTCTTTGATAAGTTTTAAACTATCTAGTAAGCCAGCAGATGAAGAACATCCTTTTGGGCATGCCAGATATGAATGTATTGCCTCTATGGTGGTAGCTTGTTTGATCCTTTTTTTAGGTTTGGAATTAGTAAAAACTAGTTTTTTAAAGATACTACATCCAGAAGATATTTCATTTAGTTGGTTAAGTGTCGCAATTCTTATCGTATCTATCAGTATCAAAATTTGGATGTATCGATATAATAAAAAATATGCAAAACTATTAAAGTCGACGATTATGGATGCTACAGCAGCGGATTCTATTAGTGATGTGATGGGAACAAGTGGAGTTTTACTATCAACGGTTTTATCTCCTATATTACATTTTAATTTAGATGGCTATATGGGGGTTATTGTTGCTTGTTTTATTTTAATGACAGGAGCTAGTGTAATAAAGAATGCATTAAATGAACTTTTAGGAAAAGCACCAGATGCAACTTTAGTAAAAGCAATTCAAGAAAAGATAGCAAGTTATGCCGGTGTTTTAGGAATCCATGATCTAATGATTCATGATTATGGGGCACATCGTACATTTGCAAGTGTTCATGTAGAAGTAGATTGTAAAGTCGATGTTTTAATCTCTCATGATATGATTGACAATATCGAACGTGATTTTAAAGAAAATATGGATTTAGAAATGGTGATTCATATGGATCCAATTGATACAAAAGACCCACTAACAAATGAACTTAGAAGCTATATGAAAAAAGCCGTTAAAGAAATTAATGAAGATTTAACACTTCATGATTTTCGTGTAGTACCCGGTGAGACACATACCAATATGATATTTGATGTAGTAGTTCCTTTCCATATCAAATTAAATAATCAACAACTCATAGATATGTTGGAAGAAAAAATTAAAGAAAGAAAAGAAGATACGTATTATCTAGTAGTTACCTTTGATCGTGCGTATACTTCTGAATCAAAAGAAGAACACGATGAATAAAAAATTGTATGTTTACTAAAGACAGCTTAATTCTAGTTGTCTTTATTTTTTATCTAAAAAAAGTCAACCAAGAATATAAATTCTTAAGTTGACTATGTTATTGAGATGTTAGTTACTTCATCATAATAAAGCTTAGATGTCTTCCACAATTGTGATCTCTACGATAAGAAAAAAAGGCGTCATTGTCTAAAAAGGTATCATTACGATTATATGTAATGTTTTCGTAAGGAACATGGGCATTCAACAACATTTGACGATTTAATCCTTTGTTATTAACAAGTGCTTTTCCATCTTTTCTATACGTAATAAAAGAAGAGGTATCAAAACTCATGTTTTGTACTTTTTCAATTACATCTTGTCCTACTTCAAAGCTATGATAAGAAATAGCAGGACCAATATAAGCGAGTAAGTTTTCAGGCTTTACATGTTCATTTTCTATTAGATAAGATACTACTTTAGCTGTAATTTCTTTTATCGTTCCTTGCCAACCACTATGAATGGCACAAATAAGTTGTGTAAAGGGATCATATAATAAAATCGGTACACAATCAGCGTGAAAGACACCCAAAGCAACGCCTTTATCTTTTGTATACAAGGCATCACAATCGGCAATGCCATCACTATGAAGAAGTGTTCCTCTGCCTTGCTCATCTTTTCCAACTTTTATCAGATGATCACTATGCGTTTGTTGTGCAAACACCCATTGAGATAAGGAAATCGATAAGTCTTTACTAAGCACTTTTCGATTTTCAATAATTGCTTCTAAATCTCCGTGTGTATGAAGGGCTAAATTTCCGTTTTCTTTAAGTTCTGAATTACGCAGCGTCGTTCCAGCAATTATGTTATCACTATTCATCCATTGAATATAGTTCATATAATATCCTTTCTTTATCTATCTTCAGTATAGATGAGAGATAGATAATTATGCATGTTATCTTCAAGTAGTATATAGCAAAGTCTTAGGACTTGCAAATAGGGATATAAAAAATACTAGAAAAATATATTTGAGTTTTAGCACTAAAGTGTTGTTATGACGTGAGTTTTGTTCAACAGCATAGGGTGTCATATGGACATATTTATAAGGCTTTTGATATACAAAGATATATCCTTGTTCATCACAAATTGTCTGTTTATAAAAAAAGGTGTCAATTATTAGTATTAAATAAGTGCTTGTTAGGACAAGATACAAAATGAAAATGTAGTGGGTGAATATCTGTCTTTTTATATTGTCACAATATCTTTTCTGGCACCGTAACAATATCAAAATACAAAAGAAAATTCAATATATAATAAGGTTAATTTAACAAAGTTTCGTTTGTTGGAGAATTTAATTTTTCACTCTACGTATATAACCAGCTCACTAGCTGAATTAGGATAAACGCATGAATAAAAATATTACTTTAAACATGGATTAAAACTAAATGAAGCAATTCTATGCATAGCTGATTTGAATCGACTTTCTTCTAGCTTAATTAGGATAAACGCGTGAACAAAATTGTTATTATAAACACGAAATGAAATCAAGCAAAACAAATATAAGGTTAGCTGAAAGGAAAGTTCATTATAAAATAGAAGGGATAATGTATTTTAATAATTTGTAATACATTTCTAGATGTAATTTATTTTGTCAATCTTATTTATATCTAATTTAATGCGTATATCTCGCTGACTTAATGGAAGCGCTCGCATTTTTACAAAAAAGATGGTATATTGAAATCGGAAGGGGGATGATTTATCATGGTTACTTATATTTTTATGATTATCATCGTATTATGTGCTTTAGATATTGTTTTTTATCTAAAAAAAATAAATACTTTGCTAAATGAACAATTTACTAAAAAAGAAACGACTAAAGATAAATAAAAATGAGAAAAAAATATGGGAAAAATGAAGTGTTTTATGGGGATAGTTGTATGTAGCTTGTTGGTTTGTATATTTCCTGTTAATGTAAGTGCTCAACAAGGCGCTGAACCAAAACAAAACGATTCGCGCGAATCAATAATCGTATTTTTTAATTTGAATGATTCAAAAGAGCAATCAATTACAGTTTATGATGAACGCGGAGAAGCCTTCGATATAAAAATGTTACCTAATTTAGAAAAAGAGTATATTCCATTGGGGGAGTTTTAGCAGAAGGTTTGAAGCAACTGGATTTTCTACTACAATGTCTGCAAAATTAATAGGGACAACAAATCCTTATGTATCGACAATTTCATCAGTAAGCGATGGCTTGTTTAATGCAACAATCTTAACGTGGCTTAAGGATAGCTATTTTATAGAAAACAGTAGTACTACTTCAAATTCATCACCAGCTTCAGCAAGATATACAGCGACTTTTACTTCGTATATTGGAAATACAGCAACTAGATCATTACGATTTTCATTGTATTTAAATGGTTATATTGAAGTATCTGTAACATATGCTTAATGCTATTGTTAATTAATCTTTAACTATGTAGTTTAAAATTAGAAACAGTAAATTGTATTTATAGTTTGCTGTTTTTATTTATCTAAAATTGTGTATATAAGTTAGCGTCCTCCCTTTTTTTTCTTACAATATCTATCTTCAGTTTAGATGAGAGATAGATAATTATGCATGTTATCTTCAAGTAGTATATAGCAAAGTCTTAGGACTTGCAAATACGGATATAAAAAACACTAGAAAATATATTTAAGTTTTAGCACTAAAGTGTTGACAGTGCTAAAAGAATATCATATACTATTAGCAGACATAGAGGAAGAGTGCTAGAAGGGAGTGAATAAAATGTTAACAGAACGTCAGTTAGGTATCTTCAAAATGATTGTAGACGAATTTACTAGAAGCGCTGAACCAGTTGGTTCTAAGACACTGATGGATTTGTTAGATTTTACTTGTTCTAGCGCTACGATTCGTAATGAAATGGCAGTCCTTGAAGAGATAGGCTTATTAGAAAAGACCCATACTTCAAGTGGTCGTATTCCTAGTAGTAAAGGATATCGTTTCTATGTTGAACATCTTATGGAACATCAATTAGACGATACAGTAAAGAATTCATTACAAGCTGTATTTAAAGAACGACATTATTCAATGGATGAAATCGTTCAAAAAAGTTGTGACATACTTTCTCAAATGACTTCACTTACATCAGTTGTATTAGGACCAGAAAGTAAATGTCAGACTTTACAACATATTCAACTTTTTCCCATAAGTGAACGAAGTGCAGTTGCTGTATTTATTACTGACCATGGACATACAGAAAACAAAACATTTCAGTTTGATACCGAAGTTGGCGTAGAAGATATCAAAACTTGTTGTGCTTTATTAAATGATAAGTTGTCTGGTATTCCGATTAGTGAAGTAGTTGAAAAAATGAAGGAAATACAACCTTTGTTAGCTTCTCATGTTGCCCGTCATGAAGTATTGTTTGAAGCGTTTGTGAATGCCTTTATGCGATTTGCGACAGAACATGTGTACTGTAGTGGTCAATCGAATATGTTATATCAACCTGAATTTGCTGATATTGAAAAATTAAAGGAAATTATGAAAATGCTTGAAGATAGTTCCTTATTTAGACAACTTGCAAATCATGAAGGTGATGTTGCTATTGAAATTGGTGGCGATAATGAATTGCTTACAATGAACGATGTTTCTGTCGTTAGTAGCAAGTTCAAAATCAATGAATTTGAAGAAGGCGAGCTCATGATTGTGGGTCCTACAAGAATGCAATACAGTCGTATTGTTTCCTTGATGGAATATATGAGTAAAGTAATTGAAGATATGTATAAAAGCGAAAGAACCGATAGGAGGTCAACATGAGCGAAGAAAAAGATGTAGTACAAGAAGAACAAACATGCGAATGTGAAAAAGAATGTACTGCAAAAGAAGAAGTAAAAAAAGATGTAGAACAAAAGGAAACGCCTAAAGAAAACTCTGAAACAACAAAAGAAACAAAAAAATCTAGTAAGTTTGGAAAAAATAAGAAGATTGAAGAACTTGAAGAAGAAGTCATTCAATTAAAAGAAGAAATAGCAGCAAGTAAAAATGCATATTTTAAAGCTTATGCAGATGCTGAGAACTTAAAAAAACGTTTACAGAGTGAATCTGACAACGTACGAAAATATCGTATTCAAAGTTTTGCAATGGAAGTATTACCAATCATTGATAATCTTGAAAGAGCATTAAAGGTACAAAGTGATGATGAGAACATCAAAAACTATGTAAAAGGATTTGAAATGATTTATCAACAATTGCTTTCAACTCTTGAAAAAGAAGGAGTGAAAGAAATTGAAGCATTAGAACAACCTTTTGATCCAAATATTCATCAAGCATTAATGCAAGAAGTGGTGGATGGAGTGGAATCAGGAATTGTTGTTGAAGTTTTACAAAAAGGTTATATGTTAAAAGATCGCGTATTACGCGCAACACTTGTAAAAGTAAGTGAATAAAGGAGGAAATTATTATGAGTAAAATTATTGGTATTGACTTAGGAACAACAAACAGCTGTGTATCCGTTATGGATGGTGGCGAATGTAAAGTAATTACAAACCCTGAAGGAAATCGTACAACACCTTCAGTAGTAGCCTACAAAAATGGTGAAAGAATTGTTGGAGATGCAGCAAAACGTCAAGTAGTAACAAACAAAAACACAGCGAGTTCTACAAAACGTATTATGGGAACTAACGAAAAAGTTGAATTAGAAGGAAAACAATATACACCACAAGAAGTAAGTGCAATGATTCTTCAGTACTTAAAGAGCTATGCAGAAGAATACTTAGGAGAAAAAGTTGAGAAAGCAGTTATTACTGTTCCTGCTTACTTTAATGATGCACAACGTCAAGCTACAAAAGATGCTGGTAAAATTGCAGGATTAGAAGTAGAACGTATTATAAATGAACCAACAGCTGCTGCCTTAGCTTATGGTATTGATAAAACTGAAAAAGAGCAAAAAGTATTAGTATATGACCTAGGTGGTGGTACTTTCGATGTTAGTATTCTTGAATTAGCCGATGGAACATTTGAAGTATTATCAACAAATGGAGATACAAAATTAGGTGGAGATGACTTTGATAACCTAGTTGTTGACTGGATGGTAGATACATTTAAGAAAGAAAACGGTGTTGATTTACGTAAAGACACAATGGCTATGCAACGTTTAAAAGAAGCTGGAGAAAAAGCAAAGAAAGATTTAAGTGGAGTTGTTCAAACACAAATATCTTTACCTTTCATCTCAGCGGGAGCAGATGGACCATTACACTTTGAAGCAACATTAACAAGAGCTAAATTTGATGAAATGACAAAATCTTTAGTTGACCGTACTATGGAGCCTGTTCGTAATGCATTACGTGATGCAGGTTTAACAAAGAATGATATTCACCAAGTCTTATTAGTTGGTGGTTCAACACGTATTCCTGCTGTTCAAGAAGCAGTTAAGAGCGTTTTAGGAAAAGAACCAAATAGATCTGTAAACCCTGATGAAGTAGTTGCTATGGGAGCTGCCATTCAAGGTGGAGTTATTGCAGGAGACGTTAAAGATGTATTATTACTAGATGTTACACCATTAAGTTTAGGTATTGAAACAATGGGTGGTGTAATGACTGTATTGATTCCACGTAATACAACAATTCCAACAAGTAAATCACAAGTATTCTCAACTGCTGCGGACAATCAACCAGCTGTAGACATTCGTGTACTACAAGGTGAAAGACCAATGGCAAACGATAACAAAGAAATGGGAATGTTTAAATTAGATGGTATTGCTCCTGCTCGTCGTGGAGTTCCACAAATTGAAGTAACATTTGATATTGACGTTAATGGTATTGTCCATGTATCTGCAAAAGATAAAGGAACTGGAAAAGAACAATCTATTACTATTCAAAATACAAGTGGATTAAGTGATGATGAAATTGATCGTATGGTTCGTGAAGCTGAAGAACATAAAGCAGATGACGAGAAACGTAAAGAAGAAATTGATTTACGTAACCGTGCAGAAGGATTCATTGCTCAAATCGATGGTATGTTAGCTGATAGCGGTGATAAGATTGATGCAAAACAAAAAGAAGAAACACAAAAACTTCGTGATGAATTGCAAAAAGCATTAGATGACAACGATATTGATACTGTTAAATCTAAATTAGATGAATTAGAAAAAGCAGCACAAGCAGCTAGTGCTCAAATGTACCAACAACAACAAGGTGCTAGTGACGCTGGTGCACAAAATGCAGCAAACGATGACAATGTTGTGGATGCTGAATTCGAAGAAAAGAAATAAAACGAACGTATACTACAATCCCTAGTGCTTGCGCTAGGTTTTGTATGTTGTAAATGAGGACTATGAGGAAGGTGATTGAATGGAAAAGCGTGATTATTATGAAGTCTTGGGACTAAAAAAAGGTGCCAGTGATGATGAAATAAAAAAAGCCTATCGAAAAATGGCAAAAAAATATCATCCAGATATTAACAAAGATAAAGATGCTGAAATGAAATTCAAAGAAATCAATGAAGCAAATGAAGTCTTAAGCGACCCTCAAAAGAAAGCAACCTATGACCAATTTGGACATGCTGGTATGGATGGATCATCTTTTGGTGGAGGCGGTCAAGGTTTTGGTAACTTTGATGACTTAGGGGATATTTTTGGATCATTCTTCGGTGGAGGTTTTGGTGGAGGACAACAACGTCGTCAACAAAGCAATGGACCACGTAAAGGCAATGATCGCTTTATGCAAATGCGAATTGAATTCATGGATGCAGTTTTTGGTAAGACAGAAACAGTGAGTGTGGAAGTGGATGAGACTTGTGATGAGTGTTTAGGTAGTGGAGCTAAAAGTAAATCTGATATTAAATCCTGTTCAAAATGTAATGGTACAGGATCTGTAACGACACAACAAAGAACACCTTTTGGTGTTTTCCAATCACAAGGTGTTTGTCCTGATTGTCATGGAACAGGAAAGACAATTGCTAATAAATGTCCTAAATGTCATGGAAAAGGTTATGAACATAAACGTGTGAAACTAGATATAAAAATACCTGCAGGTATTCAATCAGGTCAACAAGTTCGTGTAAGTAACAAAGGAGAGCGTGGAGCAAATGGTGGACCAAATGGAGACTTATATATTGAAATCATCGTAAGTCGTCATAAACAATTTGTTCGTGATGGTAATGATATCCGTATTTCTATTCCATTAAGTGCAGTTGATGCGGTGTTAGGTTGTAAACTAGATGTTCCAACTGTTTATGGAGATGTTGAATTATCAATTCCTACAGGAACACAACATGGACAACAATTCCGTTTAAAAGGAAAAGGTGTCAAATCTCCAAAAGGTGGACAAGGTGATCAATACGTTCAAGTAACAATTGAAATCCCTACAAAGCTAACCAAAGAAGATCGTGAATTATATGAAAAAATAAAGAAAAACCAAGGGCATGAATCTGCTTTTGAAAAGTTCAAAAAAGCCTTTAAATAACTAAGATATATATCCGTATCTTAGTTTTTTTTAACAAATGTAATAAACTTTCATGAAAATAAATATATAATTACAGAAAATATATTGACATGTTTCATAAATGAGCGTATTCTATAACTAATACAAAAGCAATGATCAGGACTAGTAATAGAACTTCTTAGTATAGAGAACTGTCACTTTGGTGAAAGACAGGATAAGAGACTATGACAACTCACCTGGGAGCTATAACTTGAAATACCTTTGGGTAGAGTAAACGTTATCGGTCAACTCACACGTTATCGTGAGAACATAGGCAAACAATAGCTATGTAAGTGGATAGTATGATACTATCAATAAGAGTGGTACCGCGATGAAGTTAGTAACTTCCGTCTTTTAAATAGATGGGAGTTTTTTGTTTATAAGGAGGATGTATTATGAAGGGTTATGAAAAGTATAAACGACAGTATTTCTTACCACCAGAAACATGTATGGATTGGGCAAAAAAGGAATATATTCAGAAAGCACCTAGTTGGTGTAGTGTTGATTTACGTGATGGAAATCAATCATTAATTATTCCTATGAGTCTAGATGAAAAAGTGGAGTTTTTTAAGCTATTAGTAGAGATAGGATTTAAAGAAATAGAAATAGGATTTCCAGCAGCTTCTCAAACTGAATATGATTTCTTACGTAAACTAATAGACGAAGATATGATTCCTGATGATGTTACTATTCAAGTATTGACACAAGCACGTGAACATATTATTAGAAAAACATTTGAAGCAGTCAAAGGAGTTAAACAAGCAGTGATTCATGTTTATAATTCAACCTCTCTAGCACAACGCGAACAAGTCTTTAAAAAGTCAAAAGAAGAAGTCTTGAAAATTGCAGTAGAAGGTGCGCAATTATTAAAAAAATTAACATTAGAAGACGGTGGAAATTATCGCTTTGAATATTCACCAGAAAGTTTCACTGGAACAGAAATGGAATATGCATTAGAAGTATGTAATGCTGTATTAGATGTTTGGCGCCCAACAAGTGAAAATAAAGTAATTATTAATCTTCCAGTAACAGTGCAAATGTCGATGCCTCATGTATATGCTCAACAAATTGAGTATATGTGTAAGCATATGAACTATCGTGAAAATGTAATCGTTTCTTTGCATCCACATAATGATCGAGGATGTGGAGTAGCTGATAGTGAACTAGGAATTCTAGCTGGTGCGGACCGTATTGAAGGGACGTTATTTGGCAATGGAGAACGTACTGGAAACGTTGATATTATTACATTAGCATTAAATATGTATGCCATGGGAATTGATCCTAATTTAGATTTTACGAATATGCCACACATTGTAGAAGTATATGAAAATGTTACTCGTATGCGCGTGGGAATGCGTCAACCATATGCAGGACAATTGGTATTTGCGGCATTTTCAGGATCGCATCAAGATGCCATTGCAAAAGGTATGCATTATCGTGATGATAAAGATCCAAATCATTGGACAGTACCATATTTACCAATTGACCCAAGAGACGTAGGACGTGTTTATGAAAGCGATGTTATTCGTATTAATTCACAATCAGGTAAAGGTGGTATTGGTTACATGTTATCGGAATACTACGGTTATGAAATACCTACCAATATGCGTGAGGATGTTGGCTATTATATGAAAGATGTATCCGATAATGAACATAAGGAATTGTTACCAAATGAAGTACATGATTTATTCCAAAAGGAATATATGAACGTAAATACACATTATGAATTACAAGATTTCCATTTTACAAAAGGGGATAAAGCGGTTATGTGTACCTTAACATTGCGCTTTGAAGGAGCCGTTCATACTATTAGTGGAAAAGGAAATGGACGTTTAGATGCAGTTAGTAATACGTTGCGTGATAATACATCATTATCTTTTGAAATCTTAGATTATAGTGAACATGCATTAAGTAAAGGGTCTACATCAAAGGCTGTATCCTATGTTGAAATAAAAGATTGTCGAGCAAAAAAACAATGGGGTGTTGGTTTAGATGAGGATATTATTACATCTAGTGTAAAAGCTTTATTTGCAAGTATTAATCGAGCGCTACAACAGAAAATAGAAAATAAATAGGAGGAAATGCCATTATGGGAATGACGATGACACAAAAGATATTAGCACAACATGCACGATTAGAAAAAGTTGAAGCAGGACAATTAATAGAAGTGGATGTGGATATGATATTAGGAAATGATATAACAACACCGGTTGCTATTAAAGAATTTGAAAAACATGGATTTAACCAAGTATTCAATCCAGGGAAAGTAACCATGGTAATGGATCACTTTGCTCCTAAT
The DNA here is from genome assembly GCA_036639635.1 of Longicatena sp. Taxonomy (GTDB): domain Bacteria; phylum Bacillota_I; class Bacilli_A; order Erysipelotrichales; family Erysipelotrichaceae; genus JAVWIF01. The sequence continues at coordinate 24,887 of JAVWIF010000004.1, forward strand.
AAAGATATTAAGGCAGCGCAACAATGTCTTGCATGTCGAACATTTGCTTATGATAAACATATCGAAAATTTTTATGATGTTGGTGAAATGGGAATTGAACATGCCTTATTACCTGAAAAAGGAATTGTAGGACCAGGAGAATGTATTATTGGTGCAGATTCTCATACGTGTACGTATGGAGCATTAAATGCATTTTCTACAGGAGTTGGAAGTAGTGATATGGCAGCTGGTATGGCAATAGGGAAATGTTGGTTTAAAATACCTGAAGCAATTAAGTTTGATATCATTGGAGAACTAGCACCAAACATTAGTGGAAAAGACGTTATTCTTCATATTATTGGAATGATTGGAGTCGATGGCGCCTTATATAAATCAATGGAATTTAGTGGAACAGGATTAAAAAACTTAACGATTGATGATCGTTTATGTATGGCGAATATGGCAATTGAAGCAGGGGCTAAAAATGGAATCTTTGCTTTTGATGAAGTAACGAAAGCTTACGTTGAAACAAGAGTACATCGTCCCTTTCAAACATATGATGCTGATGAAGATGCACCATATGAAAAGATAATACAAATAGATTTAGCAAAGATTACACATACTATCGCTTTTCCACATCTACCCGAAAACACGAAAACAATTGATGAAATAAAAGAACCTATTAAAATTGACCAAGTAGTCATAGGTTCTTGTACAAATGGTCGTTTATCAGATATGGCTGTTGCTGCAACAATTCTAAAAGGAAAGCATGTAGCCAAAGGAGTACGAACGATAATTATTCCAGCTACGCAAAGCATCTATAAAGAAGCGATGAAACGTGGATACCTTGAAATATTTATTGATGCAGGTTGTGTTGTATCAACGCCTACATGTGGTCCTTGTTTAGGTGGGTATATGGGCATTTTAGCCGAAGGTGAGCGCTGTATTGCCACAACCAACCGTAATTTTGTTGGACGTATGGGGCATGTTGATTCAGAAGTGTATTTAGCAAGTCCACAAGTAGCTGCAGCAAGTGCCATCGCAGGTTACATCGCTGCGCCCAAAAAGTAGGAGATAAAGAATATGAAAACAAAAGGAAATGCTCATAAATACGGAGATAACGTCGATACAGATGTAATCATTCCAGCACGTTATTTAAATACAAGTGACCCCAAAGAATTGGCTCAAAAATGTATGTGTGATTTAGATAGTGCGTTTATTCACCAGGTAAAAAATAATGATATTATGGTTGCTGGGTTTAATTTTGGTTGTGGTTCTTCAAGAGAACATGCACCAATTGCCATTAAAGCAAGTGGAATATCTTGTGTTATCGCAAAATCGTTTGCACGAATATTTTATCGTAATGCAATAAATATAGGCTTGCCTATTCTTGAATGTGTTGAGGCAAGTGAGCGTATTGCGGCCCATGATGAAATAGAAATTAATTTTGATACAGGTGTTATTATAAATCATACAAAAAAGGAAACATATCAAGCAATGCCATTCCCTGATTTTATTCAAAACATTATGAAGAATGATGGTTTATTAAATGCCATACGTAAAGGAGCAATTAAATAATGAAAAAAAATATTGCAGTTATTAGAGGGGATGGAATAGGACCTGAAATCATACAAGAAGCCTTAAAAGTTCTAGATTGCATTGCTGAAAAATATCATCATGAGTTTATTTATACGGATGTTATCGCAGGAGGATGTGCAATTGATGCATATGGAACCAGTCTACCTGAAAAGAGTGTTAACGATTGTTTAGCTAGTGATAGTGTATTATTAGGCGCTGTAGGTGGACCTAAGTGGGATCATGTAGATCCTAGCATTCGTCCTGAAAAAGCCTTATTAGGGATACGGAAAGCAATGGGATTATATGCCAATTTACGTCCCGCTAAAATATTTCCACAATTAGCACAAGCATCACCATTACGAAGTGATATAGTAGAAAAAGGAATCGACTTAATGGTTGTACGTGAATTAATTGGCGGAGTATATTTTGGTGATAAGATAACCAAAGAAGTTGATGGCGAGCTATATGCCAGTGATAACATGTGTTATTATGAACATGAAATACGAAGGATTGCTCATATAGCATTTCAAACGGCTAGAAAACGTAATTCGAATGTAATTTCAGTAGATAAAGCAAATGTTTTAGATACTTCACGCTTGTGGAGAAAAGTAGTCAGCGAAGTAAGCCTTGCCTATAGTGATGTGGTTTATAGTGATATGCTTGTTGATAATGCAGCGATGCAGTTAGTAAAAAATCCTGCACAATTTGATGTTATAGTAACTGAAAACATGTTTGGAGATATCCTAAGTGATGAAGCTAGTATGATTACTGGTTCTATTGGTTTGATACCAAGCGCTTCTTTAGGAGAAACTACAAGAGGGATGTATGAACCAATTCATGGTTCAGCGCCAGATATTGCCAATCAAAACATTGCCAATCCAATAGGTACTATCTTAGCTGCTGGAATGATGTTGAAATATGCGTTTGATATGGAAGAAGAAAATGTAGCTATTGAAAAAAGCGTTGAGTTGGCTTTAACAAAGCGATATCGTACGAAAGATATTATTGAAAAAGATAGTAAAGAGGTATCTTGTAGTGAGATGGGTGACATTATTGTGGATATAATAAAAAGTCTGTAAGTAATTACAGGCTTTTCTTAAATTTTATTTGAATAGTTTTTAAGAGGTAATCTTTGGCATTCACACTTGGATCATGTAAAACTAAATCTAAGGCATAAGTTAAGGCATCACCAATTTCTTTACCTTTTAAACCAATTGCTTGTATATCTAATCCATTAATAGCAAGGTCTTTTAAAGTAAATAAGTCATGTTCTTTTTCCATTTCTATCATCATCTGTTTACATCTGATAATGGTATCTATTTTCTCTTGTGACTTTTCCATGTTTTTAGCATAGTCATCTGCTATTTGAATATCTAAGGCTTGAAAAGCAAAATCAATGTTATTGTCAAACTTTGTTAAAAATTTACGTAACATACTTTTGTTTTCTTGTAGATAATAATCATGATATAAAATGAGTGTACATACTTTTTCGATAGTATGATTATCAAACTTTAAGTCCTTTAAATAAGTCCTTGCTAAAGAGGTAGAAATAAGTGCATGTTTCTTATAATGAGCAATCCCTTGTTCATCAAAACTTTCTACTTCTATTTTTCCAATATCATGAAAGATAATGGCTAACTTACTTTCTAAAGGATAGCTATACGTATGGTTTAAAGCAATATCTGTATGTGTAAAGATATCGTATTTATGCCAAGGCGTTTTCTGTTCCCACCCATATATTTTTTCATAACCAGGTAAGATATAGGAAAGCGTATGCGTTGCATGTAAACGCTCTAAAGTGTTTTCTCGCTCACCCATTAATAACTTGCTAAATTCATCACGAATACGCTCTTTTGAAATATAAGCTAGTAAGTGTGCATTGTTCATAATGGCTTGTTGACACGCTTGTGTTAAGCTAAAGTTTAAAACAGCTTCAAAACGTAAGGCACGCAGTATTCTTAATGCATCTTCTTGCATACGTTTATTTGCATCACCAACACAACGTATAACGTGTTCTTTGATGTCTTGTACCCCATTAAAAGGATCTAGTAAACCTTCCTCTGGATGATAAGCAATTGCATTCATCGTAAAATCACGACGTTTTAAATCTTCGATTAAACTACGACTAAAAGCAACTTCTTTAGGACGGCGATGGTTTATATAATCTGAATCAATACGATAGGTTGTAACTTCGATTGCTTCATGATGACGTAATAAGGTTATTGTTCCATGCTGCAAGCCAGTAGGGATTACTTTACAGTTTTCTTTTGAAAAGATATCGATAACTTCTTCAGGTAAAGCACTTGTCGTAATATCAATGTCATGTGGAATACGTTTCATGAGCATATCACGAACGCAACCACCAACTAAAAAGGCCTCTTTATGGTGTTGCTTTAAAATTGATAAAATCCAGATACTATTTTCCGATAAAATAAACGGCATAACACCACTTCCTCATGGGTTTATTATACACAAGATAGTAACCATATGTAAACTATTCATTTTTGAAATGAAGTATGATATGATAGGCAGGTAAACGAAAAGAGGGAATAGATATGAAAGGTGTTATATTTGATATGGATGGCGTATTAATAGATAGTGAACCAGCTAATTTGAAACAGTTAAATGATTTTTATCAAGAACATGGTGTATGCGCAAGTGAAGATTTTTTGGCTTCTTTAATTGGAAGTAGTATTCAATATACAGCAATTGAAAGCACAAAACTTTTAGGGAAAGATTGGTCTGTTGATGAGTTTAATATGCACTTTGATGCCTATGTAGAAGAACACCCTATACGTTATTACGAAATATTAAATGAAGGGGTACGAGATATATTAATATATTTACGTGCGCATAACGTTAAAACAGCGATAGCTAGTAGCTCACAGCTTTATAATATCAAACGCATGTTAAAAGAATGTCAGTTGAGTGAACATTTTGATGTTATTTTAAGTGGTGAAATGTTTAAGGAAAGTAAACCAAATCCAGAAATATATTGTTGTGCAGCTAGTAAACTAGGATTGGATTCTAAAGAATGCATGGCAATTGAAGATAGTGAATTTGGAATTGAAGCTGCGTTGCGTGCTGGAATGTTAACAATCGCTTATGAAGATTTACGTTATGGTGTAAATCAAAATGAAGCACATCATTCCATTCAACATATGAATGAAATCAAACAATATTTATAAAACATGAGAGGCGAATGCTTCTTTTTTTAAAAGTTAAAAAAATTAGCACTCATCTATTGACAGTGCTAAACAATGTGCTATAATACAATTAGCAATCATAGACAGAGAGTGCTAAAAGGAGTGATAACAATGAACTTTGAAAAAATGTCAGAGAAACTACAAGAAGTAATCATGCAAGCCGTAGAGGTGAGTAAGAGCTATCATCACGCATCAGTTGATACCATTCAATTGTTAAAAGCAATTCATGAAAATGACGTACTGGATGGTTTATTTAAACGCTTAAATATAGATAATAGTAGAGCACTAGAAATTATTAATCAAGAGATGGAAAGAGTCGCTACTACTAGCCAAGAAAATCCACAATTATCAAATGATGTAGGTAATGCGTTTAATAAAGCCCAAGATTGGAGTACTTCCATTAATGAAACATATTTAAGTGTAGCTAGCGTATGGATTGCGTTAATCTTTAATAAATCTTATATCTCTAAATTATTAGTAAAAGAGTTTCAATTAAATGAAAAGACTTGTAAAGATGAAGAATTACAACGTAGAGGTGGTAAAAAAATGGATACCCCTAATGCGGAAAGTAATTTAGAAGCATTGAGTAAATATGGTCGAGATTTAGTAGAAGAAGTAAAGAATGGAAAGATTGATCCAATCATTGGTCGTGATGATGAAATACGTCGTGTTATTCAAATTTTATCACGTAAGACGAAGAATAACCCCGTATTAATTGGAGAGCCAGGTGTTGGTAAAACAGCTGTTGTAGAAGGAATTGCATGGCGTATTATGAAAGGTGATGTACCTTCATCTTTGAAAGAAAAGAAATTAATTGAATTAGATCTAGGTTCTTTATTAGCAGGAGCAAAATATCGAGGAGAGTTTGAAGAACGTTTAAAAGCTGTTCTAGAAGAAGTAAAACAAGCACAAGGAAATATTATCTTATTCATTGATGAAATTCACAATTTAGTTGGCGCTGGTAAGAGCGAGGGTAGTATGGATGCTGGAAACATGTTGAAACCAATGTTAGCACGTGGTGAATTACGTTGTATTGGAGCAACTACTTTTAAAGAATATCGTCAAAATATCGAAAAGGATGCTGCATTAGAAAGGCGTTTCCAAAGAGTTACGCTACAAGAGCCTACTGTGGAAGATACAATTAGTATCTTACGTGGTTTAAAAGATCGTTTTGAATCTTATCATGGAGTTAAAATACTTGATGAGGCAATACTAGCTGCAGCTACTCTTAGTAATCGTTATATAAGTGATCGTTTTCTTCCAGATAAAGCCATTGATTTAATTGATGAAGCATGTGCAACACTACGTGTTGAAATGGAATCAATGCCCCAAGAACTTGATGAATTACAACGTAAGATTATGCAGCTACAAATTGAAGAAACTGCTTTAAAAAAAGAAGAAGATAAGAAAGCACGAGAACGTTGTGATGAAATAAGAAATGAATTAAAGGAGTTACAAGCTAAAAAAGATGTACTCTATACAAAATGGGAAGATGAAAAAGCTGTTCTTGAAGAAAATAAAGATGCGAAAGTAAAGCTTGAAAAAGCTCGCTTAGATTTAGAAAAAGCCCAAAATGAATCACGCTATGAAGATGCAGCTAAACTTCAATATGGAACTATTCCTCATTTAGAAAAAGTGATTGCTAACCAAAATGATAAAGAACATGAAGATGCACTTATTCAAGAGATTGTAAATGAAGAATTAATTGCGAAAATTGTATCACGTTGGACAGGTGTAGAAGTAAGTCGATTAGTAGAAAGTGAACGTAAAAAGCTTTTACAATTAAAGGACGCTTTACAAAAAAGAGTAATTGGTCAAGACAATGCATTAGACTTAGTTAGTGATGCCATTCTTCGTAGCAAGGCTCAAATTCAAGATGAGCATCGTCCGATTGGTTCCTTCTTGTTTTTAGGACCTACTGGGGTTGGTAAAACAGAGGTAGCGAAAGCACTTGCAGAACAATTATTTGATAGTGAATCGCACATTGTTCGTATTGATATGAGTGAATACATGGAGAAACATAGTGTTTCTAGATTAATTGGAGCACCTCCTGGTTATATTGGATATGATGAAGGTGGACAATTAAGTGAAGCAGTACGTCGTAATCCTTATTCTATCATTCTTTTTGATGAAGTAGAAAAAGCACATCCTGATGTATTTAATGTCTTATTACAAATATTAGATGATGGACGTATTACCGATTCAAAAGGAGTGTGCGTAGACTTTAAGAATACCTTGTTAATTATGACAAGTAACTTAGGAAGTCAGTTTGCTTTCCATGAAGATGACAAAGAAGCAAAATATATGGCAGAAGTAAAGAAATACTTTAAACCTGAATTTATTAATCGTATCGATGAAATTGTGGTGTTTAATGCTTTAAATGATGATATGTTAGGTAAGATTGCACATAAATTTATGTCAGAATTACAAATTCGTTTAGCGCGTAAAGATATTAGATTAGAGATTAGTGATGCAGTATATCAAGAAATTGCTACACAAGGAGTAGATGCTCTTTATGGCGCACGTCCAATGAAACGTTATATTCAAAGAAATATCGAAACATTAATTGCTCGTAAAATGATTGAAGGTAATGTTGGTAAGGATGATGTGATAGAACTTACTGTAGAACATGGTGAATACAGCGTTTCACTAAAAAAATAATGCACAACAAATGGGTACAATGAAGCGTACCCATTTGTTGTGTTTTGCTAAATTTTGATAAAATGAGAATTGGAACACAATTTTTTGTCATTATATTCACAAAAAATCATGTGTTATTATGGGATAACTACTGATTTACTTGAAATTTTAGTTAGATAGTTATAAACTATATGACATGAGTGCAATTTATAACGTACTAGAAAAGGAGAATTTATGTTTGGATATGTAGTAGTAAATAAACCAGAATTAAAAATAAAAGATTTTGATGTCTATCAAGCGTTCTATTGTGGACTTTGTCGTTCCTTACATAAACAATTCGGACGCTTTGGACAAGTTTCTTTGAATTATGATTTAACTTTTCTAGCAATTCTATTAAGTGGACTGTATGAGCCACAAAATGAAACAATCGAAGAACGTTGTATTGTTCATCCTCTTTCTAAACATCAAAAAGTTGGTAATCCATATATCGATTATGCTGCTGAAATGACCATTGTCCTAACTTATTTGAAATGTAGTGATGATTGGAACGATGACCATCACTATCAAAGTCGCATGATGATGGGAATGCTTGCTCATAAATATGAACGTGTAAAAGAAAAATACCCAAAGAAGATTGAGAATATAACAAATGCTTTAACAAAAATTAACGCTTGTGAAGAGCAAAAAGATTATGACTTAGATAAGCTAAGCTCTTTGTTTGGAATTGTAATGGGAGAAATTCTCGCTTATAAAAATGATGAATGGAATACGCTACTATATGAAACAGGAGATTATCTAGGACGTTATATTTATATTATGGATGCTTTTGATGATATTGAAGAAGATGTTAAAAATGGGGCTTTTAATCCATTTATAGAAGAATATAAACATGAAAACTTTAATACAAGAGTAAAAACGATTTTAGAAATTATGATTTCTAAATCAGCTGATGCTTTTGAGATGTTGCCCATCTTGCAGTATGCAGATATTTTAAGAAATATTATATATTCAGGAGTATGGGCAAAATATGAAATGATAAGAAAGCAAAGATTAGGTGAACAACATGAATGATCCATATAGAACATTGGGAATCGCGAGTAATGCAAGCGAAGATGAAGTAAAAAAAGCATATCGGACCATGGCAAAGAAGTATCACCCAGATGTAAATAAAGATCCTGGTGCAGAAGAACGTTTTATTGAAATTCAAAATGCTTATCAACAGATTATGGATGCGAAAAAGCGTGGAGATAGTGGTAACTTTTGGGAAAATAGTGGCTTTGGTGGCTTTGGCGGTTTTGGTGGAAATACGTATAGTGGTGCAGGACAAGGCAATGCATATCAAAATGTTGTAAATTATTTAAATATGCAACGTTATAGTGAAGCATATCAAATTTTACAACAGATGCAAGATAGAGGAGCAGATTGGTATTACTTAAGTGCTATGGCAAATTATGGCATGGGTAATCAAATTGCGGCAATGGATTGCGCTGAAAAAGCTTGTCAAATGGATCCTACAAACCAACAATATCGTCAGCTTTACGCACAATTACAAAGCGGTCGTACACGTTATCAAAATATGCAACAGCCTTTCACTATGGGAGGTAGTAATTTATGTTGTAAACTAATTGTTTGTAACATGTGTTTAACCTCTTGTTGTGGTAGAGGATATATATGTTGTTAAAAGCGTATTGTGAAAGTTTATTAGTAGACTTTCACAATTTTTCCATAAAGATTAAGATAGAAACAGGAGGTAGATTGTATGAGCAGTATTAAACATATTATATGGGATTGGAATGGAACACTTTTAGATGACATAGATGTCAGTATGACAGCATTAAATATTCTTCTAGAAAGTGAGCATTTACCTCTTGTTCTAGATATCAACGAGTACCGTAAATATTTTCAATTTCCAGTGCGTGAATATTACAAGAAAGTTGGCTTTGATTTTGAGAAGACACCATTTACGCTTCTAGCACAAAAATACATGGACTATTACCAACCACATAGTTTTACGTGTTCTCTACATGATGGTGCATTAGATACCTTGCAAAAAGCGCAAGACAATGGAATTAAACAATATTTGTTATCTGCTTCCAACCTAACATTTTTAAAAGAACAAGTAGCTAATTATCCTATTTCTCAATATTTTACAAGTATTTGTGGCTTAGACAATATACATGCCTCTTCTAAAGCAGCACTAGCCAAAGAGTTTGTGGAAGCAAATGGATTTAGTCATGATAGCGTGGTCTTTGTAGGTGATAGTGTACATGATAGTGAAGTAGCACATGGAGCTAATTGTCATTGTATTTTAATAGCAAATGGGCATGAACATCGAAAAAAACTCGAAGATACTGGTTGTAAAGTAGTAGACAGTATGCGCGAGTTTGAACAATTATTAGATATTATTTAGTACTTATTTTCAAGGAATTGATGTAAACATTGTAGCTGATGAGTGGAAAGCTGAATTTTACCATGCATGACACTAATCAACTGTTCTTTACTTAAGGCTAATAAAATACGATTTAAAGTTCGAATCGAACAACCAATTTGAGCAGCTATCTTTTCACGTGTGACTAGAATTTGGAATGTCTTATTATCTTTTTGTTGTTCACAGATATTTGCGATATAAGAAAGTAATCTTGTTTTATTATCCATTGCTAAATATTGGCGTTGCTGTTGCGTTTGTATGGAAAGTACCTTCATTAACATTTGCGTTCGTAAAAACATTGCATTTGCATCATGCTTCATCCAATACAAATACATCGCTGAAGGAAGTTCTAAACATACAGTTGCCTCTAACGTATTTAAGGTAACGTAATGTCCTTCAATATCAGTGAATAGTTCGTAATCCCCAACAATATCAACAGGCTGAATTTGGGTAAAACTATACGGGATATCTACGACACGTTCCTCAATTGCTTGTAGTTTACCTTGTAAGAGAATATAGACAAAACGACTTTCGCGATATGTTGAAATTAGATTATAATCTTTTTTATAATGGGTTACACATATACTATGGATTACTTCTTTGGGACAGTTTGAAAATAATTGTTTTAGGAATTTTTCATCATTTTTTGGAAAACATTCTTGTAGTTCTTGTAGTGTAGCCAAATGCATTCACCTATCTTTCTTTATCTTTCTTAAAAAAGGGACAAATGTCCTTTTTATACCTTTGTCCCTATAGTATTATAAATATGTAAAAATGGCAAGAAAAATGATTCTTGTTCATAAATTAGGAGGATATATAAAATGTCAACACCACACAATGCAGCAAGTCTTAACGATATAGCAAAGACTGTTTTAATGCCAGGAGATCCACTTCGTGCAAAGTTTATTGCACAAACTTATTTAACAGATATTGTAGAATTTAATACGGTTAGAAATATGTTTGGTTATACAGGCACGTATAAAGGAAAACGTATATCTGTAATGGGGTCAGGAATGGGTATGCCAAGTATTGGTATTTATTCTTATGAACTCTATAAATTTTATGAAGTAGAAAATATCATTCGTATTGGAAGTGCTGGAGCATATAGTGAATCATTAGCTTTGTTTGATTTAGTATTAGCAGATAGTGCTTGGAGTGAGTCTACATTCGCAAAAGTGCAAAGTGATGTAGATGGAGATATTCAATACCCTAGTCTCACATTAAACAATGCAATTGAAGATAGTGCTAAAAAATTAAATAAACCTTTAACAAAAGCTAAAATACATTCAAGTGATGTATTCTATCATGAAGAAAATGTTGATGGGTATAAAGAGTTCTACGAAAAACATGGTTGTGTTTGTGTAGAGATGGAAAGCTATGCACTCTTCCATAATGCCAAAGTATTAGGAAAGAATGCTGCTTGTTTATTGACAATCTCAGACTCTTTGGTAAAACAGACAGAAATTAGTGCACAAGAGCGTCAAAATTCCTTTAACAATATGATGGAAGTAGCACTTGAGTGTGCGATTACGCTGTAGGATTATTTATATGAAACCATACAAACGAATTATTACTCTTATTATTGATTCAATGGGTGTAGGAGCAATGCCTAACGCAGTAGAATATGGAGATGAAGGAGTCGATACATTAGGACATATTGATGAACAGATGGAAACCTTTCATATACCTAATTTGCAAAAATTAGGACTTGCCAATTTACATCCATTAACACATGTTCCCGCAATAGAAGAACCACTTGGTTACTATACAAAAATGCTAGAAGCAAGTGTTGGAAAAGATACAATGACAGGACACTGGGAAATGATGGGATTACATATCACTTCTCCTTTTCAAACCTTTACTGAAACTGGATTTCCAAAAGAGTTATTAGATGAATTAAGTGCTCGTACAAAACATAAAATTGTCGGTAATAAGTCAGCTAGTGGAACTGAAATATTAGATGAATTAGCAGAACATGAAATTGCTACTGGAGATATGATTGTATATACATCAGCAGATAGCGTTTTGCAAATATGTGGGAATGAAGAAACATTTGGGTTAGACGAACTTTATCGTTGTTGCGAGATTGCTCGAGAATTGACAATGAAGCCAGAATGGAAGGTAGGAAGAGTGATTGCTCGACCTTATCTTGGACGTAAAGTTGGTGAATTTAAACGTACAAGTAATCGCCATGATTATGCTTTAAAACCATATGGAAAAACTGTTTTAAATGCTTTAGATGAAAAGGGTTTAGATGTTATAAGCATTGGTAAAATCAACGATATCTTCGTAGGAGAAGGAATTAACGAAGCTCATAAATCGAAGAGTAGTGTACATGGTATGCAACAGACAATTGAACGTATGCAACGTGACTTTCATGGTTTATGCTTTGTAAACCTAGTTGACTTTGATGCTTTATGGGGACATCGCCGTAACCCGATTGGATATGGTGAAGAGTTAGAGCGCTTTGATGTCTTGTTAGGTGAGTTAATGCATTACTTAAACGAAGATGATCTATTGATCATCAGTGCAGATCATGGAAATGATCCTACATTTAAAGGTAGTGATCATACGAAAGAAATGGTACCGTTCTTAGCTTATAGTCCTTCTATGAAAGGACATGGTTTGTTACCAATAAGTGAGAACTTTGGAATGATAGGTGCTACGATTGCGGAGAACTTTGGTGTTGAAATGCCTCCTAATACAATTGGAACAAGTATTTTAAAAGAACTAAAATAAAAGGTTTACTAGGTAGTTATATCTAGTAAGTCTTTTTTCTTTTGAAATGATTCAATTGATAATTATATTTACTTTTCATTATATATAGTTCATAATAAAATAAATGGAGGGAATTCAAATGAAAAAAGTTTATAAGGGATTGCTTGCTTTTACATTAGCATTTACAATGGTTGCTTGTGGTAAAAGTGAAACAAAAAAGAGTGAAGAAAGTCGTGTAGCAAACAATGTAGTCGATAAGAATGGCATGATTATATCGTATGAAGAAGACAAAGGAAATGATGAAAATCAAAGGAAATTTTTAAATGGACTTGTTGATAAAAGTGGAAAAACAATTGTAAAACCTATTTATCAAGAATTACAGTTGTTGTGTGGTGAGTATTATGCAATGCAACTAGATGGCAAATCAGGAATTATTAATGCAAAAGGTGAAGTTGTAGAAAAAGCGAGTCACACAGGGGTATACTTTGATAAAGTAGGGGATGCCATTATTATAAGTGATGAAGGTAGTTTTACCCAATATAGTTCTTCTTTAAAAAAAGGTAAGACGATGAAAGGAACGTATATTGATGGATATAATGGTCAATACATTGTGGACAGAGATGGATTGCAAGGTGTTGTTTCTAAGGATGACAAAACATTACTTGACTTTACATATCAAAATATTGCTACTACAGGTGTAGGTTCTTATCTAAGCAAGTATGAATTAACAAATTATATAGCAAATGATGGTAAAGATAATATTACGTTATTTGATTCAGGTTGTAAAAAAGTAAATGATGAAACGTATACTGCATTTAATGGACTAAATTATTTTGATCAAAATAATTTAGGTCATGTTGAAACAGGATATATGGCATTTACAAAAGAAGGTAAAACTGGAATCATTGATCATAAAGGAAAGACAATTATACCTTTTGAGTATGATGCGATTGAAAATAAAATTCCAGGTAGAAATATTACATACCATCATAAATACGAAGCTTTTGAATTGTCAATGAATGGAAACATTCAAATTGTAAATAAAGATAACAAAGCATTATTAACATTAACGCCACTAGATAAAGAAATGGCTAGCTTTCGTAATGAAGAGGATAATTTTGTGTTCGGAGATCAAGATATAGAAGTGTATTTTGATGGTAAGAAAACCCATTATTTTGATAAAGATTTAAAGGAAACACTAGTTTTAGATGGGGAAGGTAGCGTTTTTAGAAATGGAATAGCAACTATTAGGAGTGATAATGAAGATGGATCTAGTCGTGGTAGTTCAATTATTGATGAAAAAGGAAATGAGATTTTAAGTACTATAAAACCTAATAAAAATAAAGAAGTATACAATTCATTATCTACAAGTAATGGCTTTATTCTGTATTCTAAAATAAATCAAGAAACGCAAAAGCGTGAGGTTGGAATATTAAATAAAGACTTAAAAGTTCTAGTGAAAAATGAAACAAGCGCTGATACAGCGCAACGAACAGAAATGTCTGCGAAGAAATGCGGAGACAAGGTAATTCTTATCCAAAGTATTGATAAAGAAAATGCTTTAACAAAAAATACAATCTTTGATGAAACAGGAAAACAATTAGCAACGATTGAAGGAGAAATTAGTCGATTTTCTCATCCTCAAATGATTGCTAATAGTATTGAATTCTTTGAAGGATATAGTAAGCCCAATACTAAAAGTCATTACATGACAAGAATTGATAAAAACGGAAAAGAAAATGCCTATATTAATGGAGTTATAGATGCGAGTGGAAAGGTTATTATAGAACCTATTTATCGCTCAATTCGTGCTTATGATGATTACATTGTAGTTGTTGGGGCAAACAATAGTTCTTTATTAGATAAGAAAACATATAAAGAAGTAATGAAGTCAGAAGATAATGTTGCATTGGATCGATACTCAAACTAAATTATAAAAAAAGTTCCAGTTCATTGGAACTTTTTTAATGCAACACTGCAATGTCTTTTAATAACGCAAAGAATTCTCTAAAATAAAATACCGGTGCTAAGTCTAAATCGCTTCGAGAAGGATAAGACATACATGAGAGTCCTTGTTGTGAACCGATATAATTTGCACGTGCCATATGGAAGTTATTGGTAATTAATGTAATCGTTGATGTATTATTTGGAATGAACTTCATAGAATTTGCAAAGTTTTCTTGGGTATTACGTGAGGTATCTTCTTGTAATATCCTTTCTTTATCAATGCCATGAGCAACTAAAAATTCTGTCATGGCGTGCGCTTCACTTGTTAGTTCACCAGCACCTTGCCCCCCACTGACTATGAGATATGCTTGTGGATATGTTTGTGCGAATGTTACAGCACTTTCTAGACGATAGCGTAAAGATTTCGTAATTGTTTTACCTTTTAGTTGAGCGCCTAAAACGATAGCATAATCTCCTTGTTTATTAGATGTAATTGATCCTTGATAGATAATATATCCTTGGACAACAAAAAAGAAGAGTAGTGCTATTCCAATGCAGATAGATAAACTAGTACGTAGTGTTTTTGAAAACTTATGAAATATGTTTTGTTTTGTAATTACTTCATAAGCTCCATAAGCACTAAGTACAATTCCCATACATAAAAAGCTCCAAGAGAAAGAGATAGCAAACAGACCATATTTGATACTTAGAAATAGATAATAGAAAAGAAATAAACAACCAATTGTTAATAAGATATAACGCCATATGATATTCATTCTTTCTTTGTTCATATTGTATTTTCTTTCCAAAAGCAACGTAATGTACTTTGTAGTGTTTGCTCATCTTGTATCACTTCATAATGTCTTAAATGTAGGGGTAGCAAGTCCATGTAAGCTCTTGTAGTATAGCGCTCATCTATAAATACAAGAATTCCTAAATCCCTATGAGAACGTATGACACGCCCTGCTCCTTGTAATACTTTATTCATACCAGGAAAACGATAAGCATAAGCAAAACCATTTTGGTTTTCTTGATCAAAGTGGTCTTTAATTAAATCTTGTTGGGGGTTTATTTGAGGAAGTCCTACACCTATTAGAAAAGCACCGATTAATTTATCACCTTTTAAATCAATTCCTTCTCCAAACATACCTCCTAAAACAGCAAAGTATAAATGCAATTCATTTGTTGTTTCAAAGTTTGTTAAAAAAGCTTGTTTCTCTAGTGCATCCATATCAGGACGTTGAATGCTCACTTTAGTAGTTTGATAAGCTTGTGCATAAGCATTACTAATCTGTTGCATATAAGCATAACTTGGACAAAATACAAGATAATTTCCTAACTTTTCGCTACTTGCAATATGAATACTACGAACAATAGGCGCAATAGAGGCAGCTCTATTAATATAACGTGTACTGATGTTATTTTGAATAATGATTTTAACATGTTCTTTAGGAAAAGGAGAAGGTAGGGATAAACGTTTTGAATCGCATGTTCCTCCTAATAAATCTAAGAAGTATGAGATTGGAGAGAGGGTTGCTGAAAAGAAAACTGTAGCAGTTCCTTTCTTTAAAATATCACGTATGGGATGGGCAGGATTCATACAATATTGTTTGACGCTAATATCTTTATCTTCTAAGGATAAGGTTGTCACAAAGTTTTCATCATAATAATCCATAATCTTTGTATAGTTCACCGCTTGAAAATAGACCTCACGTATTTCATCATCATAGCGTTCATCATGTTCACTTTGTAAATATGCATCCATGTGTTCAATAAAACTAGATAGTTTTGGTTTTATTGAGAGCATGGCTTCACTTTGACTATAAAAGGTTGTGTTTTGTTCCATACATAATTTTTTATATGCTAAAAATTGAGTATTGAGTGTACGAATTGATTTTAATAAGAGGGTCGAATCTTTAGGAAGATATTGCTTTAGTTTCATAAATGTGGCTTTTGATAGACTAGCGCTATAATTGTCACGTCCTCTATCTACTAGATTATGAGCTTCATCAACTAAGAATACATAGTCTCCTTGTTCACTAAAGAAACGCTTTAAATAAACCTTTGGATCAAACACATAATTATAATCACATATGATAATGTCAGCGAACAAACTTGCATCTAAGCTAAGTTCAAAAGGACAAACTTGATACTTTTTCGCAATTTCTTCCATTTGTTCTTGCCTCATAAAATCAGTTGTGGAAAGAAGTTCATATAAAGCATCACGAGAGCGATCATAGTATCCTTTCGCATAGGGACATTTCTTTGGATCACAATTTCTTTTTTCTAAAAAACAGATTTTATCTTTCGCTATAATGCCAACAGATTTAAAATGAACATCTTGTTCATATAATGTTTGTAAAGTATCATACGCAACACTTGCTGTGATATTTTTGGCACATAGATAAAATATCTTTTCTGCTTTTCCTTCTCCAATCGCTTTTAGTGCAGGAAAAATTGTAGAAATAGTTTTACCAATCCCAGTCGGTGCTTGTACAAATACGATATCTTTATCTAGAATTGTTTTATATACAGCAATGGCAAGAGTGCGCTGTCCTTCTCGATACTCACGAAAGGGAAATACTAGTTCTTTAAGAGAAGAGGATGTTGTTTGTTTGATATTAATACTTAGTTTTGCCCAACGAACATAGAGTAATAAGGTATCATAAAAAAACATTTCTAATTCTTCACGTGTTTTATGTTGGATAAATACTTTTGTTTTGTGTTGTTCTATTTGATAGTATGTAAGTTGAATATTTACTTCTTTCATATTACGCTCAACCATCAACATATAGCCATAACAATAGGCTTGTGCAAAGTGAACGTAATGATTATCTTGTATATCTTCATAAGGAATGGCAGTGGTTTTTATTTCATCAATCGTATAGATATCGTTTTCCTTAAGTAGACCATCACAGCGTCCTTCAATATGAAAGTTAATATCATCAAAGACTTCATCAATTTTTAAAAACACTTCGCTTTCATAATCACCTTGTGCTGTTGCTTGTAATTCACGATGAATAAGACTTCCTAAATTTGCTCGTTCATAAGAAGTAGAGGAAGCGATTAAGTCACCACTTTGGTAGACACTTTCAACAAGGGCGCGTACTGATAACTTACAAGTGTACATTAAGCTACCTCCATTTCTTTTCATTATTATCATTATTTTATGCGAAAAAAATTGATATTACAATACACTTATTGAAATAGTAAGGTATAATTAAGAAGTGAAATGAGGGATATGCTTGAGAGAATTTATAATACAAGAAAATGATGCCAATCAACGTGTGGATAAGTTTATAACAAAAACAATGAAAACAATGCCGAAGAACTTAATGTATAAATATATTAGAAATAAAAAGATTAAAGTGAATCGTTCACGTTGTGAGATATCGCAACGTTTAGTAGTGGGAGATAGTGTGCAATGTTATATTGCTGAAGAGTTTTTTGAACAAGAAATAAAGCAAAATTTTTTAGAACTGCCATCTTCTTTGGATATTTTATTTGAAGATGAAAACTTGTTAATTGTCAATAAACCAAGTGGTTTATTAGCGCATAGCGATGTTCGTGAAGTACAAGATAATTTAGCGGATAGAGTACTTCATTATTTATATCTGAAGAAAGAATATGATTGTGCTAGTCAACTTAGCTTTTGTCCTGCTTTATGTCATCGTATAGATCGTAATACCCAAGGAATTGTGATAGCGGCAAAAAATGCGGAAGCTCTTCGTGAAATGAACGAAAAGATTCGCTTACGTGAAGTTAAAAAGAAGTATCTTTGTATAGTAGAAGGAAAACTTCCTAAAAAAAGCGAACTATTGACGCTTTATCATATGAAATTAGCTGGTAATAAAGCAGATATTAGAAAAGAGCCCAAAGATGGCTATCAAGAAATTAAAACGGCATATAAAGTATTAGAAGAAAGAAGCCATCATTCTTTATTAGAAATTGATTTATTAACAGGGAAGAGTCATCAAATACGTGCAGTTATGGCTTACTTAAAACATCCTTTAGTGGGAGATGTAAAGTATGGCGCAAGAAAAGATGCACAAACAACATATCAAGCGTTATGTGCTTATAAGGTAAGCTTTCATTTTCGTGATGTTCAAGGATTACTAGGTTATTTAAATGGTCGTACGATAGAACTAGAAAACGTTGATGTTGTAAAACGTTTCCATAGTTTATAGAAAGGAAGGGGCTATATGATTATCGTATGGATTCTTGTTGTAGTATTATTGATTATGTCAATTATTTTATGTATGGGGAAAGGAGGTTTTTTGATAGCTGGGTATAATACAGCAAGCAAAGAAGAAAAGGCTAAATATGACGAAAAGAAGTTGAGTCGTGTTTTTGGTGTTGGCATGTTACTGGTAACTCTATTATTAATCGTTATGGCATGTTTTCCAATGATGGATTATGTAGGGTTCGTTATCGGAGCTGTTTTATTAATTGCTATTGGTATGGTCATCATTGGAAATACGATGTGCAAAAATAAGGATTATGTGGCAGGAACAACAACTATTACAAAGAAAAAGATGGATAATAAAACAAAAATAATAGTTGGTGTGAGTACGCTAGTTTTATGCGCTGGAATGATTTGGATGTTGTTTTTTGTTGGGACGATACAAGTAGTCGTAAACAAAGATAGTGCTACGATTGAAATATCCGTATGGGAAGATGAAACGTTTGCGTATCAAGATATTGAAACGTTGACATATACAGATTCTTTCGATGTTGGAAAGAGAGCAGGCGGATTTGGATCATTTCATGTGTTAGCAGGTGATTTCAAAAATGATGCATTTGGAAAATATAAACTGTATGCATATAAGAATTGCCATGAATATGTGGTGATTTCAACAAAACAAGGTAAGATTGTATGTAATAAGGAAACACCAGAACTTACGAAAGAAATATATCAAAAGCTAAAAGAGGCAATCAAAAGGTGAACTTGATTCATCTTTTTTTTGCGAATCGAAGGTACTTTATGTTGACAATAAGCGAAAATATGATAGTATATAAATGTAAAAATTAGCTTAGGGTAACATTTGAAAGGTTGGTGGCGAATATGACAACGTTAGATAAGATAAAACCAGGATTTGGTGGAATCATTGAATCTGTTGGTGGTGAAGGTGCATTACGTAGACGTTTATTAGATATGGGAATTACGCCAAAGACTAAAATACAGGTAAATAAAATAGCTCCTATGGGAGATCCTATGGAATTAAATTTAAGAGGATATGCACTTACTTTACGTTTAGAAGATGCTTCCAAAATTAAGGTTAATGTGAATGTAGGTGAGTGTGATGAGTGAGGTTGTCATTGCTTTAGCAGGTAATCAAAATAGTGGTAAAACAACGCTATTTAATCGTTTAACTGGAAGTAATCAACATGTTGGAAACTTTCCTGGTGTAACAGTTGAAAAAAAGATGGGAGCAATTAAGAACTATAAAGGTGCTAGTCTTGTCGATTTACCAGGGATCTATTCATTATCTCCTTATACGAGTGAAGAAGTGGTAACACGTGATTTTATTCTAAAAGATCATCCAGCATTATTAATTAATATTGTAGATGCTACCAACATAGAACGTAATTTATATTTATCGTTACAGTTAATGGAACTAAATACACCGATGGTGATTGCATTAAATATGATGGATGAAGTGGTTGCGAGTGGGAATAGTATAGATGTTGAAAAACTTTCTAAACATTTACAAATACCAGTAGTACCAATATCAGCTAGTAAAAATGAAGGTATAGACGATTTAATTGCAGTAGTAAAAAAACAAATAAAAGACGGTAAACAAGTCGCAAATTTAGACTTTTGTAAAGGCGATGTTCACCGTGCTATTCACTCTATTGCACATATTGTGGAAGATCATGCACAAATTGCTCAGTATCCTATTCGTTTTGCGGCAACAAAACTTGTTGAAGGTGATGAGCCAATGCAAAAAGCATTAACTCTACATCAAGACGACATAGATATTATTGAAAAAATAGTAAAAAGTATGGAAACTTCTCTTGGAACTGATCGTGAAGCAGCATTAGCAGATATGCGCTATTCCTATATTGAAGAATTAGTGGAAGATTGTGTAGTGAAGTTAAATGAAACGAATGGGCAAATACGCAGTGAAAAGATTGATTATTTTTTAACCCACAAATACTTTGGAATCCCAATTTTTATTATGATTATGTTAGCTATCTTTTATCTAACATTTGGTCCTATTGGTGGTACGCTTCAAAGCTTGATGGAACAAGGAATTGCTATGGCCACTGATGCGTTAAGTAATTTATTAATAAATGCGCACATTAGTGAGTGGTTACGTGCTTTAATTATTGATGGTATTTGTAATGGAGTAGGTAGTGTTTTATCATTCCTACCAGTTATTGTCACTTTATTCTTCTTCTTATCTTTGTTAGAAGATAGTGGTTATATGGCGCGAGTTGCCTTTGTTATGGATAAATTATTACGTAAAATAGGATTATCAGGAAGAAGCTTTGTACCTATGCTTATCGGATTTGGCTGTAGTGTACCGGCAATTATGTCTACACGAACACTGAGTAGTGATCGTGATCGTAAGATGACTATTATTGTAACGCCGTTTATGTCATGTAGTGCAAAACTACCTATTTATGGAATGATTACTGCCGCCTTCTTTCCTAACCATACAGCACTTGTTTTAATTAGTGTATATCTAGTTGGAATTGTTGTCGCAATCCTGTCTGCACTTTTATTAAAGAGTACAATTTTTAAAGGAGACTCAGTGCCTTTTGTTTTAGAGTTACCAACGTATCGTATACCTAGTGGTAAAAGTGTTGTTTTACATATGTGGGAAAAGGCGAAAGATTTCTTGCGTAAAGCCTTTACGATTATTTTCGTAGCTTCTATTATTATTTGGTTTTTACAAAGCTTTAATTTCTCTTTTGATATGGTGAGTGATTCAAGTCAATCAATGCTTGCTAGTATGGGTTCTTGGTTCTCACATATCTTTAAACCATTAGGATTTGAAGACTGGCGTGCATCAACTGCTTTAATTACGGGAATTACTGCTAAAGAAAGCGTTGTATCAACGTTGAGTGTATTAACGAATGCATCAAGCGATGCAGGACTAAGCGCTATTCTACAAACAATATTTACACCAGTAGCATCTTATGCATATCTGTGTTTTACAGTATTGTACATGCCTTGTGTTGCAGCATTTGCAGCAACACGTAGAGAATTAGGCTCCTTTAAACAAGCGCTCTTGACGGTTGTTTATCAAACAGGGGTAGCTTATGTGGTAGCTTTCTTAGTATATCAAATTGGAAGTATGTTCTTTTAGGAACAGTTAAATAAAGTATTCATAAAGTAATAGAAAGGGCGTGTGAAGAATTATGAATATTGCCGATATTGTAGTAATAGGAATATTAATTCTTATTCTTGGACTCATCTTTTATGTTACGAGAGGTTCAAAAAACAAATCATCACACTGTGGAGGGTGCCATAGTGATTGTTCAAGTTGTTCTTCATTTTCTAGCTTTTATGAAGATTATAAAAAGGAACAACATCTAAAGAATGAAAAAGAGTGAAGTACATTCACTTTTTTTATATCATTTGGAAACAATATGCAAAAAAAAAAGACAAAGGAAAACGATTTTGCTATACTATAATTAAGTTATACGAAAATTGGAAAGAAGAGTGAAAGACATGATTATGAAATATCGTGATAAAGAACCAAAGATTGATGAAAGTTGTTTTGTTGCACATAATGCGACAATCATAGGAGATGTAACCTTACAAAAAGATGCTTCTGTATTCTTTGGAACAATAGTTCGTGGAGATAAAAACAATATTAGTATTGGTGAAGGCAGTAATATTCAAGATAATTGTACACTTCACACAGATCCATTTCATACGATCGTTATTGGTAAAAATGTAACCATTGCTCACAATGTGGCGTTACATGGAGCATTCATCGATGATGAAGTACTAATTGGTATGGGAGCAATTGTTTTAAATGGTGCCCATATTGGAAAGCATAGTATTATAGGCGCAGGAGCTTTGATAAGTGAAAATCAAGAAGTGCCAGAAAACAGTTTAGTTGTTGGAGTGCCAGGGAGAATTATAAAAACGACAACGCAAGAACAACGTAATGAAATATTAGAAAATGCAGTCCATTACGCTGCTTTAGCAAAAGAATATAAAGAAATGAAGTAGCGCTTACTACTTTTTTTCATATTAATTTGGAATATTTGACAAAGCATGATAGAATTTAAAAGATTTGAAAGGACGTGAGGGTATGGAATTAAAGGTTCAAAATTTAAAGAAAAGTTTTGAAAACAATGAAGTGTTACATGGTGTTTCTTTTTCTATTACGAGTGGAAAAGCACTAGGGTTACTTGGTCGTAATGGGGCAGGGAAAACAACAACGATTCGTATATTGATGGATGTATTTAAAGCGAATAGTGGAACAATTACAATAGATGGAAAACCATTTATTCCAAGTGATTATAGAATTGGGTATTTACCAGAAGAGCGTGGTCTTTATCCAAAGAAAAGAGTAGACGAACAATTAATTTATTTAGCAATATTAAGAGGTTCAAGTAAAACAGAAGCCAAAGCGAGCGTAAAAAAATGGTTAACACGCTTAGGCATATCTGAATATGAAAAAAGAAAATTAGAAACACTATCAAAAGGAAATCAACAAAAAGTACAATTAGCACAAACCATACTTGGGAATCCAGATATTATTATATTAGATGAACCCTTTTCTGGTTTAGACCCAGTAAATTCACAAGTTTTACAAGAAGTAGTTATGGAACTTATTAAAGAAGGTAAATTGGTTATTTTCTCTAGTCATCAAATGAATTATGTTGAAGAGTTCTGTGAAGATATTATTATTCTACATCATGGAGATGTTGTTCTATCTGGTGATTTAAAAACGATAAAACAAGAATTTGGTAGGAATCGTTTGGTGTTAAGTGCATTAAATTATAATCAAGCACAATTAGAAAAGTTATGTAAAGAATCTTTTAGTGGATTGGTGCGTGTGGTTGATAAGATAAGTGAAGGTTTGTTATTAGAATTAATGGAAACAAGTGATAAAAAGATGTTTACAAATGCACTGATGAAAAGTGATATTGATATTGACAAATTCATGGTATACGAACCTAGTTTAACTGATATCTTTGTAGCGAAAGCAGGTGATGAGTCATGAGACAATTTTTAGAAATATTTAAATACGAATTTAAAACATTTGTAGATAGTAAATGGTATAAAGTATCAACGCTTTTAATCTGTGTGTTAGTAGCAGGGGCAATGTTTTTACCACATGTGATTGATATGGGAAATAATGATGATAATAAAGGTAAAAATGTAAGTGAGACTTCATCAAAATTTGGAATCTATGATCCTAATCATGTCTTCAAAGATGAAAGCGTTCTAAAAGCAGGATTTCCCAAAGCTACATTTACAAATATGACGAGTGAAAAAGACTTACAACAAGGTGTACAAGAGAAAACAATTGATGCAGGTTTTGCGATAACATCAACAACCACTTATTCTTATTTGATTATGGATAGTATTATGTCTGATACAAATAAAAGCATTTTTAATGCTTTAATGAATGCCCAATATCGTAGTAGTGAATTAGGCGCATTAGGATTGGATGCTAATAAAATAAATAGTATTATCAATACACCAATTAAAAGTGAAACTAAAATTTTAGGAGTAGATGGTGTTAAAAATTATATGTATACGTATATTTTAGTATTTGGATTATATTTTATTATTATATTTTATGGACAAATGACGGCAACAGGTGTTGCTAGTGAAAAGGGAAATCGAGCAATTGAAATACTGATTACGAGTGCGAATCCAAATGCTTTAATCTTTGGTAAAGTATTGGCTGGTGCAATTGCAGGTATATTACAAGCAGGCGTTTTATTAGGCGTTAGTTATGGCGCATATCAGATAAATGCGGAAGTTTGGAATCATGCTTTAGATTTTATCTTTAATATTCCAATAAATGTATTGTTAACATTTGGTGTATTTGGAACATTAGGATATTTATTCTATAGCTTTATATATGGAGCTTTTGGTGCCATGGTTAGCAAAGTGGAAGAAGTAGGAAGTGCAATTTCACCAATTACGATTATTTTTGTATTGAGTTTCTTTATTACCTTTTATACAATGAGTGATCCGCAATCTTTGTTAGGAACGATTGCTTCTTATTTACCATTCTCTTCTTGTATGGCAATGTTTGCACGTGTTGCAATGGGTTCAGTAGGAATCTTTGAAGTATTGTTATCCGCAGGTATCTTGTTAGTATCAACGATTGTTATGGGTCTCATAGGCGCAAAACTATATCGTCGAGGAACCTTAATGTATGGAAATACATTTAAGATTTCAAATGTATTAAAAGAATTAAAAAAGAAAAATTAATTGTATAGCCCACGCGTTCTGAACACATACTAAGAAATAGTAAAGGAGCGTGGGCTATTGTTATGTTTGAACATAAAAAAAAGTTGTTACACAAAGTAAAAGTAGAAAAACCAAATCCCCAGTATGCAGTATTAATGCAAGAGACACTAGGTGGAGCGAATGGTGAAGTAAAAGCAGCAATGCAATACTTATCACAAAGTTTTCGCGCAAAAGATCCAGTATTTAAAGATTTATTTTTGGATATAGGAACTGAAGAAT
Organism: Longicatena sp.; assembly: GCA_036639635.1. Taxonomy (GTDB): domain Bacteria; phylum Bacillota_I; class Bacilli_A; order Erysipelotrichales; family Erysipelotrichaceae; genus JAVWIF01. The sequence continues at coordinate 50,061 of JAVWIF010000004.1, forward strand.
TAAGTCATATGGAAATGGTTGCTGAAACCATCAACCTTTTAAATGGGGATGATGTTGATTACACTAAAGTTGGTGTTGGTGAGATTGAAACAATGGTAACTTTTGGGTTAAATCCAGCACTTGTGAATTCTAGTGGAATTCCTTGGAGCGCAGATTATGTAAGTGTAACTGGCGATATGGCGGCTGATCTATTAGCGGATATTGCGAGTGAACAACGAGCAAAAGTTGTGTATGAATACTTGCATCGACAGATCAAAGATAAAGAAGTACGTGCAACTATTCTCTTCTTATTAGAGCGAGAAGAAGCACATAATGCACTGTTCTGTGAAGCATTGAATAAAGTGAGCAATGATGGTTCTAATCAAGACTTTGGAATGAGTGAAGATAGTCGATTATATTTTGATTTATCTAAACCAGGACGCTACTTTGATGATCCTAATCCTAAACCAGTAGAAATTAAAAATGCAAAATAAAGAAAAAGTCATTCATTTCTGAATGGCTTTTTTAGCGTTGAATCGCTTGGTAATTCACTATTTTTTCATCAAGAATATTCCCTTCTTTAATGATTAAACACTTTTCTAGTACTTCATTTGCATTGTCTTCAACAAGATCATCAAGATAATCTTTTACACAAGTCGATATTTCTTTTGTTGCAGTTTTATAGAATAAACTAGGCACATTATTAACAGCATAAATTAAGACACCATTCATTTCGTACATCGGTTTTTCGATAGTTGTTGAAATACTGTTTTCAATAGCACCATTGTCATCGTCACTAACATCAATAATCATCGATCCAGGACGCATTAGTTTCATAATTTCAGTACTTAATAAATGATCCTCACGTTTCTCATCCCATAAAACAGCATTCACAATAATATCAAAATCACGAATTTCTTCAGTTAGTAAATCTTCCATTTTACGATTAAAGAACTTTATATTTGCGCCTAATCCAGAAAGGATACGATTTGCCCCCATGGCTGTATTTCCACGCCCAATAATTGCAACATTGCTTTCATAAGGCATCTTACCAAACTTTGTTAAAGCTTGTAGTACAGCACCTTCTCCTGCAATTTGATTGTTACGCCAAAATACATGACAATCTTTATAATACATATCTTCCCATGCATAACAAGTTAGTTTTTGTTTTACTATTAGGTCTGTTAAATCACTGTGTTCTACAGCATGAATCCATCCAAAGATCATCGTTTTAGGGGGAAGACTCGCTAAATAGGTAGCTTCTCCAATTTTAGGATCGCAAATAATATCCTTTGTTAATATTTCAAATCTTGGTTGTATATGAGCACCTTTTTGAACGTATTCCTCATCGCATATGGCATAATCAGCTCCATATCCTGCTTCAAAATATAGTTGGTCACAATGCTTACAATCTTTTAAATCCTCTGGTAATATAGCAATTCTTTTTTCAAATAGCTTTTCACTCTTTATAAATCCAATCGTTCTTAAATCTTTCATTCGTTATCATATCCTCTCTTGAAAATTTGATACTAAAAGATTAGTTGAACTAGTCATGTTCACTTACGAATTGTAACATAGCGAGGCTAAGAGTACAAGTTTCGCTAAAACCTCAAGATTAGCTATTTCTTGTTATTTACATTTTCTTTCAGAAAAGCAATCGTTTTAGTTTCTTTTTATCATAATCTATGGCATAATATAGAAACAATACAGAAACGATATCTTTTTAAGAGATAGCGAATATACTGTAAGGAAGTAAGGAGGCAACATGGAATGTTAAAGATTAATATACAACGTAATAAATTCAAATGTGAACATGTTCTTCTAGATGGACGATGTTGTAGATAACAAGAACAATAAAATAATATAAAATGGAGGATGAAAGAAATGAACCAGACAATTTCGTTGATTGGGAATACCCCAATGTACAATATAGAAAATTCAAATATTTATGTAAAATTAGAAAAATTTAATGTTGGTGGAAGTGTAAAAGATCGTGCCGTATTAGGGATGTTACAAGAAGCCATGAAAAAAGGGGATATTGATCCTAGTAGTGTTTTAGTAGAAGCAACCAGTGGAAATACAGGAGTAGCTTTAGCGATGCTAGGAGCTATCTATCATATTCCAGTTATTATTTTTATGCCTGAAACCATGAGCAATGAACGTCGCCAGTTGGTGAAAGCATATGGAGCAAAATTAGAATTAACACCAGGCTCTAAAGGAATGCAAGGTGCTCTTGAGGCAATGAATGCTAAAATTGAAGAAGATCCTAAAAAGTATCATTCTTTATTACAGTTTGATAATTATGATAATTGCAAAGCACATTATGAAACAACAGGAAAAGAAATATTAGAACAAGTAGAACATATAGATATATTTGTTGCCTGTGTGGGTACTGGTGGTACATTTAGTGGCGTTAGTAAGCGTTTAAAAGAACATGATGAACATATCTTATGTATTGCAGGAGAACCAGAGCATAGTGCTATTTTGAGTGGACAAGATGCAGGTCCTCATAAAATACAAGGAATTGGAGCAAACTTTGTTCCTAAGAACTTTGATCGTGAAATTTGTGATGATATTATGTTAGTAAGCAATGAAGAAGCATTAAAAGAAACTGTTAATTTTGCGCGTGAAACTGGTATTTTAGTCGGTATTAGTAGTGGGGCAAATATTGCTTTAGCAAAACGTTTAGCTTGGCGTAATCGCGATAAAACAATTGTAACAATCGCTCCAGATGGCGGAGAGAAGTACTTATCCGTATTGGACTTTGATTGATATGTTTCGTGTGCTAAAAGATATAAATTATAACTTAAAGCGTTCTATGGAAAATGATCCAGCAGCACATTCTAAACTTGAGGTCTTATTGTTATATCCTCATATCAAAGCTTTGGCATTTCATCGTGTGAGTCATTTTTTGTACCATTATCATTTGTTTTTTCTATCACGTTTTAACTCTAACATTGGACGCTTTTGGACTGGTATCGAAATCCATCCAGGAGCTACTATTGGAAAAGGTTTTCTAATAGACCATGGAATGGGAGTCGTGATTGGTGAGACGGCAGTGATTGGTGATGATTGTCAAATTTATCATGGCGTAACATTAGGTGGAACAGGGAAGCAACATGCCAAACGTCATCCAACTGTTGGCAATGGGGTAATGATAGGTGCTGGAGCAAAGTGTTTAGGAAATATAAACATAGGAGATAATGCTAAAATTGGAGCGAATGCAGTTGTAATTTCAGATGTTCCAGCAAATACGACTTTTATTGGACTTGCTGCAAAAGATAAACGTCAAAAACATTGCGATTGTAACTAAAGGTACGTATGGATTTCCATATGTACCTTTTTACAACTCAAGAAAGTCTTTTTGATTTCTTGCTATTTAGTACTAAACTTGATATATTTTAAGAAGCTTACAAGAAAGACAGAGGGGAAAAGAATGTTAGAAGTTAATGGAGAATTTAAAGCAGGAGCTGCTGTCATTTTCTCTAAAAATTTCTTTTAGGTACGAAAGAGTAAAGCATTGATTACTAAATCGGATGCCATTATCATAGCTATCTATCTTCTCATTGCCTATCTTGGCAATGTTGGCTTGTGTATATGCTGATCATGTGGTTGTTTAATTGTGACCAAAATTCGGATTTTATCATATTAGTTGGGTATGTTGCAGATGGGAATAGTGGCAGTTGCTAGTATTCCTAGTATTGTAATGATGAAGAGTCATACTCTAACGCGTTACTCCTTAACAAACATGTCTTGGGTGACTCTATTACTGAATTTTGTAATAGCAGCAATTATTTTATATAGTTGTCGAAATATGATGAATGGTAGAGAGATTAAGAGTGAATAGGGCTTTAATTATGGTAAAGCATGTTATTGTTAACGTAAATTATGCGAAATATGGGATACGTAGGAGGGTAAGGCTTTTTCTTTTACCTTAAGTATGATATTATAGATAACGATATAAAAAAGAGGTATAACTATGTGGAAATTTCAATGTAAAAAACAATTAGGTGTTATATTAGTAGGATTTATATTTGGGGCAATATTATTTGGTGCCTTTGGATACCAGAGAGAATTAATTCTTGATCTAATGAATAAAATGTCAATGGCACAGCTTTCCAAAGAAGCGTACATTCCTTATTTATTAGGAGGAATAACCATTGCAGGAGCTGTTAATGGGTTTATGTTAACCATGTATTTTATTCAACGCTTTAATATTAATTATATGTTTGTAATTATTATCTTCTTCTTTGGAGGATTTAGTTTCATTGCCCCAATTGGAGCAATATTATTATTGCCAACAGTAGCTGTTTGTATTTTCGGTTGGTTAACGATTCCTAATCGTGGTAATCATAAAGCTCTTGAAAAGAATGAAGTTACTAGTGTTGCTGAAGTAGAGCGCGTATATCGTTTACACCATAGGTATGTTAATGATTATGATGATTTGGCAAAAAAAGTTTGGAATTATACATTACGTATGAATGTTGTTTATGCAGTAGGTCTTATTGTGATGTTCTTTGCTATCTTCTATGTGGAAGATTTATTCTTAATGTTCTTAGTTTTTGTTTGCTATGCAGTGATGTTTATTCAATTAACAAAAAGAAAAGCAATGGCATTAGAACCAATCATTGCTTTGTTATATGATGAGTGTAACCCAGAAGCTTGTGCTTCTGCAATCTTTGCTTTAGCAAAGTTTAGTAAAAAGAAGAAAACATTTCCATTACCACAACATTTAGCACAGTGTATGATATATTTAAACGATCCACATTTAGCAGTTGATGTTTTGGTAACTTGTCAAAAAGATAAAGTAGCAAATATGTTTCCATATTATTCATTGATGGCTTACGCATACTATCAATTAGGTGATGCAAGTATGGTACAGTTACAATTTGATGAATGTGAAAAAAATAGTGCAAGAAATGTAAATGGACCAATAGGAATGTTACGTTCACAATGCTTAGATGGTATTAGTAATAAACTAGAATTAATGAATAAAGAGTTCGGTAAAGCTAGAAGATACTTTGAGGCAAATGTAAACACGACGCCTTATGAGTTTCAAAAAGTTGATTTTCATTATTATTTAGGGTTGATTGCTTTTGTTGATCACGATTTAGATGAAGCCCAAAGAAAGTTTGACTATGTAAAACAACATGGAAATCAAATGTACTTTGTCGAAAAAGCAAACAAATTTTTACAAATGATAGCAAATGCAGCACCAGAAGATACATACTAACAGAGGCGAGAATCATTGCTTCTGTTTTTTTCTATTATGATGAAGAACCATGTGAAATATGTGTGAATAAATGCAAACGTATTGACAGGTGAATAAAAATAATTATAATAGTTAAGGTAGTTAATAGTTAAGTGGCTTAACTATCGAAAGAGGTGACAATATGGATGAGATGGAAATTGCGCGGAAGATAACGCATTTGTTTTATACAATGCGTAAAGAAAGTTTAATGAAACCCTCAAATAATCATAAAATAGGGCATCGTGACATTATGATGTTAGATGCTATTATGCGCATAAATGCGGAAGGTGATTTAGTAAAGATGAGTGATATCAGTACGTATTTTAATGTAACGCCAGCAGCGATTTCACAAATGATTAAAACATTTGAAAATAAGAACTGGGTGGAACGTATACTACTAGAGAATGATCGTAGAAGTGTTTATATTAAAGTTACCAAAGAAGCCAAAGAGCTGATCAACGGATGTGAAAAACATATGAGTGATAAACTATTGTTATTCATTGAAGAATTAGGTGCGGAAGATGCACAAGCATTTATTAGAATTCTAGAAAAAGCTTCCATATTTTATAAGAAAGAAAATGAATGTAAACAGAAAGGAAATGACGAATGATTAAATTACTTAAATATTTAAAACCATTTACTTTATCATTAATTGTTGTTGTGGCTTTGTTGTTTGGACAAGCCCAATGTGAATTAGCACTCCCTGATTATATGTCAGATATTATTAATACAGGGATTCAAAAGAGTGGAATTGAAGATAGTGTTCCTGTTGCTATTAGAGAAAATGAATATAAAAAGATTGCTTTTTTTCTAGAAGATAACGAAAAAAACTTGTTCCTAAATAACTATGAACTTGTTCTACAAGATAAAGGAACAAAAGAACAAAAAGAGAAGTATCCAATATTAAAGAGTGAAAATTTATATGTCTTAGTGAATATCGAAAGTGCAACTAGAGATAAACTGAACACAGCGCTAGTTAAAGCTGAAATGTTAGTAAGCGGAATTGAAAAACAAGCAAAAGATCCCAATAGTGAAATGATGAAAAAACTTCCTAAAGGCATGGATATATTTAAAGCATTGCCTTTCATGCCTAAAGAAGAAGTTGATGCCATGAAACAAGAAATTGAAGTACAATTACAAGCACTTGGAAAAAGTACGTTAGCAACTGCTGGAGCAAGTTATGTAAAAGGTGAATATAAAGCAATAGGCATTGATACAGATGCTATGCAAAATCACTATATTTTACTTGCTGGTGGAAAGATGTTATTGATTGCTTTAGCAGGCTCAATAGCAGCTATCTTTGTAGGTTTATTTGCTGCACGTATTGGTGCAGGATTTGCGAAAGCAGTACGTAAAGATGTCTTTGAAAAAGTAGAAAACTTTTCTCAATCAGAATTTAATAAATTTTCGACATCTTCATTAATTACAAGAACGACCAATGATGTACAACAAATACAAATGGTAATCATCATGTTTCTTAGGATGGTTGCATATGCCCCAATTATTGGAATTGGAGCGATTCTTCATGTTTTAAATTCAGAAGCAAGTATGACTTGGATTATTGCTTTATGTGTTGTTGTATTATTAAGTTTAATTGGTGTACTTATGATGGTCGCAATGCCTAAATTTAAGATAAATCAGAAGTTAATTGATAATATTAATACGGTTACACGTGGCTCCTTAGAAGGAATGCCGGTTATTCGTGCTTTCAATACACAAGCATATGAAGAAGAGAAGTTTAATGAAGTAAATAGTAAAATGATGAAAACAAACTTATTTATTAATCGTGTTATGTCTTTTATGATGCCTGCTATGATGTTTATTATGAATGGTGCTAGTTTGTTGATTGTTTGGGTAGGTGGTCATCAGATTGCCGATGGAACTTTACAAATCGGAGATATGTTAGCCTTTATTCAATACTCTATGCAAATTATTATGGCCTTCTTAATGATTGCTATGATTGCAGTTATGTTGCCAAGAGCAAGTGTATCTGCTAAACGTATTTATGAGGTACTAAGTTGTAAATTTAGTATTCGTGATCCTAAGAATCCAAAACATTTTGGTCACGAACAAAAAGGATATATTGATTTTCAAAATGTATCATTTCGTTATCCAGGAGCCGAAGATGATGTTTTACATGATATTAATTTCACTGCAAAACCAGGAGAAACGACGGCTTTTATTGGAAGTACAGGAAGTGGTAAATCAACAATTATTAATTTAGTTCCACGTTTCTTTGATGTGAGCGAAGGGAAAATATTAGTAGATGGCGTTGATATTAAAGAAGTATCACAACATGAATTAAGAGAAAAAATTGGCTATGTTCCACAAAAAGGTGTTTTATTCTCTGGAGATATTGAATCAAATTTACGATACGCTAAAGAAGATGCTAGTCAAGAAGAACTTGATCGTGCTAGTAAAATAGCACAAGCAACCGAATTTATTTCATCAAAACCATCAGGATATGGAACGTCAATATCACAAGGAGGAACCAATGTTTCAGGTGGACAAAAACAACGTTTATCGATTGCGAGAGCACTTGTGAAACGTCCTGAAATTTATATCTTTGATGATTCTTTCTCGGCATTAGATTTTAAAACAGATGCCAAATTACGTGCTGCTTTAGCAGATGTTACGAAAGAAGACAATGCCACTGTTTTATTAGTTGCTCAACGTATTTCTAGTATTATGCATGCCCAACGTATTGTTGTATTAGAAAAAGGTAGAGTAGCCGGTATAGGAACACATAGCGAGTTATTAAAAACTTGTGAGGTATATCAAGAAATTGCCTATAGTCAATTATCAAAGGAGGAATTAGGAAATGAGTAAAGAACGTACACCTCGTCCTAGTCGTCCAGGACATGGCCCTATGGGGCATGGAATGCCTGCTGTTAAGGCAAAAGATTTTTCAGGGACTATGAAAAAATTAATTAAATTTATGCGTCCATATTATATAGTAATAGCAATTGCCATTGTTTTTGCAATCGTTAGTACAATCCTTGCAATACTTGGACCAAAAATATTAGGAAATGCAACAACAGAACTAGCAGAAGGATTTATGCGTATTGCGACAAATAAAGGAACCATTGATTTTGATTATATTACAGGGATAATGTTAACGCTTATTGCTATGTATATCATAAGTGCTGTTTTATCCTATGCAATGAGTATTATGATGGCAACTATTACACAAAAAACAGCGTATAAGTTAAGACAAGATATTTCTCATAAAATAGATCGTATGCCATTTAAATATTTTGATGCGACCTCTCATGGTGATATATTATCACGTGTTACAAATGATGTCGATACGTTACAAACTTCTATGTCACAATCTTTATCACAAGTAGTAACCTCTGTTGTAAGTGTCATAGGATATCCCGTGATGATGATAACGATTAGTTGGCAAATGACATTAATGGCACTTTGTGTAGTTCCATTATCATTAATCTTAGTATCGCGAATTGTTAAAAAATCACAAAGTTACTTTAAGCGCCAACAACAATATCTTAGTGATGTAAATGGCCATGTTGAAGAAATGTATAGTGGACATGTAGTTATGAAAGCTTTTAATGGAGAACAAAAATCCATTGAAGAGTTTAATAAACATAATGATAATTTATATGAAACTGCTTGGATTTCTCAATTCTTATCAGGCCTTATGATGCCAATTACGCAATTTGTAGGAAACTTAGGCTATGTTTGTGTATGTTTACTTGGTGGATATTTAGCAGCAATGGGTTCTATTACCATTGGTAATATTCAAGCATTTATTCAATATATAAGAAACTTTAATCAACCAATTGCACAACTTGCACAAGTTATGAATATGTTACAATCAACAGCAGCCGCTGCTGAGCGTGTCTTTACCTTCTTAGAAGAAGAGGAAGAAATACCAGAAACATCTACACCTGTTGAAGTCTTTGATAAAGACGGTAATACGAATATTACAGGACAAGTTACATTTGAAAATGTTCACTTTGGATACACAGAAGATAAAATTATTATCAATAACTTTTCTATGTATATCAAACCAGGTAAGAAAATTGCCATAGTGGGACCTACTGGAGCAGGTAAAACAACGATTGTTAAACTATTGATGCGTTTCTATGAATTAAATAGTGGTTCTATTTATATTGATGGTATTAAGACTGTTGATATGCGTAGAAGTGATTTACGTTCGCTTTTTGGTATGGTATTACAAGATGCATGGTTATTTAATGGCACTATTATGGAAAACTTACGCTATGGACGCTTAGAAGCAAGTGATGAAGAAGTTATAAGTGCTGCTGATAGTGCTTATGTTGATCACTTTATTCGTACATTAGATCATGGATATGATACGATGATCAATGAAGAAAGTAATAACATATCACAAGGACAAAAGCAATTATTAACGATTGCACGTGCATTCTTATCAGATCCTAAAATTCTTATTCTAGATGAAGCTACATCATCTGTTGATACACGTACGGAAGTATTGATTCAAAAAGGCATGGAAAAATTAATGGAGAATCGTACAAGCTTCGTTATTGCTCATCGCTTATCTACCATTCGTGATGCTGATTTAATTTTAGTTATGAAAGATGGAGATATAGTAGAAGCCGGAAGTCATAATGAATTAATGAGTGAAAATGGATTCTATACACAATTATATAATTCACAATTTGAAGAAGAATAAAAAAAGAGACATTGCCAAATAGGCAATGTCTTATTTTACGACAAGAGCTAACATAGATAGAAAACTAACACTAGTATGAGAATACCGAACTTTTCGGCCACCTTGTAATAGTACTTCTGATAAGCAACAATATTTATCAACGGCTTGTAAAATCCAACCTTCTTTTGTTTTTGGAGTATGAATGGTCATAGGCCACATGTGATGAAGAATTGCATCATCAATAATAGCATTTGTTTTAGTAGCTTTTTTAGCATTTTCTAAAGCAATTCTTGGATGTACAGAACAATGTCTTCCTTCGATAGGCTGTTCAAAATGACGATCATATAAATATAAGTCATGAAGAAGACCAGCTCTTGCTATACTGTAAGCATCAGCATTTAACTTACGAGCAATGAGAAAAGAATAGTAAGATACATTTATAGAATGTTGAAATCTAGACGTTTTCATATGTTGATGAAAGTCATGCAATTCAATGACATCGTCAACACAAAGTAAATCATTTATACAATCTAAATATTCATTACGTAAACTACAATCTACATTGTTTAAATCTACCCTAGAGAAAATTGCATTTTGCATTTAACTACCACCTTTTTTTCAAATACCCTTTAATAATACCACGTATTAATTAAAAAAGTATGTGATAGTGGTGTGATTTCTATTTTTACTAGAATTTATTATGAAAATAGCGTAAAATATAAGAGAAAAAGAGGAACGATAAATGATAGAATTCGAAAAAACGATACTCCATATTTTAGATAGTGAACACAATACCCTTATTAATAGCGATGAGTGTATGCGTGATATGAGTGTCGAAATAGAAAAAATGTTGCAAATCAAAACTAGTAAAGTATTCGCATCAAGTGCAAAGAAGAAATGTGAATTCAAGGAAGGTGGACACATTACTCTTTATCTAAATGAATATAAAGAGTCTAAGACCACATTTGAAGAAATGAGTCAGAAGATTGCTCAATTTATTTTTGATGCAAAGATGAAATATGGTTTATTTGATGCTACAGATTTAATTGTGAGTGAAGTGTTATTTGAAAGTAGACGCTATATTGTGGCAATTGAAAATGCATATAGTGAAGGAGTCACCCATAATCTTGTACAAAAAGATGAGCATATTACCAATGAAGTCATTCCTTATCGTACGTTATTATCGTTAAATTTAGTAAAAAATGATCGTGCATTTATTGTTGAACTATCTGATATGAGTGTATCTAGTGTTGAAAGTAAAGTCGAAATAGAAGCAGATAAAGTTAACTTTTATGCGAGTATTGTATTAGAAAGCGAATCTACACCTTCTTATAGTGAAGCACTCTCTTCCATATCGAAGACAGTTGCTAAATTAGGCGATAAATTTGAGATTGATGAAATGGACTTGATTCCAAAGATGAAGGGGATTATTAATGATAGTGTTGCGGCACAAACACCGATTAAAGTACAAGAAGTAGGGACTTTATTATTTGCCGATAAACCATTGGCACAAAACGAGTTTCAAGAGGAAATGAGAACACAAGGAATATCCAAAGATATTGAAGTAGAATTTGTTAAAAGTAGTAAGCGTGATAAGATGCAAAAGATAAAAACGGATAAAGGAATTGAAATTAATATTCCTGTGGATTATATGAATTCAAAAGAATTCGTTGAATTTCAAACCCAAAGTGATGGCACTATTTCTATTCAATTAAAGAACATTAATCATATAAGCAGCAAATAAATAAGTCATAGCGTAATTGCTATGACTTATATTTTTTTATTCAACTAATTTCACACCTACAACACCATCAACTTCATCTAATAAAATGGCTTCGACACCTCCACTAATTGTATCATCAACAGACATACAACCAACGCAAGCGCCTAATAATTTTACATTGACAATACCTTCTATAAAAGAAACAAATTCAATATCTCCACCATCTCTTTGGATATAAGGTCTAATTTTATCAATGACATGTTTAATCTCATCAACTTTTGTTTGCATCTTGTAACTTTTTCCTTCTTTCTATAAATGAATAAGTTGGTACATAACGAGTGAAACTACAATCCCTAGAAAGACACCACCAAGGATTTCTACAAATTTATGTCCCAATACACTTTTTATCTTTTCTTGATAAATAGGATCAGAGAAATTTAATCCTTTTAATGTTTCTAAATCAGTAATTAATTGTTTTGTTAATTGAATGTTTCGCCCAGCATAATAACGAACATTTGCTGCATCATAAATGACTATAAAACTAAATACCGCAGTAACGGCAAAGATTGCCGAATCAAATCCTTCACTCATCCCAATAGCAATGGATAGCGAAGTTACTGTTGAACTATGAGAACTAGGGAAACCACCACAAGATATGCATTGATGGATATCAAGTTTTTGTGTACGTGAATATAAAACAATTGGTTTTAGTATCTGTGCTAATATATTTGCAATTAATGCTGCTGCTAGTGGATAAATAGAATCCATGTATGTATCACCTCAATACTTCAGATTAAGAATAATTCTTGCTCTGTGTTTATTATTATAACACAAAAACAGAAAAGATATGCTATAATAAATGCAATGAAATGAGGTGAGCACATGCACTATATGGTTGGTGAAGTCGTAGAAGGTGTTATCACTGGGATAAAACCTTACGGAGCCTTTGTTTATCTAGACAACAAGCATAATGGATTGATACATATTTCAGAAATTAGTGAACGATTTGTGAAAGATGTACATACCTATGTGAAGGTTGATGAACGTGTGAAAGTAAAAATCTTAGATATGGATGAAGATGGTATTCATTTTAATCTTTCTCTAAAAGCCATAGAGACTAGCAAAGCTCGTTTTATGCGAAAACGCAGAATTGTTCACGAATTACCACCAATGGAAATAGGGTTTCAAACATTGGAGGAGCATTTAGATCAGTGGATAGAAGATGCCATAAGATGAAGGAGAAAAAGCATATGATGAAACTAGATACAACGCATGCATTTTTGAAAGAAGACATTTGTGATTATCAAGAGGTTGTTACAAAGTGTCATGACGCATTATTGAATAAAACTGGTAAAGGAAATGATTATGTTGGTTGGGTTGACTGGCCTCTTAATTATGACAAAGAAGAATTTGCAAGATTGAAAAGAGTAGCAAAAGAGATTCGTGAAAAATGTGATGTACTTATTGTTTGTGGTATTGGTGGTTCTTATTTAGGATCACGAGCAGCTATTGAAATGATCAATGGAATGTACGCAAATAAAAAACCAGAGATAATTTTTATGGGAAACACATTCTCTTCAACGTATATTGCACAAGTAATGGAATACATCAAAGATAAAGAAGTAGCCCTAAACGTTATTTCTAAATCTGGAACAACAACTGAAACTGCTTTGGCATTTCGTTTGTTAAGACAATTTATGGAAGAAAAATATGGTAAAGCTGAAGCTTGTAAACGTATAATAGCAACTACAGATAAAGCAAGAGGTACCTTAAAATCAATTGCTGATAAAGAAGGATACGAAACATTTGCGATTCCTGATGATATCGGAGGAAGATTTTCGGTAATTACACCTGTTGGATTGTTTCCAATTGCTGTTGCTGGAATTGATGTAGATGCAATTATGGATGGTCTTGTAACGGCTAAAAAAGATTTAAGTACACCAGATTTAACAAAAAATGATGCCTATGCATATGCGGTTGCTCGTAGAATCTTAGAGAAACAAGGAAAGAACGCTGAAATGCTAGTTAGTTATGAAACACAAATGGCAATGGTTGCTGAATGGTGGAAACAATTGTTTGGAGAAAGTGAAGGTAAAGAAGGTAAAGGAAACTTGCCAACTAGTGCAAACTTCTCTACAGACTTACACTCATTAGGACAATTTGTGCAAGATGGTAAAAAAATCTTATATGAAACATTGTTATTAGTAGAAAAACCAACGATAGATTTATTATTCCCAAGTGATGCTAATGATGAAGATGGTATGAATTATTTAGCTGGAAAATCAATTGACTGGGTAAATAAAATGGCTTGTCAAGGAACACTTGAAGCTCATGAAATTACTGGAAATGTTCCAAATCTTATGATTACAATGGACGATATGAGTGCTCATAGCTTTGGTTATATGTGTTATTTCTTCTTTAGTGCATGTGCAATGACTTGTTACATGTTAGATATTAACCCATTTAATCAACCAGGTGTTGAAGTTTATAAAAAGAATATGTTCCGTTTATTAGGGAAAAATTAACAAATAAGAGACAAGCAGTTAAATAACTGTTTGTCTCTTATTTGTTTTAGATGCTTCAACTAATGAGAATCTAATGGATAAGCAAGATGTTGAAATACTAGATACTATATTGCATATTTTGTCGACTTCTTTACTACATTTTTTCCTTTATAAGAACGTATACTAGAATGGTGATAATATGGAAAACAGTATTGAGGTACATAACGTATATAAAGCATTTGGCAAGAAACAAGCGTTACAAGGAATTAGCTTTCAGGTAAAAAAAGGAGAAATATTTGCTTTTCTAGGACCCAATGGGGCAGGAAAAAGTACGATGATTTCATTGTTAACAACCTTAGAAAAAGTGGATAAAGGAAGTGTCAAAATTGAATCAAATGTTTTAGGCGTACATAATCAAGAGATACGCAAAGCGATTGGTATTGTCTTTCAAGATAGTAAATTAGATGCAATATTAAGTGTGGAACAAAACTTAAGATTACGTTGTGGCTTTTATTATCAAAGGAGCGAAGAAATAAGAGATAGGGTGAATGCTGTAGTAAAAGTGTGTAAACTTGAAGCATTTATGCATCAAAAAGTAGAAACGCTTTCAGGAGGTCAAAGAAGATGTGCTGATATTGCACGTGCGCTATTACCTAAACCAGCAATTTTAATATTAGATGAGCCAAGTATGAGTTTAGATCCTGTTGCACGTAAACATCTTTGGAGTGTGATTCAAGAACTTCATCAGAAAGAACATATGACAATCTTTATGACAACGCATTATATTGAAGAGTCAGAGATAGCAAGTCACATTTGTATTATTCAAAAAGGAAAGATAATGCTTGATGAGTCATTGTCACAATTTAAAAGAATGTCGTGTAGAAATCATTTGTATTTATATCCAACATCATTGAAGACCTTAATAGAAGTGCTTTGCGCTCATAAGATTGATTATCAAGCGTTTCCCAATAGAGTGGAAGTGTGTCCATTAAATACATTTCATACGATGTCTATACTACGCATTTGTGAGCGTTATATAGAACACTTTAATGTTGTAGAAAGTAGTATGGAAGAAATCTATTTAGAATTGGTGGAAGAAGGGGTAAACCATGAAAGCGTTGATTAAGCGTAATATGATGTTGTTCTTCTACGATAAAACAGCTGTTTTCTTTTCTTTTATGGCGGTATTTGTTGTGTTGGGTTTATATTGTTCGTTTTTAGGGGATATGATGATAGAACCATTGAAAGTAGCGTTTCCAAAGTACGCAAGAGAATTAAGCGATACTTGGATAATGGCTGGAACACTAGGGATTGTATCACTAACGACTTCATTAAGTGTATTGGGTATTATCATAGCTGATCGAAGCAATCATATTGTTAACGATTTTGAAATTAGCCCACTGTCTAAAGGAAAGATTATGCTTTCCTATATTATTTCAAGTGTTGTATTGACTTGTTTTGTTTCAGTTGTGACCTTACTTATTGGACAGATTTATATTGTAGCGTATGGTGGAAGGTGGATGTCAATGAGCACTTTAATAAAAGTGCTTGGGGTGATGGTACTTTCGATTATGTCAAATACTAGTATGTTATATTTTTTTATGTCATTTTTTAGAAGCGCTACGTCTTTTAGTAATATTACAACAATCATTGGAACACTATCAGGATTTTTGATGGGTATTTATGTACCAATGGGAGCACTTCCTAACTATTTACAAAGAGTGATTACGTACTTTCCTCCCAGTCATTGTGCAGCCTTATATCGCAATATTATGATGCATGATGTCATGAACGATAGTTTTATAAATGTACCAATAGAAGCAATTACGACATTTAAAAAGAATTTTGGATTACTATTTACGTATGGCAGTCATACTACAAGCACTTTCGAACATGTTGGATTGATTGCGCTTACTGGAATTTTCTTTTATATACTTTTAAAGTTACAAAAAAAGAATCGAATGTAAGATGATCATAAAAAAAGAAAATCTTCGTAATTCACTATGAAAATAAGGAATATTAAGGTATAATATAAACATTAAATGTAACCGATTACAAATAGGAGGATGTGTAATGAATAAGAAGTATGTCTATCTTTTTTCTGAAGGTAATGGAGAATTGCGAGAGTTATTAGGTGGAAAAGGTGCCAATTTAGCAGAAATGATGAATTTGGGAATGCCAGTTCCTTTTGGCTTTACGGTAACAACAGAAGCTTGTAACCAATATTACCATGATGAAGAAAAGATTAATGAAGGAATTCGTAAAGAAATTTTTGAGTACTTAATGAAATTAGAAGAAATTTCACAAAAACAATTTGGAGATCCTAAAAATCCATTGTTGGTATCTGTAAGATCAGGAGCACGCGCTAGTATGCCTGGTATGATGGATACGATTTTAAACTTAGGAATGAATGATGAAGTGGTAGAAGGGGTAGCTAAATTAACGCAAAACCCTCGCTTTGCATATGATTCTTATCGTCGTTTTATTCAAATGTTTGCGGATGTTGTAATGGGACTCAACAAAGCAAAATTTGAAGAGATTATTGATGATATAAAGCAAGCAAAAAAAGTAGAACAAGATACTGATTTAGATGCTGATGATATGAAAGAAATGGTGAAACGATTTAAACAGTTCTATCAAGAATCTTTGAATGAAACATTTCCAAGTGATCCTAAAGAACAACTATATCGCTCCATTGAAGCAGTATTCCGTTCTTGGAATAATCAAAGAGCAATCTTCTATCGTAAGATGAATGATATTCCAGGAAGTTGGGGAACCGCAGTTAGTGTTCAAATGATGGTATTTGGAAACATGGGTTCTGATTGTGGAACAGGAGTAGCATTTACACGTAATCCTTCTACTGGTGAAAACAAACTATATGGAGAGTTCTTGATGAACGCACAAGGTGAAGATGTTGTTGCGGGAATTAGAACACCACAAACAATTGATCAGTTAAAGAAAATTGCACCAGAAGCTTATGATAAATTTGTAAATATATGTAATACTTTAGAAAAGCATTATAAGAATATGCAAGATATGGAATTTACAATTGAAAATGGTAACTTATTTATGTTGCAAACACGGAATGGAAAACGTACGGCAGCAAGTGCTTTAAAAATTGCTTGTGATATGGTAGATGAGGGAATGATTACCAAAGATGAAGCTCTTATGATGGTAGAACCAAAACAATTAGATGCCTTATTACATCCAGGTTTTGAAGAAAAAGATTTAAAAGATGCAAAAGTAATTGCGTCAGCATTACCGGCATCTCCTGGCTCTGCTTGTGGACAAATAGTGTTCTCAGCACAAGAGGCAATCGAAGAGACTTCCCTTGGTCATAAAGTTATTTTAGTAAGACTTGAAACTTCTCCTGAAGATATTGAAGGAATGCATGTATCAGAAGGTATCTTAACAGTACGCGGTGGTATGACGAGTCATGCTGCAGTTGTTGCTCGTGGAATGGGAGCTTGTTGTGTTTCTGGTTGTGGAGATATTAAAATTAATGAAAAAGAAAAATATTTTGAAGTTGGTGGAAATAAATACCATAAAGGTGAATATATTTCATTAGATGGTTCTACTGGTAATATTTATGGTCGTAAAGTAAAGACGGTACCAGCACAAATATCAGGTGATTTTGAACGATTCATGAAGTGGGCAGATGAAGTACGTGTATTAAAGGTTAGAACCAATGCAGATACGCCTAAAGATGCACAACAAGCAGTAGGCTTTGGAGCAGAAGGTATTGGACTAGTACGTACAGAACATATGTTCTTTGAAGGAAATCGTATTAAAGCAGTACGTGAGATGATTGTTTCTAAAACAGAAGGACAACGTCGTAAAGCACTAGCAAAACTATTGCCAATGCAACGTGGTGACTTTGAAGGAATCTATGAAGCAATGCATGGATTACCGGTAACAATTCGTTACTTAGACCCACCTTTACATGAATTCTTACCAACAAGTAGTTTTGATGTTGCACAACTTGCTAAAGATATGAAAATTGGCTTAGACGAATTACGTAATGTTATTGTAAGTTTACATGAATTTAACCCAATGATGGGACATCGTGGATGTCGTTTAGCAATTTCTTATCCTGAAATTGCAGAGATGCAAACAACGGCGGTTATTGAAGCCGCAGTTGCTACAAATAGGAAACATCCTGATTGGAATGTTGTTCCAGAAATTATGATTCCTTTAGTAGGAGATAAAGCAGAACTTAAATATGTTAAAGATGTGGTAGTTCGTACTGCTGATGAAGTTTTAAAACGTGAGAAATTTGAAATGGATTATCATGTTGGTACGATGATAGAAATACCTCGTGCAGCGCTTCTAGCAGATGAAATTGCTGAAGAAGCAGCATTCTTTAGCTTTGGAACAAATGACTTAACACAGATGACATATGGCTTCTCACGTGATGATGCTGGTGGATTCTTGAATGATTACTATGAAAAGAAAATATTTGAACAAGATCCATTTGCTAGAGTTGACCAAAAAGGTGTTGGTAGATTAATAGAAATGGCAGTTAAGTTAGGACGTCAGACAAATCCTGATATTAAATTAGGTATTTGTGGAGAACATGGTGGTGATCCTGCTTCTATTGAATTCTGTCATCGAATGGGATTAAGCTATGTTTCTTGTAGTCCATTTAGAGTTCCTATAGCTCGTTTAGCTGCAGCGCAAGCAGCCATTCGTGATAAAAAATAATTTAAAAGAAGGTTGCATTGGCTAATGTAACCTTTTTTTTTGATGTGAAAATATATTAATAAGAAAATGAAATAAGCTGATAGAAGAACATATAATTGATATTGTATGTGGAAATACAATAAGTTGCCTAGAATAGAAGGATGATAAGATATTTATGGAGGAAGTTTAGGATTTACTCGTAATATATTTGTCTTTCTATTTGAATTAAAGTAAAATATGATAAAATCGTATCATATGATTTTGAACGATTATGTTCATTATAAATCTCCAAAGAATAGAATAAAGAGATTAACAGATGAAGAAAAAATGATTAGGCTTTGCAAAGGCTAATATGAAACCGATAAAAAAACTTCTGGTTACTTAGTTGCTAATGCTATATATGGACCATCTTATTTATCTTTTGAATTTGCACTTTCTTATCATGGATTAATTCCTGAAGCAGCATATACTTTTACATCAGTAACTTTCAAAAGAAAAAAGGAAAAGAAATATACAAATTTTTTGACGCTTCATGAGTAAGTGTGGGTGAATTTCATTAAAGAAAACCATATGATATTTTATTTTATGACTAAATCAAAGAAAGCTGTTAAATCATATTTTCTATACATCAAATTATATAATCAAAAGTATTATTTGAATAAGTATCATTTGAAAATGAAGAATATTAAGGATGCTTTGAGCGTTGCTGTGTATTCAAAACCTTCTTGATGCTTTTCTTGGATTCATGTATAGCTCCTCTTTTTTTGTCTATACTAAAAACAGACAGGAGGATGTATATGAATAGAATGATGAAAAGACTAGCTTGTTTATTATTTATTGGTGCTATGGTAAGTGGTTGTAGTATGAATAAAAAAGAGGAAACTACCAAAGAGACAGATAAGGTAAGTGATACAACGCAAAAGGATACTAAAAAGGTCGTTGACGAAAGTAAACAGAAAGTAAATGATAGTGTGGATAATGTTATGAAGTATTTTAAAGACCAAGGCGTTGCCTATGATAATATGAAAAATATTGAAAATATTAATTTTGCGGCCTATGAAGGTAGATCATTTATGAGCAATGGTCAAATGAGTTATATTTATCGCGTAAAGTCAGAAGATGAGAATATGCAGAAAATATTGAAAGAAGCAAAGAATAATGGAAAAGTTAAAGTAAACATTGATAATAAGGAACAAGAGTATGGTGCAAAAGTAAATGGTGATTATTTATTATTATATAATTCTAGTGCAAATACTACGGATTTACTTAAAGCATTTCCAAATTACAAAATACAATAGATGGAAAAAAAGTCGATGAAATACAGTCGACTTTTTTGATGGAAAAGAAATTTAATTATTTTTGCATTGTTACATGTATGATGTTACAATAGGGTATATGATAAGGTCATCAAGATAAGAGAGGATGAACTTTATGATAAACGAAAAAGTATTAGCAAAACAATTATTAAATGCCGTATGGGAAGAGGATGTTGAAATGACAAAGACAGTGCTTGCTGCAGGTGGTGATCCAAATTGGATTTTTAATGGTTATCCAATTTTATTACATGCCGTATTCACTGCAAACAAAGAAATGGTCATGACACTTATTGATGCTGGAGCATCACAAGTGGAAGAAGCACTAGGATTTGCGTTAGATCGTGGAATTGGAGAAATTGTATTTCCTTTAGCATTCCTTGGAATTGTTCCAAAGGTTGAAAAAGTGGAAAAAGAATTTGGCTTATATCCATCACGTTATTGTCCTTTGCATTATCGTCCACTTGCCCACTAAAGAAAGAAGGGCTATATATGTCACGAAGTACGTTATGTATTCAAATGTTATTGTTGTTGAAGAGTAGAGGGTTTATGACACGTGAAGAACTAGCTAATCAATTACATTGTAATAAACGCAATATTGTCGAATATAAAAAAGAGCTAGAAGATGCTGGTTATCGCATTACTAGTACGAGTGGTAAATATGGAGGGTACCAATTAGTTAGCGGTGCCCTTTTGCCTGTGGTTGGATTTGATGATATAGAACTTCATGCATTACATGAAGGGACAAATTACTTAAAAAGTCATCATGATTTTTTAGGCTATGAAGCATATGCTCGAGCAATGGATAAAATACAAGCGAGCGTTGAATTTAGTGTAGATGAAAGTGGCGTATATATTGAAAATGAAATAAATGATTTAACAAAGCGGATTCAATTAATGATTGAAAAATGTACCTATGCACGTAAAAGTCATTACGTGATAGAACTTACCTATAAAGCGATGAATGCAAAAGAATATAGTAAGGTACTTGTACAACCTTATGAAATATTGAATTATAAAGGAGCTTATTATTGCTTAGGATATTCTTTAAAGGCAAAAGACTTTAGAAACTTTAAATTTAGTGAAGAACGTATGAAAGACGTTGTCGTTACAACAAAACTATTTCAAAGAGAAAAAGATTTTCATGTGTTTGACCATGTGGGAAAAACCGGATTGATGAAAGATGATGTATATGAATTAGAGATAGTATTACGTGATGAGAGTGCGTTGTTAATAAGTGAAAAAAGTATAGGGCTAGCTATGCATAAAGAATGGCTTGATGATCACAGACTTTATGTACGTACAATTATGGAAGGAAAGATGGATGTTATAAAATTTATATTATCATTAGGAAATCAATGTGAACTTAGAAAACCTGTCACAATACGCGATGAAATAGTAAAAATTATCGAAGATATGAGAACCTTATATTCCTATTCTAGTTGATGTCTGCTATAATTTAAAATAAAGAAGAAAGAGAAGTGGATAGGATGTATCATATATCGGATATAAAAAAATACGAACGTTGTCCAAGAAGTTTTTGGTTATCACGTTCTAATAGAAAGAACTTTATTCCTTTTGTAAATTATAATGAAAATATGAGCGAACTTTGTAAAGAACTATTAATGATTGCAGAGGATAATGCCTTTGTTGGAAAAGTAAATGATGATGGAGCACTAGCATTGGGTGCTTATAAAGAAAAAAAGACCTTGATAAATGCACGCTTTGCTTATGAAGATGTACGTATTAAAGTACCTTTTTTACTATGCGAAGAAGATAAAACAATTCTATATTTTACATATACAAATTGCTATCCTAAAGAAAGTGAAGCACAAGGTATGGCAGATACCATTTCAGTACTTGAGGCATTAGATATAAACGTTGATGAAGTTTATGCAATTCATTTAAATCATGAATATATTCGCAAAGATAGTTTAGATGTAAAAGAGCTATTTATTATCAATGACTGTTTATATAATAACAAAAATAAGGCACATAAAACAATTCAAGACTTACTGGCTCAAGATAAGCGTGATATAAAGCCACTGTTGGCAGCACTACGTGCTTGTGAAGAGAGCGAAGATGTAAAAATCAAACGTACTACAGCTTGTACTAGAGGCAATAAATGTCCTTATTATGAAGATTGTTTTCGCGAGAACGTAGAAGATTCTTCTGTTCTTAGTTTGGTACAATCTGCTCATAAATATGATATGAAAGAAGATGGAATTCAAGATTTAAAGGATGTTGATATTAAACGAATTGAAGGGACACGTCATCAATATGCACAAATTATGGCCGATAAATTAGGCGGTTGTTATGTTGATAAAGGTGCACTTACTTGTTGGATAAATGAGCATATCAGCTATCCTATTTCCTATTTAGATTTTGAATGGGAAACGTTTGCTTATCCCCCATATAAAGGTATGCGTCCTTTTGATGTATTGGCATTTCAATATAGTTTGCATATAGAAGAAAAAGATGGTGACGCATTACAACATGTTAACTTTATTGCTGAAGGTGATTGTCGAGAAGCCTTTGTTGTTGATTTGTTGGCCCATGTACCAAAGACGGGAACCATATTGGTTTACAATATGGAAGGCGCGGAGAAACTTCGCTTACGTCAACTAGCTCAACAGTTTCCACAATATGAAAAAGAATTAGAACAAATCTGGGAGAGAATGCTTGACTTGTCACTGCCTTTTTCTACTGGGAATGTTTATGATGTACGAATGAGAGGATTTTATTCCCTAAAAACATTAGTTCCTATTTTCTCTGATTATAATTATCAGGATTTAGCTATTTCTTATGGAATGGACGCTGTTGAAGCTTGGCGTTTATATGAAAAAAGTGAACCAGCAGAAAAAGCAATTATTTATCAACAATTAAGTGAATATTGTTCTATGGATACATACGCTGAATATATTGTATACCATGCATTAAAGAAATTAGCAAAGGCGTAAAAGAAAAGGAAGTGAATAACATGTTTTATCAATTTCATCAAGGGTTAAATGAGGTCACATTAGGAAAGCAAAAAGAAAACGAACTATTGTTTGGAATATGTAATCGTGGTGAATTAGACGAATTGACTACATTCTTTGATCTTGCGAAAAACTCAATAGAAGAATATGATTATCCAGCGCGTATTATCCATAAAATGGATTCTTATTTTGGTTATGATTTTGGGATTCTTCATGCGATTCAAAAACATAAAGAAGGCTTTACAAAATTAAAAGTTGGACTTTATATCAAAGAATATATGATACTCGTTGTTTGTGATGATGAGGCTTATGAAAAACATTTATATGATGCTGTAGATAAGATGAATCAAAACACATTTTGTTTAGAACATGTTGTGAATGCGATTATTAATTGTGTGATTGCGAACAATCAAAAAATAATAGAAGATATAGAAAACAAATTAACAAAAATAGATGAAGATATTATCAATAATAAAACGGAAGGATTCAATCAACGTACACGTTCTATTCGTAATGATCTAGCTTATTTAACTCATTATTATGAACAATTACTTGATGTTTGTGAAGAACTTTTACAAGATGAAAACAATTTCTTTGCAAATGATGAAGTTCATCATTTGCGTATACTAGCTGATCGTGTAAATCGTTTAGCAGGGAATATTCATTTATTAAAAGATTATCTGCTTCAAATTCGTGAAGCTTGTCAATCACAAGTGGATATGAACCTAAATCGTATTATGTACTTCTTTACAATAGTAACAACGATTTTTTTACCGTTAACACTAATTGTAGGATGGTATGGAATGAACTTCAAAAATATGCCGGAACTTGAATGGCAATATGGATATGCAGCAGTTGCTATTCTATCAATTGTAATTGTTCTTGTGTGTCTTTGGATATTCCGTAAAAAGAAGTTATTAAAGTAAATATTGAAAGATAGTAAAAAAACTATCTTTTTTTAAGTTTGGTTTAGATAATGATAGAAATGTATGATACTATTAGAGCGAAAAGAAATGGAGATGGTGATATGGCTTTTTTACCAACAACACGTGAAGAAATGGTGGAACAAGGATATGAGTCATTTGATTTTATCTATGTCTGTGGAGATGCCTATGTAGACCATCCTTCATTTGGATGTGCAATTATTACAAGAGTACTGCAGGCATATGGATATACGTGTGCTATTTTAGCACAACCGAATTGGCACGATGATGCAGAATTTTTACAATTTGGAGAACCACGATTAGGTTTTCTTGTATCAGCTGGAAACATTGATTCAATGGTGAATCACTATTCGGTGAATAAACGAAGAAGAGATAATGATTCTTATAGTGATGAAGGAATTATGGGGAAACGCCCAGATCGTCCTACCATCGTATATACCCAAATATTAAAACGCTTATTTCCACATAAACCAGTTATTATTGGAGGAATTGAAGCAAGTTTACGAAGACTATCACATTATGATTATTGGGATGATAAAGTACGACGTTCTATTTTGATTGATTCACAAGCAGACTTGTTGTTATATGGTATGGGTGAAAACTCAATTATTGAAATGGCAGATGCTTTAAATAGTGGATTAGAAGCCAAGGATATTTGTTACATGCGAGGTAGTGTATGGAAAACAAAATCAATTGAATATGTTAGTGATTATATTTTATTACCAAGTTTTGAAGAAGTATGTAAGGACAAGAAAACCTATGCCAAGAGTTTTCATATCCAACATGAAAATATAGATGCGATAGCTTCTCATGTATTAGTAGAACCTTATGATGGTTGGTATGTTGTTCAAAATCAACCACCTTTACCATTAACACAAGATGAAATGGATTTTACGTATTCACTTCCTTATGAACGTACCTTTCATCCTAAATACAAATATATTCCAGCCATTGAAGAAGTACAGTTCTCAATCGTTAGTAATCGCGGTTGTTTTGGCTCTTGTGCCTTCTGTGCCATTACCCATCACCAAGGTCGTGTAATTTCTACTAGAAGTAAAGAAAGCATTGTAGAAGAAGCGAAACTAGTTACAAAAATGCCTAACTTTAAAGGATATATCCATGATATAGGGGGACCTACAGCAAACTTTTCGCGTGAAGCTTGTAATAAACAACGTGAATATGGAGCATGTATTGATAAGGAATGCTTATTTCCTAAGCCTTGTAGTAACATGGTAGTTGATCATACACGATATTTAGATATCTTAAGATCAGTGCGTGAATTGCCAAGTGTTAAGAAAGTATTTATTCGTTCAGGCATACGCTATGACTACTTAATGTATGATAAAAATGATGAGTTTTTTGATGAACTTGTTCAATATCATATAAGTGGACAACTTAAAGTTGCACCAGAACATATCAATGCGGCTGTGCTTGACAAGATGGGAAAACCAAGAAAAGAATTATATTTAAAGTTTGTTGAAAAGTTCCATGCGAAAAACGAAGAGTTTAATATGAAACAGTTTATTGTACCTTACTTGATGAGTTCTCATCCTGGAAGTGATTTACATGCGGCTATAGAACTTGCTTGTTACTTGAAAAAGATTCATTATACGCCAAAACAAGTGCAAGATTTCTATCCAACACCTGGAACGCCTGCTACTTGTATGTATTATACAGGTCTTGATCCTAAGAATATGAAGCCTGTATATGTAGCACGGACCTATGAAGAAAAAGCGATGCAAAGAGCTTTGATACAGTTTAGTTATCCTCAGAACTATGACTTAGTATTTCGGGCTTTAAAAGAAGCCGGTAGAATGGATCTAGTAGGAAATACACCAAAATGTTTAATTCCATTTCGTCAAGGACATGGGAATTATAACAATTACCAAGGAAAGCATAAATCAGAAAATGGTTCTTATAAAAGACCAATTCAAAAAAATAAAAGAAATTTCAAGGAGAAATAAGATTGAAGATATTTAGAGAAGTTATTATTATATTTGGATTATATGTACTAGGCGAACTATTGAGTTCGTCTTTATCGCTTCCTTTACCAGGAAGTTTAGTTGGCATGTTATTGTTGTTTGTATTATTATATACCAACATCATAAAACTAGAGCAGATTGCTAGTTTTTCGAATTTCTTATTAGGACATTTACCTTTCTTTTTTATTCCTGCAGGGGTTGCCTTAATGAGCTCGTTTTATAAAATAGAAGACACTTGGTTTATTCTTTTGTTAATATGTTTAGTGACAACTTTTTTAACCATGGGATTGAGCGGGAAAACCATTCAAAAACTATTGGAAAGGAAAGCGAAATAATGGATACAATACTACAAACACCAATGTTTGGCATCCTGCTATCCTTAGTAGCTTTTGAATTAGGATTAATTATTCAAAAAAAGACAAAATTAATTTTTTTAAATCCTTTATTATTGGCAATACTCTTTATTATTGGCTTTCTATTGATAACAAATATTGATTTAAAACAATATCAATTAGGTGGTAATATTATTCATTTGTTTTTAGGACCTGCAACCGTTGTCTTAGCTGTCCCACTATATCAACAAGTACAAAGTTTAAAGAACTACTTTGTTCCTATTATGATTGGTATAGCAGTAGGTATTCTTGTTGGTATTAGTGCAACCCTTATTTGTTGTTATGTCACATCACTAGAGCCTGGTATGGTTGCTTCTATTTTGCCAAAATCTATTACAACACCCATTGGGATTGAATTAAGTCTTGAATTAGGAGGGACTGAAGCCATAACGGTTTTAACAATTCTTGTGACGGGTATTATGGGAGCTGTTATTTGTGAACCGGTCTGTAAGTTGTTTAAAATCGAGCATCCGATTGCGAAAGGAATTGCATTAGGTACTAGTGCACATGCTATTGGAACTAGTAAAGCTTTGCAATTAGGACACATAGAAGGCGCCATGAGTTCACTAGCAATTGGTGTTTCAGGAATCTTAAGTGTCATTATCATCCCTTTTATATGGACATTTGTACAATCATTTTTTTAATTAATAAAAAAAGAGCGAGAGCTCTTTTTAGGTGCTAACTAATAATTCTTCAACCATGCTTTTAAGTAGACGATATGTGTTTTTATCAAGCAAAGAAGTTACACGTATACCAAGCAACTGTTGAAAGCTTTGAATAGACTTATGCGTAGCTTCATCAAATATACCACTCATTTGTACATCACAAACGCTTTGATAATATAAAGAAATCGTGTGGAGAAAGGATTGGATATAGAAAATCTGTTGTCTTTGATGTAAGGCGATAGGGTAAGGTGCTAGCTTTAACAAAGGGACACAAGAAGTACTACTAGAAGTACTTGCTAAACAAGCTAGATAGAAACGTTCGACAAGTGTTTTAATATTGTTGTATATCGGTTGATGAATATTATAGGATAAAGAAAAAGGAAGGGGAATACAAAGTTCAAAAGGAGACTGTTCGTTTTTCCAATGCTTCAATATTTCATGATAGATAAGTGATTGGATGCGTAAGATGTGGACCTTAAGAATATTTTGTGGCCAGGTAGGAAGAAGCACACTACACATCACATTTGTCAGAAAATCTATGAATGGAACAACGAGTGTTTCTACTTTTTGTGGTGTTGCTACAAGAAGGGTAATGTAATTAGGAATACGAAAAGCAAATGATTTTTCAAGCAGGGTTTTATAATCTATAAAATACGGTGTTGAAGGAATTTGCAATGGTTGCATATTTGGACAAGTAATAATGTTGATAGCGCGCGCTGTTGCTAATACAATACTTTGTGATACAAGTGTGGTTACGTTGTTAAATATTTGAATATTTCTTATTTCTGTTTGAACATATTGTGGTGCTTTTAGCAGCAAACTATAGCACGCTGGTTCAATTGTTGAAGGTACATACAAAGGAATAGGCAATGTTTTTCCACTTGCATCACTGATAAAAAAATCTTCAAAAACAACTTGTGTATTCTCGATTTTAAAAATTCGCACGCTCACATTAGAAAGTGGAATCTTAGAAATTGTATCCTGTACTTGTATTTGTAAATATCCTGTAGCGATTGTATTCACCTCCCTTACTACTCTATGGGGAATAGGGTAAATAGCTTGGTTAAAGAGCCTACAATGAACATCCATTAGTAAAAAATGGTTATCTTTTTTCATGAAATTAGATTGAATTGTGGTATACTAGTAGTAATAAAAGGAGATGATGTTATGCCTAATATTATAACGCATAAGTTGTTTGCAGAAGAAGCTTTAAAGCAAATGCGAAAACAAGATATTAGAGAGATTATAGAAAAACATCCACAAATATTTTATATTGGAAGTAATGGACCAGATTTTTTGTTTTTTTCACATGCAAAACCTTGGGAAGCTTATAAGAGTCATGCGATGAATCGTTTAGGTAGTCAGATGCACAGCACTCATATCAATGAATTTTATGAAGTAGCTTTTCGTTGTATTAAAGAACAAAAAAGAGAAGATGTAAAAGAAAATATGCTGGCTTACATATTTGGTCATTTATGTCATTGGGCATTAGATAAAACAACACATCCTTATGTTTTCTATAGTACTGGTAATTGTAAAGGCGAAAGTGCAGGTCATCATCATCGTTTTGAATCGATGATAGATACGATGATGCTTGATAAATTAAGACAAATTGATATTAGTGAATATCCTTACTATGAAATCTGTAGGTATGATGAAGAGATGTTAAAGGCAATTGCACGTATTTATATACGTGTTGCTCGCGAAGTTTATCATGTGGATGTGAAAGTAAATGAGTTAAGAGAAACTTTAAATTCATGGTATGATATTCAAAAATTATTATACGATCCACAAGATGTTAAATATCGTGTATTAAAAAAGGCAGAATCGCTAGTACGCAAGCCTTGGGCAATATCAGGTAATATTGTGAAAGCCCAAATAGACGATTGTTATGATGTCTTAAATGAATCTAAAGCAGCATGGAAACACCCTTGTGATGATCATATTACAAGCAATGAATCATTTATTGAGTTATTTAATTCAGCAATTCCTTTAGCAACCTCTATCATTGAAAAGGCATATGGTTGCGTTGAATATAATGCAAGTTTTAGTAACGTAAGTGATATTTTAAAAGACCATGCTTATGATTCTGGTATGGATGGCGAACGTGAAATGAAATATTTTGATAACATATATGAAAGATAGACATCTGTGAATTTTCACAGATGTTTTCATATACTATAACTAGGAGGAACAATATGGATATCTTTGATTTACATGCTGATATTGGATATGCTATTATGAAAGCAAGAAATAATCGTGATACAAATAGCTTGAAAAATGTTCATCTAAAAAAGTTTCAAGAAGGTAATATTTCATATATCTGCATGGCATCTTATTTTGAAGGCAGTGAATCATGGGAAGATATGAAATTGATGATAACAAGTTTGAAAGAAGAAATTGCACAATGTGAGGCAATAGATTTGGTAGAAAATAAAGCAATATTAGAGAATCATAATGGACATATAAAGGCAATATTAAGTGTAGAAGGAATGTGCGGGATTAAAGAAAATCCAATTTCCTGCATTACTTGGCTATACGAACAAGGCGTACGTATTGCATCACTTACTTGGAATGATGAGAATGCATTGGCAACTGGAGTGAAAGGAAACCCTAAACGAGGACTTACCACGATGGGGAAGATAGTATTACGAAAGATGATCGATTTAAACATGATTGTTGATGTATCACATGCCAATGAGCAAACATTTTGGGATATTATGGAAGAAAAAGACGTGCGGGTTATGGCAACGCATTCTAATGTGAGAGAACTTTGCTTTCATCCACGTAATTTATGCCAGGATCAACTTCTAGAAATCCGTGCACATGGAGGTCTTGTCGGCGTTGTAAGTGCACCTTGTTTTATAGACAGTGATAAAAAGGATCAAGATGTGGCTCATCTTGTGAAACATATTCAATATATTTGTGAATTACTAGGGAAAGAATATGTTGCGATTGGTTTTGATTTTATGGATTTTTATGATGGCTATGAAAACATTTATGCAAAAGGATTAAAGGATGCTTCACAAGCACAAAATATTATTTTAGAAATGCAGAGACAAAATTTTTGTGCAGAGACAATAAAAGACATTGCGTATTGCAATGCCTTAAAGTTTATAAAAAGTGTATTATAGTTTGTTTACCTTTTCTTTTAAGTGTTCATAAGCGAGTATTTCATCGTCAATAGAAAGCACACTCTTTTCCATTGGACACATACCATCTTTTTTACGATTGATAATGTAGGGTACTTTTGTTTCATAGGTTATAGGGATATCATGGGAGTTTAAATATGTAAGCGCAAACTCACTAATCACTTGTGCATACAATTCAGTGATGCCACCGTAAACGAGTAACATAGCAGCGGCTTTTCCTATGACTTTATCTGCAACTAAAGCATCTTTTAAAACCCCTTTTTCAATAAAGTTTAATAAGGGAATAATACCACTATTTGTTTCAGTATATAGTTGGTCATTTTGAGAAACAACGCAAGTGATATTTCCAGTTAGAAGTGATTTTAAATTTTGCATAGTAATTTCCTTTTCCTTGATGTTAGTAAAAACAGGTGAAAATAATAACAAAAAGTTCAAATGTAACAAAATGTAAAAATGGCAATATGTGATATCGCCATTACATTATTAGTTTACCACATATTTCCACAAAATGTAAGACTATTAAACCCAAAATTTTGACGTATAATATAGGTAACATAACAAGGAGGGATTTTATATGAAAGTCCAAATCTACGGAAAAAATATTACGGTAACTCCAGCAATCGCTGAGAAGATTGAAAAAAAACTCAGTCATCTAGAAAAGTACTTCATAATTGATGAAAATGTGGTTGCGAATGTAGTTGTACGTGTGTATCCAAATAAACAAAAAATTGAGGTTACAATTCCTACGAAATATGCAGTATTACGTACAGAAGTTGTTCAAGATGACTTATATGCAGCAATTGATTTAGCAATTGATAAATTAGAAGATCAAATTAGAAGACAAAAAACAAGATTAACGAAGAAGAATAAAGAAAAACTAGCTTATGCATTTATCGAAGAGGAAGAAGAAATTGGAGATGAATACGAAGATAGTGATGATGAAGTTGTAAGAACAAAATCAATCGTACCTGATACTATGGAATTAGATGAAGCAATTATGCGTATGGAGATGTTAAATCATAATTTCTTTATTTACCGCGATTTTGAAACGAATGAAATTGCAGTGGTATATAAACGTCATGCTGGTGGTTACGGGCTGATTGAAACAGAATGAGATAAGACAAAGATTTGTTAGAAATTTCTAGCAAGTCTTTTTTTTATATAGACATCACAATCGAAAAGCAAAATAATAGTTGAAATAGTAGCACAAATTTGATATTATAGTTAAGCACTAAAGAAATACTGTCTACATAGCTCAGCTGGATAGAGCACACGCCTTCTAAGCGTGCGGTCGCAG
>JAVWIF010000005.1:0-58609 GCA_036639635.1 Longicatena sp.
CCTTTAAATACTCATCTTCTTCTTCAAAAAGTTGTGTACGTTCTACTTCATATGCTACTTCAAAACCATGTTCTAAATAATAAGCGGTGATATTTCTTGCTTCACTATTTTTCATTTGTATCCCTCTTTATTTTTCATCAAATTACGAACCAATTCTAAAGCTTCCTTTATTATTATTCTTTGCCTCATATAAAGCTTTATCAGCATTAACTAATAACTCTTCACAATCATTCATACCATCTTCTACCCAAGCTAAACCTATGGATATAGAAATTGGTTTTATACTACCATCAGGGCATGTTAATGGTTCACTTGCTAACATCGTATAGAATTTATGAAGCAGTCTATGAATTTCTTCTTGAGAATCTTCATCATATAAAAATACATGAAATTCATCTCCAGATCGTCTTCCTACTATACTATTATCAACATGCATTTGTAACATAAACTCTCCTGCTTTACGTAAATAAATATCACCCCATTGATGTCCATAGGTATCATTCACTTTTTTAAAATCATCTAAATCCAGCATTAACATCGCTGATACTTTACGATTATCATTATCCTTATTTAGTATCTCATTTACTTTCTTTACAAAAAGTTCATGTGCACATAGACTCGTTAAAGCATCATAGTCACGTTCTAATTTAATCTTTTTACGTTCCACTATTTCTGCTGTCACATCACGAGCTATACCTAACACTGAGCTAGTTGTAGAGCGCGTACTAATCTCAATCCATTTAGGAGGTAAAAGATCAAGTCTATATATATGATCTTCATCTTCTTCTAAAACGTTCATTTTTTGTTTTAACATTTCATTAAACGCAACCTTATTTTGACATAATGAAATAATTCTTTCTTTCGGTAAGGAAAGTACATCCCATAAGCGTTCTGTCGCAAATACTTTTTCACTATCTTCACGTACTTCGAATATACCAATAGGAGCTCCTACTAGATCAATGATTTGTGAAGCTCTTAACGTACTTTCTATAAATTGTTTATTGGCAGCTTCAATCGCTCCTGATAATTCATCAATTTCTAAAAAACCTGTTTTCTGATAAGAAGGCTCTTGTGAAATATCACTCTCTCTCACGCTTTTTACTAAGGAAGTAATTGGTTTTGTAAATCTACGACTCACAAATATTCCACAAATTGCTCCCAATGGGATAGATATCAACAATGATAAAACTAATAAATTTTGAATTGTATTTGGTAATGCTAATAAATCTTCCTTATCCATAAATCCGACAACATACCATTCTTCTTTTTGAAATGGAGTATTATTTTTATACAACGATATCTTTTTAGTACAGGCATAAACATCATTATCAATTGCTTGATTCTCTAGTAATCCAACTCCTTTATTATCTTGATTTTCTGCTAAACTAAAATGTTTCTTCGTATCTATTTTACGATTCTGTAGTGTTATATTTTCATTTAATGTTTGAATCTTTTGATTATTATTTGTTTGATATCCTAACGAATACCCTAATAGATGTTCCTCGCTTACTTCTTTTCCTGATAAAAAACTCATCAGATATTCCATCGTAATTCCTGTTCCTACTACACCATGTAGTTTTCCATTTTTATCAAATAAAGGTCGTGAATAGGTAATGATTTCTTCGGCATTTTCATTTAAATGAAACGGTTTAGACCAATACTCTAATAATTTTGCGTTCTCACTTAAATGGGCATTTTCGTAAGGTTTCTGATAAAAGTCTTGATTTTCCTTATCTAAGGCTAACCCATATGACCAAGCATCGCCTAACATCGTTTGATTTTTTGTTGCTATATTAGAAGGTCCTAACAATAGCCGTAAATCACTATTTGCTTTATTATCTAGCAAAGGTCCATAATCTCTAAAATAAATAGCAGAATGCGTGTTATCCTCTTGGTTGTTATCATTTAAAATAATAAAACTGTCAGTTGCCGCTGATGCGCGTAACATGGCAATTACTATTGGAGATGCTTTCTCTAGAAAACTATTCATTTGTTCCTTCGATGAAACATCGTCGTCTCCTAGTATTTCTAATGTTTGCGATAATTTTTCATTATAATAATCAATGTTTGACCATTGATTTTGCATGATTCCTTCCATATAATTCTTTTTATTGTTCGTCTTTTCACTATATGCCTGGAATGCTTCTTCTTTTGTTTGTGAAATTACTCCTCCGCATAATAAAATACCCGACAACAAAAGCGACTGCATAAAAATAATAAGCAGAATTATTATCGTCCATTTATAGGTAATGGAATTTCGTTGTTTTATAATTTCTCTTTTTTTAATTTCCACTATTTTCCTCGCTATTTTTTTCAATCATTGCATTCGCATCTTTTACCAATTTATTATACCATTGATTAAAGTGTTCATCACTATTATATTCAGCAATTACTGCTTTACGATCTTCCCCATTTTGAACGCGCATTTCTACTTGTTTTAAATCGCGTTGTGCGTTTTGTGGTAAAGAACTTTCTAACAATGCTTTGACATCATATTCACCAGCAAATGGTTTATTGTTATACATCGTATAATCACTCAACATATGTTGTGCTGTCTGTAAAGCTTTCGTAATCGCAGGATTTGGCGAATCTTTTTTTGCTGTTTCTCTGGCTTGCTTAATTGATTCTTCGCTTAATGCTGCTTTTTGAACTGGTAAGAAACCAATAGAGGCTGTGAAAATAGAATTCTGTTCAGGTTTTGTAAACCACTTTAAAAACAATGCAGAAGCATACTCATGGGCTTTATCACTTTTAGAAATACTCATATCCATCCCTCGAATTGGAGCATAATGTTTGCCTCCTTTAAGAGAAGGATAAGGTAATACTTTACAAGTAACCTTTGTTGATGTTCCTTTATCAACCGTTATCTTCGTTGGAAAATAATTACCACCAGCACTAGACATAACACTTGCAATAATTGTACCAGCGCTAACATCTGCCGACGTATAAGAATTTTCTTTCTTATACCATCCACTTAAATAACCTTCATAATATATATCCCAAGCACGTTTCGCATCTTCTTCACTATATACAAAAGTAGTCTTGTTTTCATTATCAGTTTTATACATTGTACCACCAGCAGATTTTGTAAGCATTAACATAAAGTGATACATAGAGTCCATTCCCCAGAATGCTTTCCCATCATTCAACTCTACTGTTTTTTCATCTGTCCATTCGTAGTAGCGTTTTGCTACTCCTTTCATACCTTCCCAAGTAGCCAATTCCTCTTCCTTTGTATTGGTAGCATTCGCAAATGCTTCCCATTCGTTTTGATTTATAAAAATTGCCTCTGTAGATTTAGAAACAGGTATTAGTTTTAATTTATTATCTTTACCAATTCGATCGTTTTCTAAAAAGATCTGATTGTATTGTTCTAATTCTTTTTTTGAAAAGTATTCTTCTAAATCAACCAATCCAACCAATTGATCAATTAAATATGCATTGTCTGGATATGCTGTAAAAATATTTGGTAATGGTTCACTACCAATTTTCTTTTTTGCTGCATCAATCACAACTTCTTTTAATTTTTCGCTCTTCCCATAACTTTTTGCTTCGACAATAATACCTTCATCTTTACCAATTGTTTCATTAAAGGTTGCTATTTGGGAGTCTAACAACACTTTTGCTGCACTATCTTGATAATGCCACAAGCTAATCGTAATTGGATTTTTGGGATCTAAGCCAACTTTTGCACTTTCAGAGGAACTACAACCACCTAAAAATAGCAAACCTACCAAACTAGTGCAAAGTAATTTCTTTGCCAATCTGTTCATTTTAATTTTCATTTTTATCACCATTATAATTATCTTTGTATGTTTCTATAGTATAAGTATATCAAAATGTATAAGTTTGAGCAATAACAAATCTGTCATGCACTTTATTTACCAAAAGCATCAGTTCATAAAGAAAGCACCTACCATTACTGATAGATGCTCCTACAAAGCTGTTCGCATTTGATTTTGGAAGACAAGAAATCTTACAATATCACATTATGCTATTTTTGTTCATCATTAGCATTTAATTCAGTTTCAATTATGTCTTGTTTTTTCTTATTAACTTGGTATAAAATTTCAAGTATAATAAAAGCAGTTATCGTTGCACACAGAAATGTTATTCCAGCTACCAATAGCGTATTTAGACCAATTGGGAGTGGAGAAGCATCACTATACTTAATATAATTGAGAAGCGTATTAATAATAGTAACAGTAATTCCGCACACAAGGCTATTAATAATTACGAGCATATGCTTACCTTTTTTTGAAACAAAAAGGTCATTACCAACTAATAGATTGCGGACAATTACATAAATTGCCGCAACAATAAATAAAACCACTTCTACTGCATACTGTATAAAAGGTGCATCAAATAAATACTGCTGAACGAATACTGAAATAATTAAACCAATCCAAACAATATTGAAAGCTTCATTTCCTATTTTACTTTTTTGAGCGATTACTCTTTCATCCTGAATCTGTTTTTTCATTTGATTTCCTCCCAAAATAAATCATTTAATGTTTTATCAAGTACTTGGCATATTGATATACAAAGTTTTAGCGTCGGATTATAATCTCCCGCTTCTATTAGGCCTATTGTCTGCCTTGTAACACCGACAGCTTTTGCCAAATCATCCTGTTTCATATCACACTCAATTCGTGCAATTTTCATACGTTTATTTTTCATTCGCGTTCTCCTTACATTGCATATAATACTATATCTATTACATAATGTCAATTATATATTGCATAATATTTGCTAATTACGCTTTTATTTATTTCAAAATAGCATGCATTTGATTTAATTAATAGCGGTTTCCTTCTCTAAAAAATAGCAATGTACAATTATTTTGTACGTTGCTATTTCATTTTTAAATTATTTGTAACTAAACTTTTTACCAAGTTCAAGTATTGGATTACATTTTAAAACTAGTTTATTTTTAAAAATCATACAATAAACAAAATATTCTACTGAACACTACTGACTTGCCATTTACTTCTCTTTCATACACTCATGTGGACGCTCCACATAATCTTTAACCTTATACTCGCCAATGCTTTCATAGTTTCCAGTGATAGTAGCAGAAATATCATCCTTATTAAGGCTATCTCCTAATATTGCATCAGCAAAAATACGCTCAAGATATTCGTGTTTTGAGTACCTTCCTTGCGATGCCCATACCAAAGCATTTCTCACATAAGCTGAATGAGTTTTAAAGAGCTCATGACTTACTTCAAATCCAAGGTGTTTTGCCAATAGTACAGCAAATACAA
Source organism: Longicatena sp. (assembly GCA_036639635.1). Classification (GTDB taxonomy): domain Bacteria; phylum Bacillota_I; class Bacilli_A; order Erysipelotrichales; family Erysipelotrichaceae; genus JAVWIF01. The sequence continues at coordinate 5,268 of JAVWIF010000005.1, forward strand.
TACAAGTTATGGTATTGCCCTCTCTAAAGGGATGTATCTGCCATATTGATGCTATAATTCTCTCTAAGCGAAACACAATGCCCTTTTCATTGCCATCTGTTCTTTTCAGTTTCTTTACTTCCTCCATTACAGCATCAAGCTGTTTCTTGATCTGTATAGAGAAAGTATAACTAACACTATCTCCTCCCAGTACATCTTCATTCTTAGCAATTTGAATTGTACGGAACTCACCAGCCCAATCATAGATTTGTCCAAATATATTTAGTGAATATCTTGCAATGTTTTTGTATCAAAAGCCTTATAAGATTGGTTATAGACGGCAAGCATAGATAGGTTTGTTATATCAGCCTCGGCTCTACCTAATAAATCACGGTCTTTGATAGACGCAATATTTTGCAAAATATCTACATCGTCATATAAATAAGGATCTCCCATCTTACACCTCCGTAGCAAAGCCGTACATATTTAATGTGGTTTCAAATATAGAAAGAAAAGATTTATCTCCGTTTTTCCATTTATCAATATTCTTCTCTGTAGTTTTGCTAACATATATACCCTCAATGGCATTTAATGCAAAGGCAAAGGATGCACTACGTTCTTTTTGCACATTACTTAGCGAATCCATACCCCAAGATAATTTAAGCAGTGTAAGGGATCTAGCTATATTTTTATCAATCAGTTTAACTGCCTGTTCCAGTTCTTTTAAACGTAGTTCAATTTTAGGAAACTCAGCTTTATATTTCTTGCAAAGCTCCACCTGTTCTTTTATAATTTCAACTTCATTTTCTTTTAAATACTTGCTTGTTATTTTTCCATTCACTCTATTTTGCAGATAATAATATTGTTTTTCTTTGATAGTTTTCGTAGAAATATATCCCTCAAGAAGGGACGGAAGTGTTTGCTCTATTTCATTTTTTTGATGCAGAAGTTCTTTATATTCATTCATAATAATAGCTAACATTCATTATCACCTCACTGTTTAATATAATTATTGAAGCATATGTTAACCTAATTATCAGTATTTTATTAATTTTGTAGGTTAATAAAAAACAAGGGATTTCCACCAGCCGGAAAAAATTCTCCAGATAGTTGAAACCCCTTTATTTCAAATCTGTTACACACTCTGCTATTTTATCTTTGACATCAACGCAACATTCTCCACATGAAAACTATATGGAAACATATCTACAGGTTGAATCTTATCTGCTTTATAATTGTGTTCGTATAACATTTTTAAATCTCTAGCAAGTGTTGCAGGATCACAAGAAACATAAATGATTTTATTTGGATTCATTGCTACCATACTCTGTAAAGTACTTTCGTCACAACCTTTACGTGGAGGATCCACAACAATAATGTCAGGACGCAATTTAGTTTCACTTAACTCTTTAGCAATTGTTGCCGCATCACTACAAATAAATTCAATGTTACTTATATTATTTAATTTAGCATTGTTTTTCGCATCTTCTATCGCTTGTGGGACAATTTCTATTCCTATTACTTTCTTAGCTTTTTGTGCTAGAAACATAGATATGGTTCCTACTCCACAATATAAATCAAGGACTGTTTCATTTCCCTTTAGATTGGCAAATTCAAGTGCTTTTCCATATAAGACTTCTGTTTGTTTTGGATTTACTTGATAAAATGATTTAGAAGATATCTGAAACTTTAAATCATGGATGGAATCCGTGATTTTATCTTCTCCATAGAGAAGATATTCTTTTTCTCCTAATATGACATTACCATCACGTGTATTCACATTTACAATAACACTTTTAATAAAAGAAAGCGTGTTCACTAGTTCTTCTTGCATAGCTTTCATATGAGGAAATTCTTTTCTTTTTACAATCCAGACCACCATTACTTCACCACTATGGAATCCATCCTTAATTAACAAGTGACGAAAGAAGTTAGCATTTCCATAACGTTCTAATAAAGAACGCATGAGCTTTAATACTTCATTGATACGTTTACTTTGAATCATGCAATGATCACTATCGATAATAGAATTGCTATTAATACGATAAAAACCTGTCACTACATGCGTATCTTTTAGCCCTACTGGTATTTGTCCTTTATTACGATAGTGTGCTTGGTCTTCCATTCCTAATACATCTTCTATGTGAACATCTATTTTTGCTATCCGTTCCATAACATCAACTACTTTTTGTTTCTTATAAGAAAGTTGTTCAGGATAAGACATATGTTGTAATTGACAACCTCCACACTCTTTTGCAATGGGACAAAGAGGCGTTATTCTTTGAGGACTTGGTGTTGTTAACTTAATTAATTTACCAAAGGCAAAGTTTTTCTTAGCTAGGGTGATATTAATTTCACCACTTTCATCCTTCATCATGCCTTTTACAAAAATGGGATAGCCATCCGTTTTTACTACACCATGACCATCATGGGTATAACCAATACAACTAGCATTAATACGATCGTTTTTTTTCATTTTCTTACCTACTCAAAAAAAGGGCGTTTGCCCTTTATTTTGCTTCCTTTTGTTCTGTTAATAATTTATCCGATATCTCTTTGTTTTTAGGAGATGAAGGAGTGGAAACATTTGCCTCTTTAGCAGCTGATGTCTTTGTTTTTATCATATAGACTTGTCCATCGGCTGGTTTTTTTTCATCGGGAATATAATTGTATACATGTATTTCTAAATCATACATCTTGTCATTCTTTTTGTTGTTTGTAAAATACGTTTCAATGGGAACTACTCCATTTACTTGGTCATAAGAACTATTCATAATAGCTGTTATTGTATCTGCATTAGCATCGTCACGAACATCAATACTAATACGTAATGTAGCACTAATTAAATTAACTTCTACATTCTCTACACCATCTACTTTAAGTGATGTTTTTAGTTGATCTGTTTGCTTTGCACTAATTGCTGGATTCAAGGAATTATCAAAACGATTCCCTGTTGTTGGTTTCCCACTACTTTCTTTCGCACCTAAATAAATATAAGCTAATAGTAACAGAGGAATAAGAAGAACAATTCCAGCTGTCCAATATAGTATTTTACTTTTCTTGCTAATGCTACCTTTCGTATCGCTTTTCTTTTTCTTATTCATCCTAACACTCCTAACAAATTCATGTGTGTATCTTGCCTTTATAAAGATATATTTAGTATATCATAATACCTAGTATAACACAAAATCTAAAATTCAACGAATCATCATCCTTACATTTTGTTTATCTTTTCTTTAGTTCTTCTGCAATTAATTTATTTGTCATAGCAGGATTTGCTTGTCCTTTACTAGCTTTCATAACTTGTCCTACTAAGAAACCAACAGCACGATCTTTTCCATTCTTAAAGTCTTCAATGGATTGTGGATTATTATCTAGTACACTTGTTACCAAAGTTAATAATTCACTAGAATCACTCATTTGTTTCATGCCTTTTTCTTCTACTACTTTTTGTGGATCTTTTCCTAACATAATTTCTTCAAATACTTCTTTTGCTTGTTTTCCTGATATTTCTCCGTTATCTACCATGTTGATCATCACTGCTAAATAAACGGGGTTACATGGATTATCTGCAATTTTAATATTTGCTTTATTTAAAGCGGCGATTACTTCTACAATTGTCCAGTTTGCTGCCTTTTTATAGTTTTTCGTATGTAAACAAACTTCATCAAAAAAGTTTGATAGTTCACGATTAGCAACGAGTACATCCGCATCATAATCATTTAATGCGAACTGACTTTGATAACGTTCTTTACGCTCATCTGGTAATTCTTCCATACCATCTTGGATTTCTTTAATCCAAGCATCACTTAAAAGAATTGGTGGAATATTAGGTTCTGGGAAGAACTTATAATCAACATCCCCTTCTTTTTTACGCATTAGAACGGTCGTTTTTTGTGTTTCATCATAACGTCTTGTTGCCTGTATGACACGTTCTCCTTGATCAAGTAGCGCACTTTGACGGGCAACTTCTGCATCGATAGCTTTTTGAACATTAGAAATAGAGTTTAGATTCTTAACTTCTGTTTTCGTCCCTAACTTTTGTGTACCAACTTCTCTTAAAGAGACATTGACGTCACAACGCATACTTCCTTCTTCCATCTTTACATCACTAACTCCTAGGTAGTACAACAAAGCTCTAAGCTTCTCTACATAGGCCATAGCTTCTGCACCACTACGAATATCTGGTTCACTTACAATTTCTACAAGTGGCGTTCCTGCACGGTTAAAGTCAATTAAAGTACCTGCATCAGAGTGAAACTGTTTAGCAGTATCTTCTTCCATATGCATACGATTTATACGAATATTCTTTTTACCATTTGGTGTATCAATACTTATATTTCCACCACTTCCAATTGGGTGAAACTGTTGTGTAATTTGAAAACCTTTTGGTAAATCGGAATAATAATAGTTTTTACGATCAAATTTAATAAGGGGATCGATTTCACATTTTAAAGCAGTTGCTGCTAATAGTGCTAAGCGAACAGCTTCTTTATTGACACAAGGAAGAGTACCTGGGTGTCCTAAGTCTATTTCATTGACACAAGTATTTGCTACTTCTCCAAAAGAGGTTGGTGCTGATGAAAACATTTTTGTTTTAGTTTTTAGTTCACAGTGTATTTCAATACCAATTACTGTTTCGTAGTTCATGCTTTCACCTCACTATCATTTCCTTTTAACTTTGTTTCTTCTTCAATCGCTTTTCCAATATTAAACAATACTTGTTCATCAAAGGCGTTGGCACTCATATTAATAGCAATTGGCATACCCTTTACAAATCCTGTTGGAATTGTAATACTTGGGAAACCTCCAAAGTTACCAATAATCATATGATTTTCAGTTACCATGGATTCATTACTAAGTGCTTCATCAGCACTGTTTTCACTTAAAGGAGCGATATTCCCGCTTGCACTAGCAATAATTACATCGTAATTATCTAATGTTTTTTGTACTTCTTCAACAATTAAGCGACGTACTTTTTGGGCTTTACGAAATACTTTTTCTTGGTTTTCAACAAATAAAGAATAACTTCCTGCCACAAAACGTTTACGCACATAAGAACTAAATCCTTTTGTACGTGAGTGAATCATTACATCTTCAACACTTTCTCCATCTTCACGCATACCAAAGCGTATACCATCTAAGTTTGAGTGGTTTGCTGTTGCTTCTGCGTTTGCTAAAATATAGTAGGTTGGAAATAAAGCTTGCATTAAGTTATCTTGAAAGCGAATATGTTCAACAATCGCACCTCTTGCTACTAACTTATCCATGAGTGCTTGAAAGTTTGCTTTTATTTCGCTATCTTCTACGCCTTCTTGTACATTATCAATAATCGCAATCTTTTTACCAGTAATATCAGCATTTATATTACTTGCATAAGTTTCTACTTTTCGATAAGAACTTGTCATATCTTGATCATCACGACCGGCTAATACTTCAAGTAAAAGAGCCGCATCTTCAATAGCTGTTGTAAAATAACCAACGTGGTCTAAACTAGATGCATAAGGAATAATTCCGTATCGTGAGATTCTTCCATAGGTTGGTTTCATACCTATCACACCATTAAAAGCAGCAGGTTTTCTAACACTATCTCCTGTATCAGTCCCAATCGCAAAAGGTACTACACCACTAGCAACTAAAACAGCTGATCCTCCACTAGAACCTCCTGATATTCTTGATGTATCCCAAGCATTGTGTACTTCTCCACGATATGCATTTTTATTAGTTCCACCCATGCCAAGTTCATCCATGCTTGCTTTCGCAATACTGATGGCTCCTGCTTGTTGTAGTTTTTTAACAATCGTAGCATCATATACTGGAACATAGTTATCTAGAATACGTGAGCTTGCTGTTGTTAAAATGCCTTTGGTATTAATATTGTCTTTTAAAGCCATTGGGACACCATATAAAGGTGCACTCTTATCGATTGCTTTTAGATTTTCGATTTGTTCACAAGGGTCGATAAAGCTTACTACCGCGTTTAATTTATCTTGACTAGCATGTGCTTTATCAATAGCTTTTTGTATACGTGTTTCAACACTTTCTAGTGTATTTGTTTTTATATCCATCTTATTTTACCACCTTTGGTACATGTATATGTCCCGCTTTACGATTTTTTACATTCGTAAACACTTCTTCTTGTGAGATTACATTTTCTACTACATCCTCGCGTAAAAATGTTGTTGGTGCCTCAAAAGGATAAATCATTTCTTCTACCCCTTCGGTATCAATTTCATTTAACACATCAATTTGTTGGCAAAGCACTTTAAATTCTTCTTTTAATTCTGCTACTTCTTGAGCACTCACTTCAAACATAATATCATGAGCTAATTTCTCAAAGTATTCACTACTAAATGTTTCCATATGTTCCTCCTTAAATTGATTCTATCGCATTGGTTTTACTTGTCCCTTTAGGACGTTCAATCAATGCTGCTTGTTGATTATCGGCATTAATAATGACCGTAATGCGAAAACTCGTTGAAGCAAAAATCGATAACTTTTCATTTAATAATTGCACCGCTGCGCGTACTTCTGCACTACTTCGTGCATGAAGTGTTACATTAATTTGCAACAGTGTCAATTCATTGTTTTCATAATGCCCTTTTCCAATCATTGAAACATCTTGGGTTAAGAAATCTTTAAAGCTTGCTTTATAACGGTCAAAGTAAGTCGCATTGGTACCGTCTATTTTTGTTGCCTCACTTGTTGGAAATAATACCCATTTATCTGTAATACTTGAAAATTTTCCATCAGTCCCCGTTTTAAAATATGCATCTTCAAAGAAAGAACCCGGCAATGTTTCATCTGATGATGTAGCATTATATAAGGCTACATATATGGGAATATTTTGAATTTCAGCATTTGTTTTACGTAAATAACTAACTAGTTTACGCGCACATTCTTCTCCATATATTTTTAACTTCTCATTTTGAATCTTTTTTTGTTGTGTATCACTACCAATTTTATCATTTAAAACCAACGCAAAACTTATGCCGTTAATTTCTTTTGCTTTATACCAATCTAATTCATAGATATCCAATAATAATACATCTTGTGCACGAATGCTTATTTCTCCACCTGATTCAACAGGAAACTTTGCGTCTATTTCAGGATTCATTCCATGAGGATTATCTTTGCTTGTTCTTCCTAGTAAACCTGTAGAGCCATCTGTAGCATCTAGTGCATTATAGTCTAAGTACTTTCCTTCACGAAAGGTATGATTATTTGGTGAGAAATGTTGTTTACTTAACTCCATTAAACCATTCCCTATTGTAAATGTATTGTTTAAGTTGGTACTTGATGTCGCATGTTTTTGAGCAGCATCAGAAGGTTCAAAAGGTAAAAGGGCTGCATATTCACCTTCATAAATAGCATCTGTTTCACTGCTGTTTTCTTCCTTGTTAGTCGCTGTAGATTTCTTCGAACATCCACTTATCACAAATAATGTGCAAAGTCCTAATATACATATTGTTTTACTTAGTTTCAATTTCATTCACCTCTTTCATAAAGGTTTCTTCATCCATGGTAGTAACACCTAACGCATTTGCCTTATCTAACTTACTACCTGCACTTTCACCATATATTACGATATCTGTATGTTTTGAAACCGAACCACTTACATTCGCTCCTAATGATTCTAACATATCTTTGGCTTCATTTCTTGTTAATTTTGTTAAAGTTCCTGTTAAAACAACTGTTTTATTAGTAAATAGACTTTCTTTGATTACTTGTTGTTCGCTATCCATACGTAAACCGAACCCTTTTAAGTGAGCTATTAATTCCATATTTTTAGGCTCGCGAAAGAATGCAAAAATACTTTGTGCCGTAATATCACCGATATCTTTTATCTGAGTTAATTCTACAACACTTGCACTCATTAACGCATCCATTGTATAAAAATGTTTTGCTAGTATCTTTCCAGCTTTTTTTCCTACTTGACGAATTCCTAATCCATAGATTAAATCTGACAAGGGATTTTGTTTACTTTGTTCAATAGCAGCAATCATTTTTTGGTAAGACTTTTCTTGAAAACCTTCCAGTTCTACGATTTCTTCTTTATGTTCTTTTAATTGATAAATATCTTCAATGGTATTTAATAAGCCTTGTTGGTGTAAAAAGATAATTTTTTTATCTCCTAAGGTGTCAATGTTCATCGCATCTCTACTCGCAAAATGAATCATACTTTCTTCTACTCGTGCACGACAATCTTGATTGATACAATAATGTGCTGCTTCATCTTGGAAACGCACTAAGCTACTTCCACAGATTGGACATTGTGTTGGAAAATGATATACTTCTTGACTTCCATCACGTCTCTCAATTAAAGGACGCACTACTTCAGGAATAATATCGCCAGCTTTTCTAACCACAACATCATCATGAATTCGTATATCTTTTTCTTTGATCATATCTTCGTTATGTAATTGTGCAGCACTTACACTCGTACCTGCAACTCTAACAGGTTCTAAGACCGCGTTGGGTGTACATCTTCCTGTTCTTCCTACACTGATAACAATGTTCAATAGTTTCGTAACAACTTCTTGCGCAGGAAACTTATAAGCAATGGCATACTTTGGTACTTTAATGGTTGTTCCTAAGCTTTCCCAAGCATCTAAATCATTGACCTTTAAAACAATACCATCGATTTCATAAGGAAGCGCACTACGTTGTATGCTCATCTCTTCAATAAAAGCATAAGCTTCTTCGATTGTTGTACATACTTTACGTATGGGATTTACTTTTATATGAACCTTTTCTAATTGTTCTAAAGCTTCTTCATGGCTATGAATACCATATTGGCGTGCATTCTCTAAGTAATATAAGTACGCATCTAACTTACGACTAGCCGCAACTTTACTATCTAATTGACGAATACTACCCGCGGCACCATTACGTGGGTTCGCAAATACTTCTTCACCTTTTAGTATGCGTTCTTCATTTAATGCCTCAAAGCTTTTCTTAGGCATGAAAACTTCTCCACGAACTTCTACATCACCTTCCATATCAATCAACATAGGAATTGAGGTAATCGTACGTACATTATTGGTAACATCTTCACCTACTAAACCATCACCACGAGTTAGTGCCTGCACAAAACGTCCGTTATGATAATGTAATGATATTGCCAAACCATCCATTTTTAATTCTACTACATAAGTAGCGTTAGGACTCACTTGACGAACACGTTCATCAAATGCTTGTAAATCCTCTAATGTAAATGCATTTCCTAATGATAACATCAAACTTTTATGTGGTACTTTTGTAAAAGCATCTAGTACTATACCACCAACGCGATTTGTGATTGAATTTGGATCACTATATTCTGGAAATTCATCTTCTAGTGCACTTAATTCCTGATAATAACGATCATACTCTTGATCACTAGTACTTGGTTTATCTAGTACATAGTATTCATAAGATAGTGTATCTAATATCTTGCGTAATTCTAGTATTCGTTGTTTACTCACAAGCGTTCCTCCTATTTTTTAGAAAGTGATGGATGATTGACCATTATTTTACGAATTCCAAATTTCTTTTCGAAGGCTATGGTTGCCAATCCATCTTCTAGTTTAATAACAACTCCATCATGAAAGATATCGTGTGTTACGAGATCTCCTTTTCTTATCTTACCCTTTTTCTTAGGTTGTCCCTCATTATTTTTTTGTTGCATTGCTCGTTTTTCTTCAAACGTTTGCTGTTGAATCTGCGTATTCGCTTGGTTAAAAGAAGTTGATAAGAATTCATTTCCACTAAAGGTATTCATATTACGAGCATAAGCGTTATGCGCTTTTGCGCCAACATCCTCAATACAATCTTCTGGTATCTCTTGAATAAAACGTGAAGTAGATTTTAACTTATCCAAAACAAAGCTATATCCTTGAGAGTCTGATAGAAACAATTGTTTCTTTGCTCTTGTAAAAGCAACATAAGCTAAACGTCTTTCTTCTTCTAACGCAGGTTGACCACCTTCACAAATAGATTTTTCATTAGGAAAAATACCTTCACATAAACTATATACAAAAACATTATCAAATTCTAATCCTTTTGCGGCATGGATTGTCATTAATTGAACAAATTCCTTATTTTCACTATTATCTTTATCCGTATATAAAGAAATCTCTTGTAGGTATTCTTGTAAGCTTCCTTCCGGATTTCTTTCGACATAGCTTGCAATATCACTAATCAACTCTTTTAAGTTTTCAAGACGTTCGATTTCTTTATCTTCTTGTAGCATGAATAAGTAGCCACTATCTTCTAGTACTTTTGTTAACAATTGATCAATACTAATCACATCTACTAAAGATAAGCACTCTTCAATGACTTTCACAAAACTTAGAATGCTGGCTCTTGCTTTTCCTTTACCTATTTCTTGACTCTTTAAAATCTCATACATATTTGTATTGGCTTCACTTGCCAAAGTTTCAATGTTTTCTAAGGTTTTTGCCCCAATTCCTCGCTTTGGTGAATTAATGATACGTTTAATTGCTAAGTTCTTATACAAAGCTAACTCATCACCTTCACTGCTTGGTGCTAGTAAGCGCAGGTAACTTAAGGCATCTTTTATTTCTGCTCGATCATAGAACCTGATACCTCCATATATACGATAAGGAATTTTAAAATCTAACAACGCTTTTTCTAGTCCTCTTGATAAATAATTGGAACGATATAATATCGCAATATCATAATAGTTAATCCCTTTTTGATGTAGCCCCATAATCTTACTAGCGACCCAAATAGGCTCATTTTGATCATCCATAGATGTAAAATGAACAATTCGTTGATCACTTTCAATACGTGTAAATAAATCTTTATCTATTCGATGTACATTATTTTTTATTAAAGCGTTCGCTCCATTTAAAATTTGTTGAGTAGAACGATAGTTTTCATTTAAGACTACTGTTTTACTATCTTTAAAATCTTTTTCAAAATTCATAATAATATCTACTTGTGCTCCACGCCAAGTATAAATTGTCTGATCAGGATCACCTACTACACATAAAAAACTATCTTCTTTTACCAATAGTTTTATAATTTTATATTGTAAGTCATCTACATCTTGAAACTCATCCACGTGAAGATATGTAAAACGACGTTGCCATTTATTTCTAATTTCTTCAAACGTATGTAAGATACGATATGCAAAGATTAATAAATCATCAAAATCAAGAGCAAACATATCCTTTAAACGTTTCTCATAAAACGCATATACATCTGCTTTAATCTTATTGCCTTCGTAATGCCCTGCGCTATTTTTAGCATCACTTGCACTCACGAAGTGTGTCTTATTTCCACTTATATAACTAAGTACACTATTATAACTATAAGACTTTACATCAATTTGTAATTGTCTATAAGCATCACGCAAAATACTCTTTTGATCATCGCTATCTAATATTGTAAAATTACGTGGATAGCCAATATTATAAATATCTTCTCTTAATAAACGCACACAAAAAGAGTGAATTGTAGAAATATTAACAGCATTACTAACATCTCCTAAAATACGTGTTACACGCTCTTTCATTTCTTTTGCTGCTTTATTCGTAAATGTAATTGCTAATATTTTATTAGGATACACATGACAATCATTAATAAGATACGCAATACGTGTGGTAACGACTCTTGTTTTACCACTACCTGCACCTGCAATGATACGTAAATGATGATTCGTGCACTGTACTGCTTCTCTTTGATTTGCATTTAATTCATCTAATTCAGACACAACATCACCTCGAAGGTATTATACTATAATTTTAAATGAAATTCTTTATTTGCTACTTAATTTTATAACTATTTTTAAATGCATCTTAAAGAAACGATACATATTAAGAAATATTCAGAAAACAAACATGGTATTTTCATCATATTTATACTATAATTATCTACAGTTGAGGTGTTTATATGGTAAAGAAGAAACAAAAAAGATATTATCGACGAACAATTGACTTACTATTCTTATTAGTTTTGTTAATCGTTTGTATCTTATCATTTTATGCAGCGTTTACCTTTGGTATGTTACCGCGTAAATGGATTTTTATGTTAATGGCTTTGTTTGGTATTATTTATTTAATCTTGTTTGTTGTCTCTTTAAAAAAAATGCCTACTTGGTTTGTTGTCATAAAAAGAATCTTTATCATTATGCTTGTTGTATTATTAGCGACGAGCGGTTATTTCATCGATCGTTCAAAGAAAACAGTCGCCAATATTACAAAGACAAACAGTGGTGGTACATCAGAAATTTACGTCATTGCCAAAAAAGATTCTTCCATTGCTACACTAGATGACTTATCTGGAAAGATTGTTGGATATCAAAGTGGAATTGATAAAAAGAATGCAGACTTTGTTAAACAAGAAATAGAATCTAAAGTAAGCAATACAACACCTGTAGAAGAAATAGATTATACAACTCTTTCAGAAAACTTAGAAAACGGACAGATTAATGCCTTAGTAATCTCTGACAATTTCTATAATATGACAAAAGCCAATATGGAAGGATTTGGAAATAGCGTTAAAACAATTAAAACATATTCTAAAAAGAATGAGGTCGTAAAACAAAAGAAAGATATCGCAAAAGATGTCTTTACCGTTTATCTAAGTGGACTTGATAATGCTGGTTCTCCTGATCAAACAACAAGAAGTGATACCAACCTTTTATTGATTATTAATCCTATCTCTAATCATATTGATATGGTTTCTCTTCCACGTGATGGGTATATTCCTAACCCTGCTTTAAAAAATGCGAATGATAAGCTTACACATACAGCAATGTATGGCATTGATAACAGTGTAAATGCTATTCAAACCTTCTTTAATATTCCGATTGATTACTATGCTCGTGTAAGTTTTACTTCATTAGCAAAAATCGTGGATACTATTGGCGGTATTGATGTTGATGTTGAATTAGATGTCTGTGCTTATGATGAATCAACTTATCGAACAACTGAAGAGAACCAAAAAACACATGAGGGGCAAAAAACGGTGTGTATAAAAAAAGGACCTTCTAAATTAAATGGTGCACAAGCCTTAATTTATGCTCGTCATCGTAAAACAGAAGGATATGATAATCCTGGACGTGAACGTGCACAACAACGTATTATTAAAGGAATTATTAACAAACTATTATCTCCAAATGGACTGATATATGCGCAAGACTTAATGACAATTGTACCAAACTTTGTGATTACCAATATGCCAAATGATCAAATAACAAGCTTTATATCTTCTGAATTAGGAGACTTAAAGCCTTGGTCTATTAGTTCTTTAGCAAGTGATACTGGAGTTTATGATTCCCAGTATGTAGCAAGTCTTGACCCTGCAAATGGTTATTCCGATGTATACTTATTCAATAAAGAAGAAATACATAGTATTGTCAATGCCTACGATGCAGCTCAAAAACAATTACAATTAGATACTTTTAACTTTAATGTTACCAACCTATATAAGAACACCCCAGAAATTACAAATGATCCAAGTATTGTTTGGGATACAATGGCTCGTGATCCACATTAAAAAACCTTCATTTCGAAGGTTTTTATTTGCTTATAGTTAGTTCATTTCTTTATCTTGTATATGTTTTACATAACGTAATGTTTTACACCATGTTTGAAACATGGTGATATCTTTCTTATCTTTCATAATGCATTCCATAAACAACGTATCTTGTTCACAGTTTACTTGTGCTAGTAATGTAATATATTCAACACTCTCTTGTATAACCCCTTTTCCAATACAACCTTTATGTTCAAAGGAAAAGTTGTTTTCGGAGCTATCTAGAAGTGCTTCAGAGAACGTTGCTGCCTCTTTTTCAAAACAATACGTATTGACTCTCATCATCCAAGACCATGGCGTATCAGCGTTTTCATACGGTGCCATAAACGTTGTTGTTTGGGTACTCTTATCAAATGTCTTTTCAGCACATCCACTACAAGGTAGTAGCCAATCTCCTATTTCATAAAAGACATCTTCTTTACGATATCCTAAATTAGGAATATCAATACTAACATAATGTTCTATACAAGGTTGTCGATGCACAATCTTACATAGCTCTGTATATACACTAGGAATTCCAATAGATGGTTCTTTATCATAGGCTGCTTCTAAATAATCCAAAGCACTATGCGTTTGTTTTTCACTTTCATCATTCATTTCACTATACGTAAAGTAACACTCTTTCCATAAGATAACCAAAGCACAATTTACATAGTATTGCGCATCACGCTCTATCTCATTCCAAACAAAAAACTTTTCTGCTATTTGCATCATGTCTTTATTTAAAAAGTCATCAATAGCTAAGTACCCCATTGGTGTTACCATATACCCTTCTTTTACTGTAGGATGATAATAGTGTATTGGCCAAGCAACACAAATATCTTGTTGTACCTTGCTTTCTTCTAGTGCATACTCTCCCATCTCTTTTAACCAAGGATAAAAATATGCATATTTTAATTCTTCAAAATCACGATTCATATAATATTGTGTAGGGTCACTTACTTCAAAGTGCACATCACTTTCCATCATAATATCATCAAACAGTCTTACCACAAAGGCATGAAAGCCAGGTCCTGCAATATTTGTTTGGGCCACAATACTAATAAAACATCCCGTGTAACTGCATACAACACTACCTTCTGGACAAATATCAAGTAAAACACTTGTTCCATAATCCTCTGCTTTTATCTTTTTTTCTTCACATAAGCTAACTAAAAAACCAGAAAATCCTTCTTGTTCACTTTCTTTTTCTAATGTTCCTTGTAATTCTATTTCAATTGCCATATAAATAAGCTCCTTTTCTTTAAAAAAGAAACTGATTTCTCAGCTCCTTACTAATCCTCTACTGCCAATACACGATAAACATTCTTCATTTCATCTTCATGAATGACTTCACCTTTATAATCTTTACTACGATCATATGCAAAGTCTTGTATTCTCACTAATGAAACACTCATTGTTTTCTTTAGTTTCTGAACCTTAGTATCCTTATACGTAAGTTGTAATTTTACTAGATAACCTTCACTATCGCCTTTATTATAAGTAAACGTTCTATTTTCGATTGCATCTACACTAACACTAGTAACTTCAGGTAATGAGCTCTTTCCATATTCATTTACAATTGTTTCATAATTACTGTAGTAATAAGATTGTGCATATTCCATAAAAGGTTTAATTTTATCACTTGGTATAAACTGTAAACCTCCTATATCATTACCATTCTTTTTATTTGATAACATAAAGAAATCATAAGCAAAACTAACGGCTACATATTTTGCTTCTTCTTTATTATCTTCTTTGCTAATTGCTTCCGATAATTGATTATATGCTTTACTTTGTTCATTTGTTGGTTGTAATGGTTCTACATAAAATTTATTACCAACAATCTTTACCTTTTCTTCTTCTTTAGGTGTTGCTTCTTTTTCTTGTTTCTTACTTCCACAACTCGTTAAAAGACTAAGAGAGAGAACTCCTAATATAATCACTAAACGTTTCAACACAGGCTTCATAAATACCTCCCATAAATCTTATTTAGTATAGCATGTTTTTTTATTTAAAAGAATGCGATTTAGTAAAATTAAGGATTTCTTCATTATATATTCCGCCACCTTGTGCGAGTTCCAAATTTCCGCCACCTTTTAAGTGGAATTCTTCTGCAATTACCTTAAATACAGCCTCACAATCAAAATCAATTGCTTTATTTTTCGCAACTACAACATGCACATTATCATAAACTTTCGCTATTAATATAACTGCCTTTTTATAATTGGCACTCACATATTGAGCAATAGAAATCAATGATTTTACATCAATATCATCAAAGAAATGTACAATAACCTCTTCTTCACGTAAGCCTAACTCTTTACCAAATAATTCATAATACTTTTGTTTCCATTGTAATACATCGCGATTGAGTGCTCTCGTCTCATTTAACAAGCGATTAACACCTGTGCCTATATATAAGTGAGAAACAGCCAACGTCTTACTAACGTCATCTAACACGTGATAGCGTTTAGATACGCAATCTAACATTTGATCACCCACTAAATATTTAATCTTATACCCATTTGTTGTTTTTTCATATCCTGAAATATACAACATCTGTAAATAACGTAAAGAAGGAACATGCATACAACCACATAAATTATAATCCAAAGCACCAATACGAACCACACGAATATCATCATGATGGATCTTTTTCTTCGTAAACTTCTCTGCTTCAGATAATGATGGATATAAAATATTGATTTCTAAATCATCACGAATTAACCCATTACATAAAACCTGTAATTCAAATGCCATTTTATCGTTAAACTCTTTAAGATCAAATTCAATATCATTCTCTTCGTCACCCACATGATGAGCTAATGTTTCTACTTTATATACATTTCCTAACACTGCACTAATTAAATGTTGTGCACTATGCACCTGACACTTACGAAAGCGTTCATGTAGATTCACACTCATAAACACATTCCCTTCTAGTTTCTTATCTAAAAGATGCCATAAATAGCCTTCTTCATATTTTAAATCTTGGACTAAGCAATTATCAATCATTCCAATATCACTAGCCATACCACCGTTTTCTTTATAGAAAATAGTCTCTTTAAACGCATGCCAATACAATCCGTTTTCAACACGTACTTCCATTACTTTTGTATTCAATTCAGTTGTAAAGCAATTATCATATAGTTTATTAAACATCTTCATTCCTCGCTTTCATTTTTATTTCTTTTATTCTACCACAATTTCTTCCTATTTTATCACTAAACTCATTTATATCTTATGTGAAATCATGTTATAATAGTTTGCATAACAGGAGTTGATGATATGAACCAAGTAGCAAGTGATTGGAAAGATTATGAATGTATCGATACCGGAAACGGTGAAAAGCTAGAAAGATGGAAAGATATTATCCTTAGAAGACCAGATCCTACTGTTATCTGGCCAGTTCATGAAGAAAGTTATGAATGGAATAATCCCCATGCTCATTACCATCGTTCTAAAAGTGGTGGTGGTTCATGGGAATATAAAAAGAAATTTAAAGAGAGTTGGTCTATTGAATATAAGAACCTTCGCTTTAAAGTATCCCCTACCGGTTTTAAACATACAGGTTTATTTCCTGAACAAGCGGCCAACTGGGACTTTATGATGAATAAGATTCAAAATGCCTCTCGTGAAATTAAAGTACTAAACCTTTTTGCCTATACAGGTGGTGCCACTATGGCTTGTGCATATGCAGGAGCTAGTGAGGTCGTCCATGTTGATGCTAGTAAAGGCATGGTTACATGGGCAAAAGAAAATATGGAACTATCCCATTTACAAGATAAAAAAATAAGATTCATCGTAGATGATGTTTTAAAGTTTGTCGAACGTGAAAAAAGACGTGGTCGTAAGTATCATGCCATTATTATGGATCCACCTAGTTATGGCCGTGGTCCTAACGGGGAAATATGGAAAATAGAGGAACAACTATACCCACTTATTTCTGCTTGTATGGATATACTAGAAGATGAACCCCTATTCTTCTTAGTCAATTCTTATACTACCGGTTTTCCTGCAACCGTTATTTATAACCTATTAAATGCGACCATTCTTAAAGCCCATCCAAATGGAACAATTGAAGCTGGAGAAATAGGTTTACCGATTACCAAAACAAACACCGTACTACCTTGTGGTATTTATGGACGTTGGATTCAAAAATAACAGCCGCTCTAATGAGCGACTGTCTTTTTTTTCTCTTTCGCCACCAGTATCCATAAGACACTAGCAACCACCAATAAACCTAAACAAATAAATAAACCAACAGTAGAAGTCATCCACATATAAACATATCCATAAAAAGGCAAACAAAACACAACCTTTCCAATTAATCTCTGATAAGCTACACTATTTCCATCCTGCTTTTTATTATGATCACCCTTCGTAATAAAATATTTACCATCAACATTATTTTCAACCACTCGATGCGTTGCCACAGTTTTATTTGCAGCACCCATTTTAAACGTGATAGCGTCACCAGCCTTAACATCATTTGCACTAATCTCTTTCGTATAAACAACACTTCCAACGCTATAAGAAGGCTCCATACTATCACTCAAAATACCATAAACACCCAATCCACTAACCTTAGCCACAAGAATTGGTAATAACCCTAACAACAATACCAACAGTATTATATAAGCTAGGCGATTATAAATTACAGTCTTTTTCTTCATCGCTTGCATCCTCTTGATTTAATACCATTACAGAATCTATCATTTTAACAAGTTCTAGCGCACTTCGAAAAGACTTGCTTTTCTTAGCCTCTACCCACGTAAGAACTCCTTGCCAACTATGATTTTCACAACTCTTCATTTCAATAATGAACGTCGTATTATTTACTTGATACTTAAAACTTTTATTTTCATTCATATTGCATAGAGCTCCTTCCTCACATATATTCTATAGTATCAAATATAAGTCACGTAATGGTCACAACATAAACCTTTATATAAATTTACAATACTCAATTTAAAACGTTATACATCATTATCAAATATTCATCAGCTACAAAAAAAAGAACAACAATTAAATTGTCATTCTCATTTTTTTCTTTTAATTATTTCGCAACTACTGCAGATCCATCACTATAGAACCATCCAGTTACAAATCCATTTACATCAGTAGCAGGAGTGAAGCTATCTTTTTGAATTGCTTCTCCTTTAACATTGATTTCAAAAGTTTTGCTAGCCATTGTATTGTCCCAAGTTTCAGGAATTTTTACTTCATCAAATAATACAGCAGATTCTCCAGCTGCTAAAGCTTTATTGTAGTAATAGTATCCATTTTCAAGTTTCCAACCATTGTTAATTACGATATTTGCTAAAAGTTCATCTTGTTGTATTTTTGTTAACGCATCACTAAAGCTAATTGTTGCACGTACATAAGCATCATTAGAATCTGCTTTAACAGTAATTGTTGGGTCTTTTGTGATTACTTGATTAGGTTTAACATTTTCAATTTTCTTATCTGCTTCAAAATTTGGCTCAGTTAAATCGATTGCTACTTTACCCATTGTAATTACATTTGTTGCTTCTTTTGAATCTGTAAAGTAAGCTAAAGTTCCTCCAGCAATACCACCAACTGCTAATAAACCTACTAATACTAATCCTACTAATTTTTTGTTTTTCATTTTCGTTTTCTCCTATTTTTTATTGTTCTATTTTTTAGCTAAGTCTGGGAATACTGTATTTAATGTAGCCTGAATACTACCATCAGCAACATCAGTTGTTTGTGATAAGTATCCATTTAATGTGATTTCGAAATTTTTCATATCTGTTGCAGCTGCAGGTGAAGAAGTTTGAGTTGCAGTTGTATTAATCGTTACGTTTGTAAATAATGGAGCAGTTTTTTCACCAGCTGCTACAGCATTGTTATAATAAGCAACTGTATGGTTTGCATTGAAAGTCCAATCAGTACTCCAATCAATTGTTGCGAATTTTTCTAAATCAGCTAATGAAGTAACACCAGTATAATCAATTGTTACAGCTACATAAGCAGGTGTATCTGTTGAAGTATTCTTAACAATTGGATTTTTTTCCATTGTTAAACCTGGAGTGAATTTTTCTGCTTTTGTTTTACCTAAAGTCGTTGAAACGTTACAAGTTTCACCTTTAAAGCATTCTCCATCCCAATTTGGTTCTTTTAGTTCTCCACTAATTCCTGCACCCATTGTGAATGTATTCTTAGCTTGTTCTGTTGTGCTTTGTAAGTAAGCATATGTTCCACCTGCCATCAAAACTCCTGCTAAAGCTAATGTTCCTAATAATGTACTTTTCTTTTTCATGTATTTATCCTCTTTTCTCTTTCGATTTGCTATTAATTAGCTTTTGCTAAATTAACTAATTCTGCTTTGGCTTGATCTGCAGTTAAACCATCTGCTTGCACTGCATATCCTTTAACATCTATTTGGAATTTAGGCAATGTTAATGCATCAATCTCTTTACCATCAGCATTATAATATTTAACTGTAGGGTTGCTAACAACTTCCTCATGAGAAACTTCTTTCTTATTTCCTGCGCTATCAACAGTGTAAATTGTTGTTGATGCATAATCAGTTTTAATTACTTCATTAATTCCAGCAAGAACTTGCGTTTTTGTAAAAATAGCATTTGTTTTAGAACCTTTTCCACTTAATACTGTTGCATTCATGTATAACTCACCCTTATCGTTCATTGTAGCAATAGGCGCTGTTCCCCAATCAGTGGTATTAAAATCCAATATTTTGGCATATTTAGCTTCAAAATCTGCTCTAGATATAATGTTTCCATCGTTATCTTTGAATGTTAATTTAGTAGCAACATAAATTGGAGTACCATCTACTGATTCATTATGCATTACTGGATTTTTCAAAATAGTTTGTCCTGGGTAGTAATTATTTGCTACTGTTTGCTCAAATGTTTCTTCGGTTAATTCAGTATCAATATCTTTAGAACTAGTAAATACGTTTTGTTTTGTTTCTGTAACTTGTTGCATATAAGCTAATGTTCCTGCTACTGCCATTACACCAGTAAGTGCCATAGCGGCTACTGTTGCTGTTAATCTTTTTTTATTCATTTTCTTTTCTCCTTCAGGCTTCCTATTGGTTTGCCATGCTTAATATTTCTTTTTTTGCTGTTTCTATGTTAACGTTTTGGCTCTGTACAGCATAGCCACTAACTTTTATTTTAAATGTTGGTAATTTACCATCTTTATCTGGTTGTAAATTCTCATTTATTTTTATGGAATCAAATAGGACAGTTTGATTAGTCTCCGTCGTACTTTCTAATATAGAATTCAAGAGATAAACTTCATAATTTGCATTTCCATTTGAAAGTAGAGAATAATTTTTGTTAATTTCCGCATCCTGTCCATACTTTGTTTTTCCATAAAAGTTATTGAAATCTGCTTTAGAAATAGACATACCCTCATCATTGATATATTCAACTTTAATAGCTGCCCAAACATTTTCTTCCATATTCTTTAACATTGGGTTTTTATTAATAACATCTCCTGGTACATATTGATTTGCTATATCAATTCCTAAGTTATCAATAACACCTGGCTTCTTTAT
The DNA here is from genome assembly GCA_036639635.1 of Longicatena sp. Taxonomy (GTDB): domain Bacteria; phylum Bacillota_I; class Bacilli_A; order Erysipelotrichales; family Erysipelotrichaceae; genus JAVWIF01. The sequence continues at coordinate 26,329 of JAVWIF010000005.1, forward strand.
TTCTCCTGGTTTGTTAGGTAATGCATCATTAAATGTATATCCATCCCAAGCAGGTTCGCGTAGTTGCATTGATATGTTTTTATTTGAAGAGAATGTATTTGTTGCTGTTTCACTGACTTGGCTTAATAATGCCAACGTTGCACCAGTAACTCCAGCACATATTACCCCAAGAGCTAATATGACTTTAGTAAACACTTTTTTATTTGCCACCTCATAGACCTCCTTGTATTTTTCTTTTACTCGCTTATTATCTTATTTTCAAGTCACAAGATGGTAACATACATACGATTTATTTTTTGAACTTTTAAAGTTTTTTCAAAACACGATAACATCCACTAGATAGATATAAAATATATATGAATTGCATGCACATAATAGGTTTTTTGTATCACTTCTCAGAGTCATATTGGTTATAGAAGTTATATAATTAAAGCATTCTTTAGTTCAGATAATTTATAAACCTTTATTATTTATGCGTGAAATATCTCATTGCTTTCATTTGTATTACCAATTAGATCAATTGATTTCTTATATATCGCAAAAAGAATATACTTATATGATTTAAGACAATTTTTTGTACAAGTGTCAAATATCTTTGCTATTATCACTTAATATTCTTCTTCTTTTTCTCATGAAAAAAGAGAAGATTTTATTCTCCTCTTACTTAACAGTAACTGTACTTCCAATATCATTCAATCCATCAAAACTGCTAATTCCCCAAGCATTTTGTAATGAAGCTGAAGGTCTTGCCTGAATTGCATCTGCAAGTACTTTAACTTCTAAGTGATACCCTGTTGGAACATCACTGCTTAATTTCACACTCTTTAACAACTCTTCACTTGTATCTCCTGGCGCTAAGACTTTTGTATAATAGTAATTTCCATTACCGTCAGTTTTCCATGCAGTATTTGTTTCCATTGTATACGTTAAATCAATTTCAGCGTTCATACTTTCATTTACAGCATCATCTTTAATAAACATAGGAACCAATCTAACTCTAGTATACGTATCTGTTGTAGGATATGTTTCACTCGTCACGTTTTTAACACTTACGATTTTTTCAACAGTACTTCCTTTACTTATATTTGTATATATTTCATCTTGATTAGTAGAATCTTCGTGTGCTTTACCGTTTTCCATAACAGCAATGTTTACATTGGCACCTTGAAATTTATTGGTAGCAGCATCTGTCTTATGAGTTAGAAGTGCATAGGTTACTCCAATTCCTGCCACTAAGACTAGTGAGAGACATAATACTAAAATATTCCTGTGCTTTTTATTTTCTATTCTCATCTGTCTTCACCTTCTTTTTTTTGTTTTTATTTAATAAATCTGGTAAGTATGATAATACTACAATTCCAACAATAACACTTACAATTACGATAAGTCCTGCTTTAGAACTCATATATACAGCAAGATATCCTAATAATGGAATGGAGAATGAGAATGCTTTCCCCATTACATTGTTGTAGGCAACACTTCCACCATCGGCAACATTGTTATTATCACCTTTTGTTTTGAAAGCATTATTTTCTTTATCAATTTCGATTACTCGATGTGTTACCACCGTATCACCTGTTCCAATCTTAAAGGTGATTGCGTCACCTACTTTAATATCAGCTGGTTTTGTCTCTTTTACAAACACTAAACTACCAACATGGTAAGCAGGCTCCATACTTCCACTTAATACTGCTAAAGGTTTAATACCAAATAGTTTAGGTGCAAAGAATATGCAAACAAAGAGCACCATAACTACCATCAAAAGAGAAGTAATTACATTCATAATTTTTTTAAACATTATAATTAAACTCCTTTTCTTTATCTTTTAGATTCTTGTATTTCTGTTGTATTTCCTTTTAAAACTGTGTCAATATTACCAAATCTTGAATTGATTTTTTTTATATTTAAACCTTTATTGATTCCTGTAAATTTGTTAATTGCTGAAGCACCATCTCCTAGAATATTAATATCTGTACGTAAGTTATTAACAAATAAAGTAGTTGCTGGATTTGTTTCCGTACCATAATATTCTTTGTTAGAATCTCTATCCCCAATAAATAGGTTTACATTTTCTGATGCATTTTTGTTATAGTTATCTTTGCGTAGATTGCTCTGTTCTGCATATTTCCAAGACCAATCAGTCATTTCTGAAACTGTATAATAACCTTTTTTAAGTCCCTTTACAAGTACCTGTTTTTCTGTATCTTTTTGATTTGCAGAGAAGTCAATAGTTTGATAGAACGTATCCACTACATTTCCATCTTTACTATCTCTTTTTTCAATCTTAAAGATAAATGATTGATTTGCTTTAGGAGCAGTCGCTGTTGTATATTGATCATTTATATTCTTTACAATATTTAACTGTCCACGAATTACATAGATTGTATAGTCATGACTAGCATCCTTACCATCAGCATTTGTAATTGTAGAATTGTTGGTAATATCTATCTCACCATTTTTAACGATTAATTTAATATCAGAGTCAACAGTTGGTGCATATTTTGTTATATCATTTCCTTGTTCCGTTCCGTTCTTACTGTTATGAGTTAAACTAAGCGTTGGCTCAGCACTGTCAGGTGTTGGAGCTGTTGTTACATCAGATTTCCAAGTAGGTTTACCAACACGATTATTCAAATCCGTTGTATCGCCTAAGAATACTGTTTCATCACTAGCAACAAGTGTTGGTTTATAGATATATAAATTGGCATCTTTGTTTGCAGCTAATTCTGGATTTGTAGTTTTTGGCTCTGTTGGTGTAACTTTAACATCAACTGTATACATATGCGTTTCTGTAAAACCTGTTGTATCTGTTGTTGGTCCAGATACCCAACTACCTGAAGTAGCCCCTGGATTTACTGTATATGTTCCAATTTCTTTATTTCCGTCTTTTAACGTATACGTAATAGTTACAAATTTATTATGAATTTCATTCCATTTATAACCAGTATTATCTATTAAATAATCTGCATTCGCGTCAGTGAAGAATTTTTTAGCATCATTTAATTGATTTCCAAGATAAATACTTTGATTTTGAACATTCATTTCATATTTCAATGGTACATCTACATTTGGTTGTTCAAACTTTTTATCAATTGATCCAGTTGGTTCATTAACTGAAACCCCTGAATCTGCTGTATTTGTTGGAACGCTATTTCCTCCAATAAATCCATCTGAACGAGTAAGACCAGTAATTTTAACAATTAACTTCTTACCAGATACTGGTGTACTTCCAGCTGCTTCATGTATACAATTTGCTGAATAGTCAAACCCTGTAACTTGCAATGTATCATTTGTCGTCCATGTTGCATTCACTTCTTTTGTTGGTGTTTCAGCAGTCCAATTAATCTTACCATCAGCATTTTTACCAGTATAATCTGCTGTATAGACGCTTACATTTGTACTTCCATCTTTTTTAAAGTAAGCTGATACAACATCTTTTAGAATTGTATTTTTTCCAAGTATAACCGAAGGTGTAATACTATCTGAAATACTACCGAAAATATTATTTAATTCATCTGAGTTAGTAGCAACTAAATAATGACCTGCACTTTGTACTGTCGTATAACTTGAATCCATCGTTAAATCATTTTGATTAAAGTTTGATGAAACATATTGTAAGAATTTATTGATTTTTTGTCCTGATGTGTATCTACTATCAGAATATGTGTTAGGGTTAATAGGAGCTGTTGGATCTGCATCTTGAACTACTCCAACTGAATAAACAGTTGCTTTATGTGTCGCTTTTGCTATCCCTGCTTGTTCAATAGCATTATTTGCTACAGGTTCATCAAATCCATCATGATTATTAGGCTCACCATCCGTAAATACAATCACTACTTTATTAGCATCTTGTCTCGCGTTATATTCTAAAACACCATTTGCCATTTCAATACCTTTATCAGTATTAGTTGCTCCTAGTGGCCATAAGTAACCGATATTTGCCTCAAGAGCACTAGCCTCCCCAGAGTTTTTAACTGAATAGTATGCACCTTTATAACTATCAGGATAGTATTGTAATGTATTATATATTACATCCCCAGATTTTTTAAACAACTTATTATTATCTTTTGAAGAAAATCCAACCATAGCAACTCTATGATCAACATTATTTTTCGTTGCATTGTCAGCTACCGAAGTAACAAAACCAGTAACAGCTTTTTTTAATGCAGTCATTTTTTGCTCACCACTAGCTTTATAATAAAATTGGACATGATTCTGTATTGTGTCGCTTTCACTAGTTTTAGGGAAGAAATGACCATCATCATAATTTTTACCATCAAATTCCCATGCCAAGTGCTTGCGGTTATCGCAATACTCTACTTTTTTATACTCATTGTCAATCAGTATATAATAACTCTTATCTGTATTAACTTTATTTCCAAATATTTTTTTATATTCTACAAAGTCATCGCCCATACTTCCAGATTGATCAAGAACTAGAACAATATCAGAAGGTACAGCTGTTGAAGTAACACTACCTTCTACATAAGCTTCAAGATTAATTGAATAACGATCGTCGCCTTCTGCTTTTGCTGTTTTGCTCATTTTAAGACCCTCTGTGCTCGCACTCGCACGACTTATCATAGGACCTGCTTGTGTTAAAGGCACACTAGCGTTCACTTTATCGTCGTTTGTTTCACCATCATTAGAAGGAGTTGCTAATAGTTGTTTACCTGGTGTAGTACACAAAAATAAAGATATCACCATAATACCACTTAGTACACTTAACAATGCTTTCGCAATTTTTTTCTTCATAAATGATCCTCCTATTTCTATATTTTCCAATCTCTTCTAAAGAGATAAAATCTCATATATCGTGTATATCTTAACAATGTCAAGTCACAGGTTGGTAACGCGAATAATGATAGAAAAAAAAGATTGATGATTATTCACCAGTCTTTTTAGCATTATACAATATATGAAGAAATTCAATTACATCTTTAAATATACCAATTACTTTAGCGTTCTCATCCTTTAAGACACCTTGCCAATTGGAAAATTGTCGCGTTTCTACGCATAATATAAAGGAATTTACTTGTCCTTTGTTTTTATAGATTTCATTACTTTCCACTAGTTGTTTGGGTTTTGCTTTGTTACGTTGTACAGAAGGTTCATGATCAGATACCATACTTCTACTGATTTGGAAGGATTGTGGGTGACCGATGGTATCAAAAATTTCATCTACTTTGATGATTAGCATATCAAAGTTGTTAAAGATGATAGGAGCTTCTTGAATTTGGGAATAGATTCTTCCAGCAAGTACTGTCTCATCCATTCTATCAATGCACAACCATAGCTCACTTAAACGCATTGCTTTTTGATTATCCATGGTATTTTCCCTCCTTTATATTGTTAATTCTTTTACATCATATATAAAATCAATTCTTTTACGAGCATCTTCTGCTAAAAAGTTATCTTTAATTCTTTCCATTACAATGACACTTGTTTCATAAGCACATGTTGGTAGTAATATTACAAACTGAGACATACTGTACCTTGCCACTACATCTCCTACACGTAATGTCTTATCAATAGCTCCATGTAAGCTTTCCATTGCTTTGCTCATAGACTTCAAATATAGTTCACTTGTTTCTGATATCTTATAGTTAAATTTCAAGGTAATCAACCCACAATAAACGGATATTCCTAATCTTTTCGCTTGTCTAGCTTGTAAGTTATAAATCTTTTTAAATTCTCCATACTCACAATAGAAAGCTCCTTTTGGTAACAATGCTTCATCTAAGTCTTCTTGGATGATTTCTAAATCTAATTCTAATTCATTTTTTTGTTTTAGCATTTCTTGATAAAGTGCTTTTAATTTTTTAGATGGTTTTGTGCCAAATTGCGCATAAAATAGTTCCGTTGTTGCTCCATATTGTTCAATGGCTAATTGTTTCTTTTCTTGTTTTATTAATGCTTCAATTAAATAACAATGTATTTGTTCATCGAAATGTTCTAGTTCTAGTGCTTTGTTACATAGTTCTTCTACTTTCTTGTAATCATTTTCTGTTTTATATAAGTCTGCCAGCTCTTTTACAACACTTAGATAAGAAGAATGATAATATGTAGATAAACGTATGACCCAATGTTCACTTGAAAGTTTTGATAAAAAAGTTCCTTGATAACTTGTTACACATTTTTGCATATAACTTATCTTTTTAGATATATCTGTTTCATGTTTTGCGGCTTGATAATATTTTTCAAACGTTTCTATATCCATTGTTACCTTTATATCTTTATTCCAAACGTAAGATCCTCTATTGGTTAATATAAAGTCCTTTCTTCCAAATGTTTCCTTTAAGATACTTCGTAAACGATACATCAAGTTTTTTAATGCTCCCACTGGATTATCGCTTTCATCTTCTTCCCATAGTGCTTCACTTAATTCACTTACTAAAACATTATAGTCTCTGTGGCATAAAATATATGCCAATAATTTTAAACTCATTTCCGAACGAATGTTATCTTCAGTTAAAACAGCATCAGCTTGCTGCATTTGAAAATTACCAAATAATTTAATATCTAAGTTAGATTCTTTTTCTTCATTCATTCATTTCAGCCCCTATCGCTATTAGTTTTTATTTCTTTATTTTACATCTAATACTACAGAAAAAACAGTATTTTTGTATCTTTTTAAACTATACGCAAATTTCATCCTAATTATGTCTATTAATTATAATTATTAGAATAACATAAAAAAGTGTAAATTGCCATAAATTTACACTTTTTCATTTATTTGTTATTCTTCTGTTATTTTGCGTTTTTTAAGGAAGAATAGAATACAACCTACAAGTAGCGCTAACCCTGCAATACCTCCACCAATTAATAACATGTTGTTACTAGTACCTTTAGCTTTAGGAGTTTGGTTATCTTCGACTTTATCTTTTCCTCCATCAGCTTTTGGTGTTTCATTGTCCTGTACTGGTTCATTATCAGGAGTAGTTCCTGGTGCTTCAGTAGGATTGTTTGTTGTAGCGTTATTGTTGTTTGCTGCATTTTCACCATTAACTACTTGATTAATAGTTTCATATTCTGTTGTTTCTACGTATTTAATTACTTCATTTGGGTTGGTAAGTGTATACGTAAAGTAAACATCTTTTAAATCCTTTGTGATTGTAAGGTCCTTAGTTGCTTCTTGGTATTGGTAACCTGCTACATTTTTAGCACGTTCATTTACCGTCGAATTCTCTTCAGCAACAATTGTTTTAGGGGTTGCTATTGCTACTTTATTTTCATCTACATAATGCACAGTATATTGTACACCAGAAACTAATACGCTATATCTAGCAACGAATACTTGTTTTCCACTAACTGTAGATCCAACACTTGGTAATGCTTTATCCCAACCTTTAAAAGCATAGCCTGCTTCAGCTTGAACTACTGGTTCATCTGGAAAGATATCTCCTGCGTTTAATTTGTGCGTTTCATTTTTATTTCCATTAATGGTTCCATGAGCTCCGCTCTTAAATACTACTTCATAACTTGCTGCATGTACCTTTGCTAAAGAGAAGGGAATCATTAATAAGCTAACAACAAGAATTATAAAGGAAGCTTTCAATGTTCTATAACTTCTATTCATGTTGATCACCTTTCTCTCTTCTCTTCTTTATAATAATGAATACGATGACTACAGCGCTTAACCCAACAACTGCTAATAATACACCTACAGCTGTTTTATCACCTGTATTAATCCCTGGTATTTTATTTACCACTGGTATTTTATTCACTACGTTAACTACTTTGGTAAGCGTAGTTGGTTCATCATGTTCTACACTAAATACAAATCCTAAGTCTCCTTGCGTTCCTTGGTAATTGTTATCCATTGAAGTACCATCTACTTTAACAGAAACTAGAACATCAACACTTTCACCTTTTTTCAAGGTTTTTAATAAATAGTTAGAGTCTAAATCAACAATACCTTTTTTATTAGGTCCACCAACTCTTCCTGTATAAAATGCTTCATCATTTGATTTAAAAGCTACATCATAAACGATTTCCCCATTTACTTTACCTTCACCCAATGATTTTGACTGTTCCGTTCTAACATAAAACTTCATATTTTCATAACTATCATTGCTTAATGAAATCTTTTGTACTCGTTCTTCACCAGGCATGATATCTTCAAAAGCTCCTGTTGTATTTCCTGCATCTGTTACAATGAATTCACTTGAATCCCCTTCAAATACCAATCCTGTCTGTCCATCTTCTTTTGCATGTAATGGAGTCACCATAAGCATGAACATTACGATGGTACATATTGTAGCTATTCTCTTTTTCATATTCATCCTCCTATTACAGTGCTATTCTTTAATGTCTAGTAAGACACCGTTTTTATCAAACGTTGCATCCATACCCCATTCATTTTCAATGGCTTCTTTGGCTGCATATTCTTGAACTGCATTTGCTTCTACTAATACTTTTACTTGATGTTCTGCATATTCTTGATTTGTTAATTGACTACTAATTTCAATTGCATCCATAATATTTGTTGTCTTATCATTTGCTTTTAATGGATAACGATAGTAGAAATATACAATTTCAGAATTTGAATTTGCTGCATCATCGCGAATAATCCAATTTGTTGGATCTTTCGTTGTTAGCTTAATTAATGATGCATCTTTATCTGGTAATTTGTTTCCATCTTTGTCTGTCCAATATTTTGTTGCACTTACGCGAAGATACAATGTTTTTTGTTCTACATTTTCTACGTGTACTTGTCTTGAAAGAACTGCCCCTGGCATTGCTTTTTCAAACTGATATCCCTTTTTACTCATAACAGCATTTTTTTCTTCTGAATAGTCCACCAACTTTATTCCAAGTTTTCCTGCACTAATTGGTGTTGCGACACTTTGTTCTGCAACGAAGAACGCCATAGACCCTTGATATACTAAGGTTATCAAAAGAACTGCGATTGTCGAAATCATTAATATTTTTTTCATTTCTCTCGTACCCCTTTTTTCTTTTTATAAACATGTTACCTTCACAATATACTCATTGTATTTCTAGTATAAAAGCATTTGGTCACAAGCTAGTAACACACAATCATTTGTTTTTTTCTCAAGACAAACAAAAAGAGAGAAAACTCTCTCTCGATTTTACTTCATAAATTCCTTAATCATATCCATTCTGTTTTTTGTATCTTCATATCCTAAATCAAACCAACGTTGCAATAAATCTTTATCTTGAGTATATCGTGTTACTCCATAGTCTGCACTTGGACGAAGGACCAATGCCTTGCCTTGATCTTCTAAGTCTTTCACAATTCCCCATTGTTTTTGATAGTTCTCATGACGTATCTTTAAGTTGTTTCTTATTTCTTTATTTCCCGGGTACATAAATCTAGCTAAAAATATTTGCCATTGTGGCGCTGCTTTACGCACATAGTTTTCTTCTTTTGTTGAAATAAAGACATGCTTCTCATTTCCTTCACGTATACTTTGTTCAATAGGTATCATATCTATTAAACCTGCATCCATGTACGTATGATCACGGAACTTATAAGGACGCGTTAATAAGAATAACGCACAACTTGCTTGCATAAGAATTTGCTCTTTAGGATCAAAGTATTCTTTCGCAAAGTATTCTACCTTATTTGTATCCATATTATATACACCAATATCAAGCTTTGTTTCATTCTTCATAAAAGCCTCATAATCTAAAGGTGCTCTTTCTTCAATAAACTTACAAACATGATGAATGCCAAATACGCCATGTTCCCTTAATAAAGGCGAAAGCCCAATCGCTTTAGGATCACTTGCTGCATCTACACCAGTAATACGCAGTCTATCCTTTTGTTTAGCCACAAAAGGTAATAGAACTTCTGCCCCTGCACTAATTCCTGTACAGTAAGGAAATTCTACATCAAAATCTAAAAAGCACTGTAACACGCCACACGTGTAGGCAGCTTTCGTACCTCCACCTTCACAAATAAGACCTATCTTTTTATTCATAGTAAATACACCTCAATGTTTTAATTATACTATTCAAAGTTCAAATCGTAAAGAATTTTTAAATTATTAACTACAGAAGATTAGAAAAAGGTAACTAATTGTCTAGTTACCTTCCATAATAATCGATTGTAAACTGATTCAAACGCTATGTAGATTAACTACTTGTGTCGCTTTTATTTACATCAGTGGTGAAAATAAATTTAGAATAGCACGCATGATACGTACTGGAAAAGCAATCCCTGTACACTCTTCTAGTGTTACTTCATGACTCTTTTCTAAGGTTTCTAAATAATCTTTTTTAACATCCATAACAACTTTACTCTTATAGAACCAAATACCACACTCATAGTGTAAATAATAGGAACGATAATCCATATTAACAGTTCCTACAACAGCCATTTTATCATCTACCACAAATGTTTTACCATGTACAAATCCAGGTGTATATTCATAAATCCTTACACCACCTTTAATTAAATCTAGATAGTTTGATTGTGTCACTGCAAATACATACCATTTATCTGGTATATGAGGTACTAGAATACGTACTTCAATTCCGTTTTTAGCAGCTAATAATAAAGCTGTTTTCATTTCGTTATCAATTACTAAGTAAGGCGTTGTTGCATATACATACTTAGTAGCTGCATTGATCATATTAATATGCGTATATTCTCCAACATTTTCTTCATCTGTTGGACTATCACTATATGGTTGTACATATCCATCATTTTCGATATCCTGGAAAGACGCATTATCTTGTTTATAGTCATATACATCATCTTTAATTTTTTCATCATAGTTCCAAAACTGTAAGAACATTAAGGTTAAATTCCAGACAGCTTCTCCTTTAATCATAACTGAGCAATCTTTCCAATGACCAAACCTTACTTTCTCGTTAATGTATTCATCCGCTAAGTTAATACCACCAGTCATTCCTACTTTTCCATCAATCACTAGAATCTTACGATGATCTCGATTGTTCATCTGTATTGCCAATCGTGGTTTAATAGGATTAAATACTTTTGCTTTTATGCCTAGCTTTCTAAGTACTTTATAGTAATCACTTGGCAGGGTTGAAATACAACCAGCATCATCATAGATAACGCGCACTTCAACGCCTTCTTTAACCTTCTCAATTAAAACATCTAGAATACTATCCCACATAATACCAGGCGCTATGATAAAGTATTCTAAGAAGATAAACTTCTTTGCTTTTTTCAACTCTGGTATCATTGCTTTAAACTTATCTTCTCCGATAGGAAAAAAAGTTGTTTCTGTATGTCCATAAATAGGAAAGCATGCATTTTTCCATAAATAATTGGCTTGTTTATGGGCAACGGCATCTTCTATTTGTAGTTCTTCCATTATTTCAGTATTTTGCCATACAACACCTTGAATGTCTTCTATGGCATCACTATCACGTTTTCTTAATTCTTTAGGTACTTTTTGTCCCCCAAATAATAAGTATATTAATCCACCAAACACAGATAATGACATAATTAGTAAAACCCAAGCAATTTTATAGGTGGGATTATCGTTCTTATTAATAACATAGATACTCATACAAAAGCTTAGCGCTATTAAGAGAACATATATAAAGACAAAGTATTCACTTAGCTTTATTACTAGTCCAAAAAAGATACCTAATTGAATAATAATTAATACGGCTATAATAAATACCTTATTATGTAATAATGACAATAATTTACGTAACATTAAATCCCTCCTACTTCTATTTTTGGATATGCAAGTACTTATATACCATGGTGCTAATATTATCTATCAATGTTTCATCTATTTTTGTATCCTTACTAGTTCCACTACCTAATACAAATAGATTACCATCTTCATCACATTCACCACTTGATATTATGATGGCTTTTTTAAAGTGCGTCATAGCTGTTTGTAAACGCATTTCTTCACTTAGTTTGATACACTCAATCGTTATTTTCTTATCTGGATAGTTTTTCGCAACTTCATTCGCTAGTTTTCTATTTTGTGGATTATAAGCAATCTTCACATTACTTCCTAAGCCAATACAATCTAAAGCAATAAAGTTAGGATTCTTTCCATTGTTCACAAAATCATTCACGCTTGATTCTGCTCCTAAAAAACGCATTTTATTCTTATCCGTAAATAAGAAACCTACTTTTTTTCGTTCATCTTTGTCTAATTTTCCAGCAATTTCAAGAGCTGCAAGAATAGATGCAGAATTACGATTATAGTTATGTGCATTATGAATACCATGTAACATCCAATACATCAAGCCTAATGTTAAAGCAAATAGAACTAGTGACATAATCGTTGTTATTTCTAAAGAAGTGATCATTGGTTGTAATCCATATAAACTTCCAAAGATAATAGCAAATAAGATCAGTACTGGAACATAGGTTGCCACCATTGTCTTATTAGCAGTACGTGTACCATCAAAAGGAAAGTATAAGACTTTGTGCCATACCTTTCGCTCTGGTGTATCGTAGGGCACAACAATCACTGTCTTCATTTGTTTCAGATTTCCATATAAATAGTTATCTGCTCTTGATATAAATTTCTTTCCTCGTATGAGTGTACTTTCATATCCTAGTGCTTTAAAGTCTTCACTAAGTGCCTCTATACTCTTCTTCTTTTGTGCTCTTGTAAAACGTGTTCCATATGTCTGTGTATACTTATTTATATTTGATTGATTCATTAAAATACCTCCTAATATTCTCATATTATACATTATTTCGTTACAAATTGATATGATATTTCAAAAAGCACCTGTATCGGTATACAGGTGCTTAAGAAGTTATTTCAATTGTTTTTTCAAAAGGGTTATTATAAGCTCTAATATAAACCAAAGGTTTTCCATTCTTACTTCGAATGGTGCTTTCTATCATAATCACCGGTATATTTATTTTTAATTTTAATAAATTTGCATATTGTGCAGGTATGATGACTGGATGAAAACGCTGGGTAACACTCCCATTAACAATTAAATGATTTAAATTTAAAAGGTTGCGAAGATTCTTTACATCCTCATCACTTACAAAACTTTTTATAAAGTAAACTTCCTCAACACTCGATGGGCGACCTTCAGTTTTATTTAATCTAACAATTCTTAGCACCCGAGAGTCTTCTTCATCAAGTTCTAAAAATGGTGTAATATCAAAATCTAAATCTTCAGCATTTTTAAAACTAAAGTAGATAATGCTGTAATCATTTGTATCATAGCTTTGTAAAATCTCCGTTGCTGTATTCTTTTTTATTAATTTTTTATCCGCAACAAAGGTTCCTTTATTCTTTTCTCGATATAAATATCCTTCTTCAACAAGTTCATTAATAGAATTACGAACAGTCATACGACTAGCGTCAAATTGTATTGCTAAATCTCGTTCTGAAGATATAGGTGAGTTTACTGGTTTCCCTTTGATTTCATCTATTATCCGTTCTTTGATTTCCAAATACTTAGGGATAGCCAAAATACTCACCTCCTTTTCATAATTTGTAACTTACTTCATAAAGCCAAATGTTTTCCATGGTTTTATATAATCTAGTAGCATTGTTTCATTTGCTGGTATTCGTCCGATTACATTTTTACGTCCATCATTTGGCATATCTTTTAAAACAATATGAAGTTCCCCTTTATAACGTGAATAATTATCATTCACAATGACTACATCTCCACGTTTTAAATCTCTCGTATTTTCGGGAGGTACACTAAGAGACGCAAAAGTAACGCGTGGCATTGTACTTCTTGCCATATATTCACTCATATCTCCTCTTACAAAATGAGGGTGTTCATATAGTATCTTTGCCTCAGTTGGGTGTAACTCTTTTTCAAAATCAATTTTGAATGTTAATTTACCTGGATCAATTTGAGAAAGCGTTGCTAGTTCTTCTTCACTAGCAAAACAGTTCGCAATAATAACATCATCCACAAGACGTGTCGCAAATAAATGTCTAGCGGCAACATCGATTGGTAAATCACGATGTATTTCTAACGTACACAAGCCTTCATTTACTGGCCAAGGACCAAATGAATTTGGTTCTTGTGAAGATATGAATGCTGCTACTTTAAAGTTCAATTTTTTAATATCCTTACTACATTTTTCAAAATGTTCATAGCTTAATCCACTATATCTTTGTGGATAAAAGTTATGACACGTAATTAAATTGTCTAGTTTTGGATAATGACTCATAATATTGTTTAAGTATTTTGTTCCTAAACTGGCGTTAATTTCAATTTTTAAATTCTCGGGATTGTATGTCATCAAAGATTCTTTTAAGCTATCAAAGCCTTCATCTAAACGAATTCCATCGGCGTGCATCTCTTTAAAGAATGATAAATCATCATAGGATACACCTAGTAAATCAAATACAAATGGTGCAACATCTAAAATAACTTCCATTCCATATGTATGGGCATGATCAATTAATTCGCGAAATTCCACCAATACTTCTTCACGACTCTTTTCTACACTTAATAAGCAAGTGAAAATTCTTTTAATTCCATATTTTGCTGCTAATGTTACATACGCTTTATCCTTCTCTAAAGTACTATGTTCTGGATAAAGTGAAATTCCTAATCTAGCCATGATTAGCCTCCTTTGAGAGAAAGCCTAATTATTTTGTATCTATTGTTGCTTCCTCTTTTGTATCTTTTTTTACTTGTTCTTCTTGTGCATACTTTTCAATAGCACGTAATAGTTTTATAGCTCTACGTTTTGCTTTCTTTTTAAAGAAGACATTGACAAGTTTAAAGTTTAGATCTTTGGATTTTGATACACCTTTAAAGTCTTCTCTATACGTAACTCCAATATAGCCCCCTTCTAAATCTTCAATTTCATAGGAAAGATAATTCACTCCTGTAAGAGATGAAAATTCAGCAGCATACGCATAAGGTGGATTCCATTTTGATATGGTGATGCTTACATCCCCTTTACGTTTCACTTTATTCTTCATTACTTTTGTATAAGAATACCCTTTTTTGATTTGTTTAGGACGTATCTTTTTTCCAGTTGAATCACTAATATCATACGCCACTGATTCTGCTATACTATTAAAAAATGCATCTGCACTGACATATAATTTCTCATTTACTTCTACCATTGTCATTTCTCCTTATTCACAATATCGATATCATTTTTAATTATATAAAAATTAGGCACTTTTTACAATTAAAACCCGTGATTTTGTGTTAATTCTTTAAACCAGTACCCTGATTTCTTAATGATTCGTTTTTGACTCTTTAAATCTAGCTCTACGAAACCATATCGATTCTTATAAGCATTTAACCAACTCCAACAATCGATAAACGTCCAAACATGATAACCAATACAGTTACTTCCTTCTGCTATTCCTTTTGCTAACCAAGTTAAATGGTCTTTATAGAATTCAATACGATAGTCATCTTCAATTCGCCCATCCTTACGGAAACGCTCTTCGTTTTCTACTCCCATACCGTTTTCAGTAATCATCCATTCAATATTTCCATAATTATCGCGAATATTCATTGCGATATCATATATTCCTCGTGGGTATATTTCCCATCCACGATAAGGATTCATTTTTCTTCCAGGCATTTCATAATAATCAAAATAATAAGTTGGCATAAATGGAGCTTCGTTATTGGGCATATTTGCTTTTGCACAAACTCTAACAGGTTGATAATAATTAACGCCTAAAAAATCAACTTTATTATTTGCGATAACTGCTATATCATCACTTGAATAAATTGGCATTAAATCGTGTTTACGAATCAATTCAATTAATTCAGGATCATAGGTTCCTTTTACAGACGGATCTAGAAAGCTCTTATTTGCAAATAATTCGGCAATTCTAGCAGCTTTTACATCAGCGCAATGTTCACTGCGTGGATACGCTGGGGTAAGATTTAAAACAATCCCAATTTTACCACCCTGCTTCAATTGATGATATTCACGTATTGCTAAAGCACTTGCTAATGCAGTATGGTAAGCAACTTGTACCGCAGCTTTTGGATCCGTCTTACATGGGTAATGATACCCTTGAAGATAGCCACATTCTACATGCACAATGGGTTCATTAAATGTAAACCAATGTTTAACTACATCACCAAATAAACAAAAACAAGTCTTGGCGTATACACGATAGTATTCTACAACCTCACGGTTTTCCCAACCACCAATTTTTTGCAACGCAACTGGCATATCAAAGTGGAACAAGTTCACAAATGGAGTAATATTATTTGCTGTTAATTCACGAAATACAGAAGTATAAAAAGTAACAGCTTTTTGATTTACTTCTCCAAATCCTTTTGGAAACAATCTTGACCAACTAATTGATGTACGAAAAGAGTTATGACCAGTCTCTTTTAGAAGTTGAATGTCACTCTTGTAGTTCTTATAGAATGTTGAAGTATCTTTTGGCCCTATTTCATCATGAAATTTAAATGGTTCTTCTTCATACCAAAGATCCCAAATATCTTGTCCTTTTTCTTCTGCTGTATGTGCGCCTTCACTTTGTGTTGAGCTCGTTGCACTACCAAAGAAAAAATCATTCGCGAATGTTACCATTTGCCGTTTCTTCTTCTTTCTTTTTTAGCAGATTTCTTTAGTAAAATAACACTTACTAATACAATCATTAACCCTCCAATAATCATAATCATTGGATTTGCCATTTGTTGTGATGATACGATGAACAAAAATCCTATTGCCATTAGAAATAATTCCCAGCTTGCTTTTTTTTCCATATCCATTGCCTCCTTATTATATGTTTATTTTGCTTCTATTTTTTTGTTTAGTGAAATAAATTTTTCTGCTAATATTTTAAATGTTTCAGCACTCATTAGTTGATCTTCTGCATGTAATAATAATAAGATAATTTCCGTTTTATTACCACCTGCTTCATTTTGAATAAGTTTAGCATGAGCGCTGTGCCCACCTTTAAAGAATTCTTCACCTTCCGTAATTTTTGCTTCTGCTTCGGCGAATTTTCCTTCTTCAGCAAGATCGATAGCTTCAATAAAACTTCCTCTTGCCATTCCAACGCTTGATATAATTTCAAAACAAATTAATTCAATGCCTTCCATGTTTGTTTCCTCCTGTTTTTTTAAAAAGCGAGAAAAAGTAAATTTCCCCTCTCCTCGCTTAGTACTTGTTATAATTCGATTATTCCATGTTTAAAGCTTTTTCAGCTGCTTCTTCTTTCGCTTGCATTCTGTTTGCTAACATTACGAATGGAGTCCATAGTACGAAAGATACTCCTAAACATAATATTGAAACTAATGCTGCCATGAAGTTACCACCTGTTGCCATCCAAGCATAGAATCCTACAGGCATTACCCAAGGTACTTGAACGAATACTGGAGGTATAATTCCAGCCATTGTGAACGCTAAGGCAATTGCTGCACATATTGGTGGAACAATTAACCAAGGAATTAGGTATACTGGGTTTAATACAATTGGCATACCAAATATAATAGGTTCATTAATGTTGAAGATTCCCATTGGTGCTGATAATTTTGCTACTGCTTTAGAATCATCACGTTTTGAGAAGAAGAAGATAGCAATAATTAATCCTAGTGTAATTCCTGAACCACCCATCTGAGCATACGCATCAAATGATCCACGAGTCCACATATATTTCATTCCTTCTGTTGAATGTGTTGTGTTATATACAGCTAAGTTATCTAATAATGCTGGTGTATAAACTCCTTCAATGATTGGTGCCATAACATTTGATCCGTGAAGACCAAAGAACCAGAATAATTGTACTAAGAATACAATCAAAATAACACTGAAGAATCCTTGAGACAATCCTAACATTGGAGCTTGAATATATTTAACAATTAAATCGTTTGGATATAATCCTGAAGTTACTACACAAATTTGAGTTACAATTGCGAATACATAAATTGCGATAACTCCTGGAATAATTGCAGCAAATGCATTACTTACTGCAGGTGGTACTGAGTCTGGTAATTTAATCGTAATTTTCTTAATCATAAGTTTTACATAAATCATTGTTGAAAGAAGTCCAACAATTAAACAAGTAAATAATCCACCTGATCCTGTGTAATTACTACCTAAGTTTCCCCAAGTACCAAGAGAAGCAGTTCCTTTAGCAATAGTTGCTCCAGCAGCTGTTAAGAATTCTGTTACTTCAGCTGGCGCTTTCGCAACATCAAGACTTACACTAACACCTTGGCTCATACAAGTAACAACAGCAGCAAATGCAATAACTCCACCTGCGATTGGGTTAACATCGTATGATTTTGCTAAATGATATCCTAAAGCAAATGTGAAACATAATCCTAAAATTACTATTGAACCAAAGTAAACATTTCCATTTACGTTGATTACTTGTGTCATAGCTGTTGTGAAACTGTTTCCTTCTCCCCACCATTCGTTTGGTAAGTCACGGAAGAATACGTTTAATAATACGGCAATACTACCTACCATTGTTATTGGCATAATTGAGATAAATCCATCACGGACTGCAACTAAATGTCTTTGACTACCAATTTTGGCAGCAACAGGCATAAAGTGTTCCTCCATCCAATTCATAAATCCATTCATAATTTTTCTTTCCTTCCACTAATTGATTAGTTAGTTTTATTGATTGATTAGTTTTATTGAATATTTAAAATTTTTAGTGCTTGTGCCAAAACCTTTTCCCCATTCATCGTACCATACGCCTGCATGTCGATAACTGTTACAGGTTTTGTTCCGGCGATTTCTTTCATTTTTTTCTCCAAGAAACGAACCTGTGGTCCTAGCATCATAATATCAGCTTTATCGATATTAGTTTTTGCTTCTGCGTCAGCAACTGCCCAAATTTCAACTTCAAGTCCTTGTGATGCAGCAGAGGTTTTCATTTTCTCTACCATAAGACTCGTTGACATTCCTGCAGAACACACTAACAGAATTTTAACCATCATTCATTCCTCCTTTCCATTTGGTATATACCACTTTACAAACATATTCTACCACGCTTTAAAAAAAATGCAACCCCTTTCTTTTCTTTTTTCTTTTTTCACATAATTGAATTTTAAATAGGTAAGCAATTCCCATATATATAATAAAGAAAGGCTTATATTACCTTTCTATATACCCATATAATAAATTATCACTTTTTTTATTTTAGGAATGGACACGCTTACACAAACATGCTATCATGGTATAGACCAATGTACACAATATATTGGTTTTCCACAAAGGTCTAGACCACTTTATAATTTCTAAGACCGAGAAAAACAGGAGGTATGATATGAGAAAAGATGCAGTTAAGATTGTCACAATAGGTGGCGGAAGCAGTTACACTCCAGAATTAGTAGAGGGTTTTATTAAACGATATGACACTTTACCGATTTGCGAATTATGGTTAGTTGATATTGAAGAAGGCCGTCAAAAGCTTGAAATTGTTGGTGCTTTGGCAAAACGTATGGTTGAAAAAGCTGGCTTACCAATGAAAATAGTCTTAAGCTATAATCGTCGAGAAGCATTGAAAGATGCAGACTTCGTTACGACACAGATGCGTATAGGTAGATTACCAGCACGTGTTCTTGATGAAAGAATTCCATTAAGTCATGGCATGATTGGACAAGAAACAAATGGAGCCGGAGGAATGTTTAAAGCATTTCGTACCATTCCAGTAATTCTTGATATTGTAAAAGATATGGAAGAACTATGTCCAAACGCTTGGATGATAAACTTCACCAATCCCGCTGGTATGGTTACAGAAGCCGTTTTAAAATATACTAATTACAAAAAAGTTATTGGTTTATGCAATGTTCCCGTTAACATGGTGAGTGGATTAGCCAATATTCTTGGTGTCGATGAAACCCGTGTTACGATGGAATTACAAGGTGTAAACCATTTCATTTTTGCTACTGATGTATTTGTTGATGGTGTATCTGTTATGGATGAAGCTGTTGAAAAATATGCAAACGTATCTGCCAATGACACTATTGCCATGAAAAACT
This sequence comes from Longicatena sp., assembly GCA_036639635.1. GTDB lineage: Bacteria > Bacillota_I > Bacilli_A > Erysipelotrichales > Erysipelotrichaceae > JAVWIF01. The sequence goes on from JAVWIF010000005.1 coordinate 46,225, forward strand.
TTATCTCACTTCCATACTCATCTTCCTTTATCCGTGGACTACATGCGATTCCATGTCCATACCATAATTATTACTTCTTTACACGCGAACAACTGAATGAAGAGTTGGAACAGTTTAAAGAAGGAAATGTACGTGGAGAAGTTGTAAGTCAAGTCGAAAAAGAATTATTCGAACTGTATAGTCATAAGGATTTGGATGTGAAACCAAAGCAACTTGAAAAACGTGGAGGTGCAAAGTATTCAGATGCCGCCTGCAATCTGATACAATCCATTTACAATGATCGCGGAGACATCCAATATGTTGATGTAAGAAACAATGGTGCTATTTCTAACTTACCAAACGATAGTGCGGTAGAAGTAGCTTGTCGCATTTGTGCAGATGGCCCTAAACCACTTGCTACAGGTGAGTGTAAAGTTCAAATTAATGGTTATATTCAAATGATGAAATCTTTTGAGCGTATGGTTGTTGAAGCCGCAGTTACTGGAAATAAAGATTTAGCAATTGCTGCTTTAAATTTGAACCCACTATGTCCAAGTGATGAAATTGCAAACATTGTAATAAATGAACTATTGGAAGCGCATAAAGAGTATCTTCCTCAATTTAATAAATAAACTCAATATGCAAAAAAAAACTGTATTTTAATTGCAGTCTTTTTTTTTTGCATTTAGTGTGAAAGATACTTCTTCAAATCTTGTATTGGGTTACCATTCTTTACAAAGGCGATGTACTCATTTGCAGAAATAGCTTTTGAGTATAAATATCCTTGCCCAATATCACATCCCATATCTTTTAAGAAATCTAATTGTTCTTGTGTTTCAACACCTTCCATGACCGAAATCATATGTAAAGATTTTATTAGTTCTACGACTTTTGTGATAATCAATCTACCACGCTCACTGTTTGCGGATGTGCTTAAGAATGCTTTATCAATTTTAATCACATCAATTGCCAATTCCTTTAAGCAATTCAAAGAAGAATATGCGCTGCCAAAATCATCTAAAGCCACTTTAAAGCCTAATTCTTTTAATGCTTTTGTAATTTTTACTATTTCTTCGAAATCTTGCAAATACACATTTTCCGTAAATTCAATTTCAATCATTTCAGGATCTATATTATGTTGATGAACAATCTCGTAAATATGGGGAACAAAGCCTTTATTATAAACATGAACTTTTGAAAAGTTGACCGAAATAGGTAATGGTACAATTCCATTTTCAATTGAATTATCAATAAAGATACAGGCTTGTTCTAACATATAGAAATCAATTTGCTTAATAAAACCATTTTGTTCAAAAATAGGAATAAATCGATCAGGGAATATCATTCCAAGCTTTGGATTTTCCCATCGAACAAGAGCTTCACTTCCAATGATCTGATTAGTATTGATTAATAATTTAGGTTGTAAATACATTTTAAATTCATTGTTAATTAATGCAGACTCCATCATTAAAGTAATAGCTTTACGCCATTTTATCTCCTCTTCCATTTTATTATCATAGAATAGTATCTCATTTACCTGTGTTCCTTTGGCTAGTTTTCTAGCAAAGTTTGCTTTATCTAAATAAGAAGCTACACTTTCTTTATCATCGCAAACACAAACAATGCCACTATTCGATACTAAACTATAGTGGATTGGCAAAATATCAATCATAATATCTTTTAAATCTGTTATGGTCGCAAAACGTTTCATCATTGCTTTTTGTGTCGTCCGTTTTAATAAGAACGTAAAATGATCAGCATGAAAACGCGAGAATATTTCATCATTCTGGAGATGTAATGAAAAATGCTCCATCATTTTAGTTAAAACTAAATCCCCTGTTTCATAACTAAATAAGTCATTTATATAGTTAAAATTATCAAAGTCAAAAGAAACTAAGTAATATTTAATATGTTCTTTCGTGCTTTTATCTATCAATTTTCTAGCTCGCACATAAAACTCTTCACTTTCCAAATAATATGGGAGCGTACATATTCCACGTTTCATGAGAATTCTCCTTATTCTATGATCCCTCGTTACGTTTTTATTTACCATTATTATACCAAAAAAAAACAGAGATTGCTCACAATTCTCTGCTTTTTGATAATTCTCAGCTAATCAGTCATAGTTCATTCGTTATTTTTCGCGAATTGAGAATTATATAGCTTTTCATAAGCACCATTTTGTTTTATCAGTTCCTCATGTGTACCTTGCTCTACAATATCTCCTTCATTTATGACAAGGATTAAATCAGCATTACGTATAGTTGATAAACGATGGGCAATAACAAAACTTGTTCTATTTTGCATGACATTGCGCATTGCTTCTTGCAACATTTTTTCTAATCGAGTATCAACAGAAGAAGTTGCCTCATCTAATATCATAATTTGTGGATTTTTAAGAATTGCACGCGCAATTGTAAGTAGTTGCTTCTCTCCTTGTGAAATATTATTTGCTTCTTCATTAATAACTGAATCATAACCATCTGGCAGGGTACGAATGAAGTGATGAACATTGGCCGCTTTCGCTGCATTTATAATTTCATCTTTCCTTGCATCCAAACGCCCATACCGTATATTGTCATAAATACTTCCAGAGAATAACCATGTATCTTGTAAAACCATACCAAACATCGTTCTTAATTCTCCACGTTTCATATCGCGAATATCAACACCATCAATTTTTATACTACCACCTTTAATATCATAAAAGCGTAATAACAAATTAATTAATGTAGTTTTCCCTGCTCCAGTTGGTCCTACAATAGCAACCATTTGACCACTTTTAACCGATAAATTTAAATCTTTCATTAAATGTTCTTCATGATAACCAAACTTAACATGTTCAAAAGTTACATTCCCTTGCATATTTTCTATTTGTTTCGTAGGATTTGCTTCCGCTATTTCTTCTGGCTCATCTAAAATTTCCAATATTCTGACAAGAGCTGCAAATGCAGATTGTATTTGTGAAGATAAACTAGAAATTTGTGACAATGGATCATTTACTTGCCAAATATAACGAACAAAAGCTTGCAGTTGCCCTACTTTTAATGAACCTTGAATAACATGTATTGTCCCCATAACGGCAATCGTACCAATCGTTACATAAGTAACTAAGGCATTTAATGGACCAATTGTAGAAGAAATGAATTGAGCTTTAAAAGCATTGTTTTTCAAGTCCTCATTTAATGTTTTAAATTTAGTTATTGATTCTTCTTGTTTGTTATATAACAAGATTTCGTTATAACCAGTATAAAGTTCCGTTATTGCTCCATTTAATGCACCTAATGCATCTTGTTGTGCTTTGAATCTTTTTTGGGAAAATCTAACAATCATAAATGTTATAAGTAAAGATAATGGAATTATCAAAGAGGCAACCAGTGCCATACCTATATTTGTCATAAACATCATAACAAGTGCCATTGAAATAGATAATATACCACTTATTACGTTGGTAAAACTTTGTTGAAGTGCATTAGAAACAGCATCAATATCATTTGTAATACGACTTAATACATCTCCATATTGATGTGTATCAAAATAACGCACTGGCAATTTTCTAATCTTGTTTTGGATCGCATTACGTAAATCACGCATAGCATTTTGAATCGCATTCGTTAACCAAATAATCGAAATCATCTGGGTAATTGTTTTTAATAAATATAAACCAATTAACAAGACAATGATTCTTAATATCTTTTGAAAGCTTACAACAATGTTTCCCGTTGTAGATTGCATAACATCATTTGCTAACTGCGTTGTTATATTTCCTTCTAATGTAGGTGATAATACCATGCAAACATTAACTACTACAATCATTGCGATAGCACCAAAGAACATTCCTTTATAAGGAGCAATAAAAGGCTTAATTCCTTGTATTCCACGTTTGAATTTATTAGTTTTCTTAAGCATACGTCAGCTCCTCCTCACTTAATTGTGATAACGCAATTTCGTGATAGATCTGACAATTCTTCAACAATTCTGAATGCGTTCCATTTCCAATTACATGCCCTTCATTTAATACAACGATTCGATCGGCATCCATAATACTAGAGATACGTTGCGCAACCACCATAACAATGGCATCTTTCGTCTCTTCTTTTAATTTTTTTCGCAAGCGCGCATCTGTTTTAAAATCTAATGCAGAAAAAGAATCATCAAATACATAAATTTCTGGTTTTCTAACCAAGGCCCTAGCAATTGATAAGCGCTGTTTTTGTCCACCTGAAACATTGGTTGCGCCCTCAGTTATATCTTCTTGTAGCTGTTTTTCTTTTTCCATCACAAAATCATAACCTTGTGCACTCTTTAAAGCTTCTTTAATTTCCTGTAGACTTGCATTTTCTTTTCCAAAACGAATATTATCCTCAATGGTACCACTAAATAACATCGCTTTTTGAGGGATAATTCCCAATTTACTTCGTAATGCTTTCATATCATACTCACGTATATCAACACCATCAATGGTAATTTTTCCTTTTGTAACATCATAAAATCTTGGTATTAAATTAACAAGCGTACTTTTCCCTGATCCAGTACTCCCAATAAATGCAATCGTTTCCCCTCTTTTCGCTTCAAAAGATACATCATTTAGAACAGGTTCTTCTCCATCTGGATATACAAAAGTTACATGATCAAAGACAATTGTCCCTTCTTGATTGCCTTTTGTTTTTCCGTTTTTTGGATTTATAACCAAAGGATTGGTATCAAACACTTCTTGAATACGTTTTGCACTCACTTCTGCTCTTGGATACATCATGAATACTGTACAAAATAACATCATAGAAAACATTGCATGAAATAAGTAATCCATAAACGCCACCAACTGTCCAACCTGCAAATCGTTGTTTGCAATCAACAAAGCAGCAATCCAAAAGATAAATAAGCCCGCAACATTCATTAACATAAAAAAGATTGGTGACGTAATTGACATCACTTTAAATAATTTCTTAGAATAGTTTGTAAATTGATTATTCATTTGATCAAAACGTTTTTGTTCAAATTCATCATTATTAAAAGCTCGAATGACCCGAATTCCGCTTAAATTTTCGCGTGAAACCAAATTCAGTCCATCTAATGTTGCTTGTTGCTTTTCCGATATTGGACCTGAATACTTTGCAACAATAACAACTCCTATAATAATTAATGGTATAGTAGTTGCTATAATTCCTGATAAAGGAAGCGAAGCACGTGCAGTCATTGCAAAACTAGCTACAAACATGACAGGTGTCATAAGTGCTGTTCTTAATAATACATTCACAAACGTCTGAATTTGATAAGCGTCATTATTTGTTCTTGTGATCATTGAAGATATACCAAATTTATTAAACTCATAAGCTGTAAACTGTTGCGCTTTATCAAAGATATCATTACGAATATCTCGTGTGATAGACGTTGATATTTTCGCACAACAATATCCTAAAAGGATGGTAGCACTCACCCCAATAATAGATATCACAAAAATCACGATTCCCATTTTCATAATATAATTCGTATCAGCGTTTGCAACTCCTACATCAATCATCATTGCAATGATTGTAGGAATTCCTAATTCTACTAGTGCAAATCCAAAAACAGATAGCACATTAACAATACCTATTTTTTTATATCTTTTTAAATACCTTAATATTAGTCTCATTGTATTCCTTCTTTCCTTGACATATGCAGTTTGCTATATTATCATAAACTATAAGGTAACCTTATAGTCAAGAGGTGTTTACATAAATATGGAAAAAGAAAAATATTTAACTGCTGGTCAATTTGCTAAAATTTGTGACATACCAAAACATGTGCTATTTCATTATGATGATATTGGCTTATTTAAACCTGCGAAAAAAGCCGAAAATGGATATCGATATTACTCCTATCATCAATACGATACCTTTACCGTAATTTCAAAATTAAAGAGTATGGGAATGAGTTTAAATGATATTAAAGTTTATTTAGAAAAACGTGAACCACATACATTTCTAAAGCTTTTAGATGATAAGTTTCATGAAGTTGATTTCGAAATTGAAAAGCTATTAACATTAAAGAAAATGATGGTTTCTATGCATAATTCAACACAACATGCTTTACATCATGCAAATGATGATATTCAAATCTGTCAATTAAATGAAAAGATCATTTTATGTAGTGATAATTTTGAAGAAACAAGTCTTCGTAACTTTGCAAATTTTATGGAAGAATATATCCGTTTTTGTAAAATGCATAATATTCTATTACCAGAATCAGTTGGAAATATGCTTAAGATTGATAAAATTAAAGAACATGATTATTTTAATTTTGCATATCTATATACACCAACAGAAAAAGCAATTCCTAGCAAAACAAAAATTAGACAATCAGGTAATTATCTTTGTGCTTGGCACAAAGGGAACTATGATACCATTCAACTCACATATGAAAAATTACTAAAGTATGCTGCTACCCATCATATAAAACTTGGTGTCTTTTCTTATGAGGAATATTTAATTGCCGATATTGCTCAAAAAGATCATAATAAATATGTTACTCACATTATGTTAGAAATGAAATAAATATGTAAGAACAGCCTCGCTGTTCTTTTTTAATAAAAGATTGTTGCAATAACAAATACTATGAAAATGCCAATAATTAGTGTCATTCCTAACGTAATATAAGCAACTACAACATCTTGCTTTTTGACTTTCAAAAAAAAGACCTCCTACTTCAATCTATGAATTATAAAGAATATAGTATAGGTCATTTTTAACAATTTTAGCATTATTATTGGTAAATTAGCCTATTATTTACGAATAAGCGTACTTCAATAAATTTTTTCAATTATCCATGTTAATTATGTATACTTAATAAAAGCGTACTAAACACGCATGGAGGAAAACATGAACAAATTACTTTCAGAGGCAATAAAGGATGAAATCATAAAAAGTCAATATTCACAAAAAGAAATTGCTAACATTTTGCATATAACACCACAAAGTTTAAACAGCTATGTGAACAATCATCGAGAACCCAGCATTGACATTTTATTCGAATTACTTGAACTTTTAAAAATTGATATTTTTATTTTCTATCCTGCTCTAAATACAGCTAAAGTAACAAGAGTAAATCTTGCAGAAGCTTATAATGGATTAGGACAGGAACAAAAAGCAATTCTTACCTTATTGGTAAATCATTTTACAAAAATCAACAAAAAATATCAGCGCTAGATTAATATATCAACTATAAATACAACGACACAAGTTACCATTGCGACACTCAACAGCCCTTTTTCTTTATAGGCAAAAAACAAACCTGCTAAACACCCAATACTACTCGATATTACACTTCCTCCGGAAGTAAAGATAGCAGGAAACGTCATTGCGCCTAATACTGCATAGGGAACATAGAATAGAAATGATTGAATAAATTTATTGTGGATTTCTTTGTGAAAAAATGTTAAAGGAATCATTCGAATCAAATAAGTCACAGCTGCCATGATTAGGATATAAGGAATATAGTTATTCATGATGTGTAACCTCCTCAATAGGAAAGAAATAAGCACCCAGTGCAGATGCAACAACTGTACATATGATGATAACAAATCCAGAACTAACTGGTATGTATGGATATATAATAGCAAAAACACAACTCATGATAATCGCTATGATTAAAACTTTACGTACACTACTAAGTTTTTTAGCAGGTGGAATTATAATTGCTAAAAACATTCCATATATAGCAATACCAAGCGATTCACGTATTACTGTTGGCAAAATATTACTTGCAGCTCCGCCAAGAAATGTACCGAATGTCCAGCAAAATAATGGAAATGCAATGAGTCCAAACATATACATTTTTCCTACACGCTCATATGTGCTACTAGCAAGAGCAAAAATTTCATCTGTGATTCCATATGCAATTATAGCTCGTTCACTCATTTTCATTTTATTGTCTATTTTTTGTGTTAAGGATAAAGACATTAACGCATACCGCAGATTAATTACAAGCTGAGAAAGCGCCAATTCAAGATAAGAACCTTGTGCAAGAATTAGTGCTAATCCTGAAAATTGTCCTGCACTTGTTAAATTTAATAATGATATCATAACTGCAACGCCAACAGGAACACCACTTGTAACTGCCATCATACCAAAGGTAAAAGATACAGATAGATAGCCAAGTCCAATGGGAATCCCATCTTTAAGTCCTTGACGAAAGTTATTTTCTATTAATTCCAAGCAACATCACTCCCCTATATGTTTATTAGTTGTTATTATACATGATTTCAAAACGATATAAAAGCTTACACTTGTAAAAAAAAGCATTAGTTTTTCAACCAATACTGATTATTTTAAATTGCCTTAGGACTTAGTCTTAAGCTAACTTCCTTTACATTTGAAATACTAGATACTGAATTGCTCTTACAAATAACTTTCCAAACAGCTACCGCAAGTACAAAGTCCACACAACTATGTACTAATGTACCTACACCCACGAGCCCAAAGATTGTATAAATAAATGACTGTATCTCCATTGTACCAATATAAATTGGTAAAACAATTACGACTTCAGCAATTGCATGAAGCACTCCAATACCAAGCATTAACATCCCTGTTTTCAAAGCAGAATTTAATGTATCTGGGTTTTTCTTTAAGTAATAAGCACCAGCAAATGCCCAAACTACATGGCTTAATGCGCGTAACACAACAGGTAATGGAAATCCTGCCAACAAGAAACCTAATGTCGAACCCAAAGCAACAGATACTGCAACACTAGGTGAAACAAAAATTGCTACTAGAATTGCTACATGTGATGCTAGTGTAAATGACATTGGCTCAATCATAATTTTAATTGGTGAAATCATTGGGATTAAAATTCCAACCGCAATTAACAATGCTGATAGCACCATCGTATGTATTTTTTTATTCATTTGTAAAACCCTCCCTATATTAACACGGTCTTTGCATGTGTCTTTACACATGTTAAGACTATTATAGTACAATTCAAATTAATGTCAATTCATAATTAGTAAGTAATTTCAAGTAAGCGTTTTCACTGATTAACTATTTTTAATATAAGAATCCTTTATCCTCTAAACCTTGTAAAATTCTTTGATAGATGATCTCGTTTTCACATTGTATCGTATGTAAATGTAACCCATTGGTTAACTCTGATAGTGGTTTTGCTTGATGTTCTTTTACACTATTCAAAAACTGATCTGCATCATAACGCGAAGCAATATGCAATGTTCCTGACAATTCACCATAAACAGGATGTTCTACGATAACATCAATTATCACTCCTCCCAGATCAACAATTGTATATATTTCTTCAGCAAGTTTATCACTTTTATGAGAAACAGCAATCGTTCTCACAATACCTTCTTTTTCCTTTTTCTCGAATGTATATCCTCTTGGTGTTGCGATAATCAAATGACCACCAGCACGTAATAAAGCAATATCTCCTACCACAACTTGTCTCGATACTTCAAAAAGCTTTGCTAAAAAACTGGCAGATAATGGTTTATCACTTTTATTAATCTCTTCTACTATTTTTTCTCTACGTTGTGCTGAATTCATGTTGTCCTCCTACTTATTGAATATAAATTTTTCAATAGCCTCTGCTACTCCACCTTCATTATTATTTGCGTTTGTAACATAATCACAAATATTTTTTATATCTTCAACGGCATTTGCAACAGCAACTGATAAGCCTGCTTCTTTTAACATTGCTGCGTCGTTATGATTATCTCCAATTGCCATAGTATCTTTAATATCAATTCCCAAATGATCTGCTAATTCATGGAGTCCTAAACCTTTATCTACTCCAATTCGATTTAACTCTAAATAGCGATTACTAGAAAACGAAACACTAACTTCATTATCGGTAATTGCTTGCATCTGCATAGCTACCTCATGTAAATAAGGCACATTTTCATTTTGAAATAATATTTTAGCTATTCTCTCTTCTTTAAGAAATTCAATTGTATCATCTTGACATTCAATAAAATCTGGCTTAAACATGGTCAGCCAAGACCTTTCATCTTCATTCACATGAAATGCATAGACATCTTTTGCCGTAAACACTTGAATACAAACATCTTGTTTTAACCCAAAAGCAACAATTTCCTTTGCTTTTATAAATGGCAGTTGATGAAATGTTAATTCTTTAAAATCTTTATTTTCGCTTATTACACCACCATTATTAGATATTGTATATTCTCCACTTTTATTATTAACTTGTAACGTTTCTAATACATTATCAATGCAAGTATAACCACGACCGGTTGCAGGTATAAATTTCACTCCAAATTCACGTTCTGCTTTTTGAATTGCTTTAATGTTTCTTTCGCAAATTTCCTTATTATCATTTAATAATGTTTCATCCAAATCACAAGCTATTAATTTATACATGGTATCCCTCTGCTTTCTTTTGCTATTATAACATGTTCAAATTCAACTGAACACCTTCCACTCTTTATTTTTTGTTTTGAATACCGTAATATAAGGAATAAGTAAAAAATACAAATGCCCCAAAAATCACGGTAAACTGTAATGTAAAAAAATTGAAGTTACTCATGATATTATTCATCAATGCTTGTGGATGCGTAATATCCCATGAATTTAAACGAAGAAATCTTCCTAAAAAAACTCCATAACCGCTTAACAAGGATACGATAATCACCATACTCCAAGCTTTGAAAGAATTTCCTGTTTTTATGAATTTATGATGTATAAGAAATAGCGATTGATAACCGACTAGCAGACCAAAAATCACACCAATTGCAATATGTAATAATTCAATCCATACCCAAATATCTCTTATATATAAGGTTCCTTCAATTGTAAGTGTATAAAAAGCTAAAGGTGTAATATGAATAAAATCTGTTATTAAATAAGGGACATTCGGAAACATTACAAACCATGCAATAAAAAATAAAATCTTAAATATTCCTTTTTCGCTACCTAAAAACAGATAACAAAACAACATTGGTATTAAAGCTAGGAACAGATTCCATATCATTGCACGATGAATATATACTCCAGTATTTTCAAATACCAATAAACTTCCCAATGTATACAGGATAAATAAAATTATTATTGAGACAATTTTCACCTTTGGCTTGTTATCCATTAGTTTTCATTCCCTTTGCTTTTTTGCTAGCTGTCAATAGATAGCTTTCATTTATATAACGTAAAATTTCCTCATTACTTACATCACTGTCTACGTGTATGGTAATCCAGTGTCGTTTATTCATATGCCATCCAGTTGTGATTCCTCGATATGTTTCACAAAGGATATCTACTTCATATGGATTCACTTTAACATTTACACACAACTCTTTATCCAATAGAAAAAAGAAAGCGAACCATTTATTATTGGTAGTATGACGCATAACAGTTGTTTCAAGATCATCAAAAGGATAATCTTCTTTTGCATCTGGTAACAAAGTACTATATTCAATTAAATCTTTACGGTCCATAAATTTCGCCTTCTTTCTTATTTATTGTAACGTGCAATACAACTATTTACAATAAGAAAAGCACTTATGTAAACACCATAAATGCTTTCGTTTAATTAGAAATCTACTTCAGTATCATAGTAACAACATTTTAATAGTTTTACCATTTCCTCTTGTGAAGGTTGTCTTGGATTAGATCCTGTACAAGCATCAAGAAGTGCATTTGCGGCAATACTTTCTACACGTTCTAAGAAAATATTTTCAGGTACAAATCCTGTTTCTGCAGGTAAACCATCAGGTCCATAATGTGCAATACAGTGAGGAATGTTTAATTCATCACTCATTTTACGTAAATACGCAATTAGTAATTCTACTTTTTCATCATCAGTAGTTCCGCCTAATTTCATGTAATCAACGATTTTACCATAACGTTTTTTTGCTGCATCATCTTTTGCATTAAATTTTATAACTTTAGGTAAATACATCGCATTTGCTGCACCATGAATAATATGAGAACCTTGATCAGCGAAGATTGCTCCTGTTTTATGTGCCATAGAGTGAACAATTCCTAATAGTGCATTAGAGAATGCCATTCCAGCAAGGCATTGTGCATCATGCATTTCATCACGAGCAGCCATATCACCATTATATGATTTTACTAATTCAACTTGGATCATTTCAATAGCATGAATAGCCAATGGATCTGTATAATTACAATTTGCTGTTGAAACATATGCTTCAATAGCATGCGTCATTGCATCCATACCAGTGTGTGCAACTAATTTAACAGGCATTGTCTCAGCTAAATCAGGGTCAACAATAGCTACATCTGGAGTAATTTCAAAATCAGCTATTGGATATTTTATACCTTTTTCGTAGTCTGTAATAATTGAAAATGCTGTAACTTCAGTAGCAGTTCCTGATGTTGAAGAAATAGCACAGAATTTTGCTTTTTTACGTAATTTTGGTAAGCCAAATACTTTACAC
>JAVWIF010000006.1:0-58584 GCA_036639635.1 Longicatena sp.
GATAAACAAAAAAAGCGCTTGGTGGACGCTTTTCTTGTATTATAATTATATTTTTTTGAAAGGGAGAAAGTATGATTTATCTTGGGGGAATTTGTCATACAATTAGCAAGCTTTTCCTTCTTGCTGACTATAGTATATAATAAAGATGTGGTGCTATGATGTTGATATCATGTTAAAATATGTGTTTTCTATAATGAATATGTGAACCAAGTAAAAACAGCGTTTGGGGAAAACGCTGTTTTTACTAACTAATCAATTTTGATTCTTGAAAGGGAAGAAGTATGAATGAATTTGAAATGGATTCATCATACTAGCAAGTATCACCTTGCACATAGATAATATAGCAAATAGATATGGTATAGGAATGTATAAACTATGGCAAATTATGTGATTTATCTTTACAAGTGTAAATGGTATAATGAAACACAAGAGGTAAAGTGTATGCAAATTATAAATTTAGACAAAGAAGAAGTAGCGAAAGCAGCTGCCATTGAGTTTAGTGGGAAGTACATAGAAATGGAAAGCTGTGATTTGTTTTTAAAAGATGAAGAGAGTGGTAAAGCAAGTATTGATTTTATTGATCATGAGGTGTATATCGGCACAAACTATGTATATGAAGATCGTTTGGTGAATGGAAATAAAACAAGGTACAAAGTACCGATTACTATTATATATCTAAAAAAAGATCCTTATGAAACAATTTATGATAGTAAAGGGAAGTGTTATGTAGCTTATAAAGAAGATACGATTCACTTTATTTTATATGAAGATTTTTATACGTTTATTAAACCACAAATCCATATGTTGGAAGAATAAGTTACTGAGTTAGATAAGGACTACGCAATCGCGCTGTCTTTTTTTATATTGATGTAGGTATTTGTATAATAAAAAAATATGCGGGAATATTATGAAAAGGCTGATAAAATGTAAAAATAAATAAATTGACGCAGGGTAGTGTGTATGGTACACTAACTAAGTTATTACAAGATAAAACCTATAATGATAGAAAGAAGGTAACAATGACAAAATTTATTGAATTAAACATCAGCGAGGAGATTTTAAAAGCTGTTGAAGAAATGGGATATGAAAATGCAACCGACATTCAGGCACAAGCCATTCCATGTATTATGGATGGCAAAGATGTACTAGGTCGTTCCAATACAGGAACAGGTAAGACAGCCGCATTTGGTATCCCAGCAATCGAAAAAGTTTGCACAGGGAATAAAAACCCAAACGCTCTGATTATTTGTCCAACAAGAGAATTAGTATCACAAGTCGCAACGGAATTAAGAAAATATGCGAAATATAAAGAGGGCGTTAAAATCGTTCCTATATATGGTGGACAACCAATCGATCGTCAGATCCAATTGTTAAAAAGAGGATGTGGAATTGTAGTTGGTACGCCAGGTCGTATTATGGATCATTTAAATCGTAAGACTTTAAAATTAGCAGATACAAAAATGGTTATTTTAGATGAAGCGGATGAAATGTTAAACATGGGATTTAAAGAGGATATTGAAGAAATTTTATCATCAATGCCTGAAGGAAATGAACACCAAACAATTTTATTCTCAGCTACTTGGCCAGATGCAATTGTTAGAATTACAAAACAATTCCAAAAGAATCCTGTAAATGTTGAAATTAAATCAAGTCAACGTACGATTGATACAGTTGAACAAGTATATTATGAAACACCTAGAGGAAAGAAAACAAATGCATTACGTGTATTATTAAATCATTATGATCCTGAATTATGTATGATTTTCTGTAATACGAAAAGAATGGTTGATGAATTAAGTGAAGACTTAAATCAACATGGTATTAAAGCTATTTCTTTACATGGAGATATGAAACAAGAGTTCCGTACGCGTGTAATGGATCAATTCCGTACAGGAAAAGCACCAATTCTAATTGCAACAGATGTTGCTGCTCGAGGAATTGATGTTGATAACATTGATTTAGTAGTTAACTTTGATATTCCTCAAGATAATGAATATTATATTCATCGTGTTGGAAGAACTGGTAGAGCTGGTAAAAAAGGTGTTGCGATTACTTTAGTAAGTGGTGGTAAACAACGTGGTTCTATTAAAGAAATTATTCGTTATACAAAAACAAACATTTTAAGACATTCACTTCCTACATCTGCACAGATGATGGAAGCAAATCGTAATGCTTATGTAGCAACTGTAAAACAAGCTTGTGATGAAGGTATTACAGATGAAAGTGTTGAAATCGCAAATGAATTAATGGCAGAAGGAATTGCTTTAGAAAATATTATTTCTGCACTTATTTCAATGACTTATAAGAATGAAGTAATTGATATTGAAGCAGAAGAAGATGCAAAACGTTTCTCATCTGATTTTGATGCGGTTACCTTAAAATTCAGCATTGGACGTAGTAATGGAGTACAACCAGGAAATTTTGTTGCGGCAATTATTGAAGAAACTGGATTAACTGGAAAATCAATTGGTAAAATTGATGTACGCCAAGCATTTACATTAGTAGATATTGATGCGAATAAAGTAGATAGTGTACTAAGTGGTATGCAAAGAAGCAATATTCGTGGACAAGAAGTTATGGTCGAAATTGATAGTGCACCAAAAAGAAAAAGTAACGGTGGTGGATTCTCAAGAGGCGGCGATAGAAAATCAAGTGGACGTCGTGATGGTGGAAACCGTGGGTCTTCAAGAGATGGTGGAAGCAGAGGATCTTCTTCAAGAGATTCTTCTAGTCGTGGTTCAAGAGGTGGTTCTAGAAGTGGTGGAGATAAAGCACCAGCTAAAAGAAGCAGTGGAAACCATGATAAGAGTGTTCGTAAGAGTACAAAAGCACATAAAGATTAATTATAAAAGATACGTCTCGACGTATCTTTTTATATGAAAAAACACATATTGCTATGTGTTTGGTGTTTCCTTCTTATAGACAATGGTACGATGAGGATAAGGAAATTCAATACCATTTTCATCAAATGCTTTCTTAATTGAAATACGCAAATCAGATAACATGGCAAATCCTTCAGCATTATTTTTAGAATAGATGGTTGTACGTAAACTTAACCCAGATTCATTAAAGCCTATCACACGCGTAATGACAGGATCTATTCCTTTTTCAATCTCTTCATGACTACGTGCATCGATAAAATTATCATGGTGCATAACTTCTTCTTTAATAATTTGCATGGCTTTATCTAAATCACTATCGTAATCAATTTCTAGGGTTAGAAAGTTACCTTTGCTATTACCACTCAAGCTTACATTTTCTAAAACAGCTTTATTCATAATACTATTGGGAATAATGATACGGGTATTTTCATATGTTCTAATGAGTGTATCACGCAGTGATACATCAACTACGTATCCTTCAAATTCTCCGTTATTTACTTTTACTAAATCACCAATTTTAAAGGGTTTAAAGGTTGCTATCAATAATCCATTGACAAGGTTACCTAAACTTTCTTGTGCAGCTAGACCTGCGGCTACTGCAAGTATTCCAGCACTACCCCAAATTTTTACTAATACTTCGTTAAATGGTTCAACTAGGGATAAACAGGAATAAATGGTAATGGAATAAATAATTATTTTTACTAAACGTAATATAAATTTTTCGTTTGTCATGTGTTTCTTGCGTACAGCACGACCTATCATATGCTTCATAATATAAGCAACACTTATATAAATGAGAACAATGAGGAAGGTACCAATGAGCCCATAGGTGAAGAAACTACCTTTTCCAATGGTGTTTATAGAAGTCATAAAATCTTGCATTTACATCACGCCTTTCTAGGTATTATTATACATTTAATTAATGAAAAGATAAATAGAAATTAAGTGGAATTGTGTGATAATATTGATATAAAAAATATTTCCTATATAATAAAACTTGATAAGAAGGTGTCTAAGGTGAATGTAAAAAGTAAGATATTAAAAATCCGAAATCTTCCTATTGATGGAAAAAAAGTGGATCAAATTAAAGCCAAACCATATATGTTTATTATTGTAATCCTTTTATTTGGGATTGCCTTGTTATGGACGAATTTTTATTTGCTTGGAATTCTAATTACCTTATTTTTTCTTTACTATTTATTATTTGTAAAGGATACCTTATTAGTTGAATTTTATGATTACTATGTTGTTTTTTATTTAAATAATGGAAAAGAAGAATGTTTTCTATTGTTTTGGGAAGATATTGATCATTGGGATATTAGTTGTTCACGGCGTGAATGCGATGTTTTAAATATTACCTTAAAGAATAATGAAACATTGGCTTTAAAGTGTTTGGCTCGTAAAAAAGTAGAAAAATATTTTACTATTTACGCATCTCAAGATCATGAACAAACAATATCAAAGCAACAGGTATTATGAAATGTTGCTTTTTTTGTGAATTGCGTTATAATCACTCTTGTCAACAAAAGGAGAATTTATGAATACATATAAAGAAATAAAAGACCTTGTAAGTGTACAACTACAGGGAAAGAAATTTAAATTATTAGGATGTTTATTGGCACTTTCTTTCTTTTTTATCTTTGTGAAAGAAGGAATGGGGTTAGCACTATCTTCAGATAGTACATTATATATGGTACTTTCGTTTGTAACATCCATCCTTAATATTATTGGAAATGCAATTGTTATTGTCATGTTCTTATGTAATACTAGAGGATGTTCTATCAAGAAAGAAGATATTTTCTATCTTTGTAAAAATTCACATTATGTTATTCTTGTTGGTATTTTGTTAAGTATAATACAAATGTTCGTGGCAATGCTTGGTATATTTACGAGTATAATACCAATCTTATTTGTCTTTGTTTTATCTACTATTTATTTGTTCTTTATATTATGGAATGCGGTCGTGGCTTTTGGTGTATATGATGGTAATCATAAAATATCAGAGTTGATTTTGGGAAGTTTAAAGTTGATGTTCGCTAATATTAAGAGCATCATGATGGTTAGTCTTATTTTTATTCTTTGGTATGCTATTGGACAAATCGGAATTCCGATGATAATGAATAGTTTATTGGGAGAAGCGAAAACGGCTGGATTAATTATTGCGACCATGATGAAAGCAAGTGAAACCAACATGATAAACGCCTTTCTTTTGGGAGGCATACATGTTTTGTATTATGGAGTGCAATTTGTTTTACTGGTACCAATGTATGCAAGTGTAGCAATTATTTATGAACGAGGAAAGAAGACATACATGCCTAACAACCATGGTGTACTCATTAAATAAAGAGGTGAACAATGAAAACAATTCAAGAATTTTTAGTATTTACTAATTTAAAAAATAATGTTTTAAAAGAAAGTATTTTATTAGTACTTGCTAGTCTTTTATACTGTATGATATATTCGTTTACGAGTTTATTAGCATATCAAAGTGGAACGACAATGTATTATATCCTGCTATATGTAGTTGTTATATGGGCAGCATTTATTTATATGATTATTTTATTTGCCTTTCTGCAAAAGAAAAGAGATTATGACACGAAATTAAGAATGAAAAAATACTTGATTCCTTGTTGGAGCGTACAAACAATATTCTTTATTCTAATGGTAGGAAGTGGTGTACTTTCTTATGCGTTGATGGTAAATGACCAACTAAGTATCAATGCTTTTGTTTTAACACCGTTTATGATGATTTCCCTCATGATGTACATTCCTTTACAAATATTTGCGTTTTTTGAGATATATGAAGGTGTTCGTAATCCTTTTGTGATGATAAAAAATGCTTTCTTAAAGATTATGAAACATTATCGAGCAGTCTTTTATAGTTTGCTTGTGCTCTTATTAATCACAATGCTATATCAAGGTATTTTATCTATGGTATTTAATTTGCATAATAGTTTTGTTATCGCAAGCGCAACTACCGATATGCTTGTTAGAAGTAATCCTTTTATGGATGTGTTTGATTATATAGCTTATATTGGAAAGGATAATCAACTTTTATTACAAGTAGGTGTATCGTTTGTATATGGGGTTGTCATGAGCGTAGCACTTGTGTTTTATTACATGTTTATGATATGCGTGTATGATAATGATATTAAGGTGTAGCGTACTTTAAGTAATACACATAGAATAAAGTAAGGTGAATAAAGATGAGTGAAGTAGAACCAATATATATTAGCTTCTTTAGAAAGCAACAACACATCGCTATCAAAGTGAGTTTTACAAGAAAAGAAAATAAACCAATTATTTATATGAGAATTGAGCCGTTGTTTACATAAAATGGCTTTTTTTTGTTTTATAGAACAATTTTTGGTGTGGGCTCATATACTAGAATGTATAAGAAATGAATAGGCTTATATACAAAGGAGGATAAGGATGAGCAAACGCTTAAAGGAAGTCTTTGCCAATATGTTTCATGTAAGCTTTCTTGAAACTATAGAACGTGATCCTTGTGATATCAATGGGACCATGGAAATTATCATTGAGGAGTTGACGTTTGAAAGTAAAGCAAAGACAATTGCGCAAACACGTTATGTAAAAGTATGTAATTCTCAAAAAAAATGTATACACTATGAAGTGCCAATTGATGCAACTACGGGTATTGGACGATTAAGTATTTCTAATATTCAAGAATTAGAACATGTTGTTGTACAGGTTGAAGAAGATGGAACACAGATGATAAACAAGGATATGGTTCAGATTAGCTATGAGGTAAATGGAGTTCGGCAAGAAGAAGACTATGCCTCTCTTCAATATACTAGCAATACCAATACACATCATCAATGTGTACGTATTATCAATCAAGAATTAGCTAGTAGTGAGTTAACTATTTACAAAGAGCTTCAAGATGAAAATGAAGAAGTTTTACCATTAGAGAATGATATGAAGTTTTTAGTTTGCATTCATAATGAACGCGGATTTGAAAAATATATTACATTAGATTATAAAAACAATTTTCGTGAAGTAGTAGATTGTTTAAAACCAGGATTTTATACCATCGAAGAATGTGAATATGCTTTGTTTGAACCTTTTTATAGCTTGAATAATGCACGCATTACGAGTGATAATCGCTTTGATCTAGTAGCAGGTCATAATGAATTACAGGTTATTAATGTCAAACGTAGTGATACACAACTAACGATTCAAAAAGATATATGTAATCGTGATGGTGAATTGTGCAAACCGACACCGTGTGAACTTTATCAAGTGCGCGTTATATCCGCATTAGAAGATAAGATGATTACCTTATGCGAAGAAAATGATTTCTGTGTTACGTTATTTGGGTTAGAATGCGGATATTATGATATTTGTGAAGTATGTCAAGGTGATGTTGCTTTTGATATTAGTTATGTTGTGAATGATGAAGAAGAATGTGAACATGCACATCTTGAAATACGTGAATGTGAACATGCTTTTGTAAATATTATTAATACGATGATTCCATTGTGTGAAGAAGAACAACCTCAACAAAATAGTCAAGAAGCTCCTTTACGTATATGTAAATTTATAAGAAAAAGTGAAGGATGTATTGTAAAGCCATCCGCAGCATGTCAATTTAAGGTGAATGTTATCGGCTGTGGTATCAATCAAACCTTTTTATTAAATAACAATAATAATTTCTGTGTGGATATTCTTGATTTATGTAATGGGGAATATGAAATTTGTGAAGTGAGTGAAGGTGATTATAGTACAAGCTACATCATAAATGATGAACGTGAAAAAACGAGTGCTTGTATATGTGTGAGAGATGAAGTAATGAACTGTGTAGCAATTATTAATGAAGAAAGAAATAAAGGAACTTTATGTATTAGTAAATATGTATGTAATGAATTTGGCGATTTAATGAAACCGGATAAAGATCAAAGCTTTTGTGTAACACTAAGTTCATACTTTTATAAGAAATGTGTTTGCTTAGATGCTCACAATGATTGGACGATGTGTTTTAAAGATTTACGTTTTGGTAGTTATGAAGTACGTGAAGAAGATCCTTGTGATTATCTTGTATCTTATATTGTTGATTGTGAAAGAGAAAGAGTACATGCTCGCGTTGTGATAGACGATAGTTTTGAACATGATATTAAAATTATTAATCATGTGAATAAGCAAATAAGTGGGGTTTTAAAAATCTCAAAGTATGAAGAAACGGCATCTAAAGAATTGGTGAAACCTTGTTGCGATGAAGAATTTGAAGTAGAAGTTGAAGGTGCTTGTTTTTGTGAAACCTATATATTAAAGGCCAGCAATAATTGGTGTATTATGCTAGAAGGCTTAGAGAGTGGAGAATATCATATTCAAGAATGTAATGCAAATGAATATGAGGTTAGTTATTTGGTGAATCGTGAAGTGCAAGAAAATGCGATGGTGTGTTTAAATGAAGGCAATCAAGAAGTATGTATTATCAATCATCAAAGAAAAAGCGGAACATTAAAAATAGCAGCCCAATTTCGTGATTGTTCTAAAAACATAGGGGAAATACAACATCATGCAAACATTCATGTGGTGATTGAAGGAAATGATGAAACTTATAAAACTTGTTTACAGGCAAGTAATCATTGGTGCTCATGTATGGAAGAGCTACCTTGTGGAAAATATCGAATCATTCAAAGCGATAATCTAGGATATAAAGTAAGCTATTGTGTAAACGGAATAGAAGAAAACTTTGGGCGTATAACTTTAGGGTGTGAAGATGAAGAGGTTATTATTTTTAATGAAGAAACGCCTTGTACAGGGTTGTTAAAGGTTACAAAATTTATAGAAGATCAACAAGGAAACTTAAATATGCCTTGTGCACAAGAGGAGTTTCATTTTGAACTATCAGGACGTTGCTTCTCACGAACGTATACACTGCGTCAACGTAATGATTTCTGTGTTTATTTTGATGATTTAGATGAAGGGGTATATGAGGTAAAAGAATTAGATAAAGAAAGTCAAGTTTGTTATCAAATAAATGGAGAATGTCAGCCTTCTGCAAAATTTACATTAGGACTAGAAGATATGCACGTTGATATTATTAATCAACAAATTCAATATGGTTCTTTGCACATTGAAAAAAGAATAAGAAAAGGTAGTTCATTATGTTTACCTAAAGGAGAAGATTGTTTCCAAGTACTCTTAAAAGGTAAAGGAGTACATGAAATCATTGAATTAAATGCAGATAATGCATTTAGTGCTTGTATTGATAACTTACAAAAACAACACTACGAAATAAAAGAGGTACAAACTACTAGCCATGCACAATACGATATAAATGGTTGTCTTCATGACGATGGCTATTTCTTATATGAAGGAGAAGATGTAAGTATTACCATCATAAATGAAGAAATACAAAATGGTTGCATGGAAATAACAAAGCAAATGGAAGATGAAAATGGGCACTTAATGCGACCCAATCGTTGTGAATACTTTCATATATTAGTTGAAAGTGATTGTTATAAGAAAAAAATAGAATTAAATAATGAAAATGATTTCTGTGTACGTTTATATGATTTACCACTAGGACACTATGAAGTAAGTGAATTAGATTGTGATACCTATGTGAGCTATTTGATTAATGGACAACCTTATGAATCTGCTTGTGTGGATGTTTGTGAAGAAGATGTTAGTATTCGGGTGATTAATCATTTATGTGCGAAAGGTTGCCTACAATTTCATGGAATTATCGAAGAAAATGGAATGTATTATGAACCCGAAAATCAAGATGAATTTCATTTAACAATCCGTACACGTAATGAACTAGAAGAAGTGGTTCTAGATTGTAGTAATGAGTTTAGTCATACGTTATGTGATTTATTGACTGATTCTTATACGATAAGTGAAAATGGATGTGAACACATTAGTTTTGAGATAGATGGACAAGTATTTGATGATGTGGTATGTGTTGAATTAGGACAAGATCATATTTGTATCAATGTGATAAAACACGTCATGAAATTACCGAATATTACCATCGAAAAATGTATTCGTAATCAACAAGGTACGCTGTGTTCACCTTGTCCTAATGAATGCTTTGATGTGACGTTACTATATAAAGGGCAAAGTCAATGCATTTGTTTAAATGAAGCAAATAACTGGACACAAACATTAGAAAATCAATGTGCAGGGATGTATGAAATCAATGAGATAAATGGTGGCTCTGGTGTTTGTTATCAAATAGATGACAAACAAGCACGAACAAATGGAACCTTTGAAGTACATGAAGAAGATGTGCATGTTACCATTATCAATACCTTACCAATTCTTGGTACACTTTGTTTAGAGGCTTGTGTACAAAGTGATCAAAAAGAGTTATGTGTACCATGTGAAGATATGATATTCTATATGAACATTACAGCTTGTGATTATCAGAAAACATTAGTCTTAAATGCTAGTAATTGTTGGAAACAAGAAGTAGAGCTAGAAATAAATGTGATGTACACCATAGAACAAAAAAATGATCCTTGTTTTAGTGAGTTGTACTATTTAGTTGATGATCAAAAGGAAAGCAAAGTATGTCTAATGCTAAAAGAAGGCTGTCAAGAAGTATGTAGTGTCAATGTATTTGCTATTGAAAAAGGAGCGTTAACAATTACGAAGTATATTCGTAATTGTGAATGTGGTTGTGAGCGTAAACCTTATAAAGAAGAAGTATATTTAATAGAAGTAACAAGTGAAGATATACAAGAAACAATTCGTTTAGATGCTCAAAATCATTGGGAAGAAACACTTTGTGAATTGCCTTATGGGTGGTATGAGATTCGTGAAATAAAAGAAGAAAATGTTTGTTATGTAGTAAATGGGGAAAGTGAAACAAGAGAAGGAAAAATTCAAATTTGTAGGGAAGAAAATAAGGTTAAAATTATCAATGAGGAACAAACAATTAGAAAAGGAAACATTGAACTTTGTAAACTTATTAAAGATGCGGAAGGCTGTTATCGCTATCCTTCTCCAAGCGAAAGCTATGCCATTAAAATTGTATCGGATACAACCACTAGCAACGTTTTATTAAATTATGCCAATCATTTTTATGCAAGTATTCGTAATTTAGCTGATGGTTGGTATGAAGTAATCGAAGAAAGTGGAAGCAAGGGTGTAGCATACGTAGTAAATAATGCGACACCAACAAATACAGGTTGTGTACATGTCCTAAATAATTCTAATACGGTTAATATTATTAACCCTTGTGAAGAAATTGGGGGAAGTATAAAACTTACAAAAGTGATAGAAACATTAAATGGAAGTTTTGAACCACCTAAAAAAGGAAGCTATCGCATTCATATTTCGAAACCAAGGTTTAATAAAGTGGTAACACTATCAAAAGAAAATCAATATACGACAAGCTTAACCCAACTTGAACAAGGCACATATGTTGTTGATGAAATTGATCATGATGATACTAGTTATATTGTAAATTCTGGATCACGCGTTGATTACGCCATTGTACAAGTAGAGAATAATGCAAATAGTGTACAAGTTATCAATAAAACAAAATCCAAAGATACAGGGTCGATTACAATGGCAAAGTATTTACGTGTAAAAGGGCAACTCATACGACCAACGGGTAATGAATCTTATGTGTTCTTAGTGAGTAAACCCGAATTCAATCAATTGTATACCTTAGATCGAAATAATAATTGGATGCTAACTATTTCAGATCTAGCAAATGGTGATTATGTGGTGAATGAAACAACAACAGCATCTAGTGTCAGCTATATTATTAATGGGGGAAGCGAGCGTGATAGAGCTGTTGTTGAAGTGCGTAATAATAGCAATACGCTACAGATTATAAATAGTAAAGTTAGTAGTAAGGGAAGTATCCGAATTGAAAAATATATGCGTGATGAAACAGGAGAACTAGTGCGTCCTCTTGCAGGCTTTGAAATTCAAATACGTGTATCAAGTCCTACCTTCAATGAAGTCTATATATTAAAAGAAAGCAATCAATGGACGCAACAAATTGAGAATTTAACGAATGGACAATATGTGATTGATGAGCTTAACAGCAATTTATATACAACGTTTATGATCAATGGGGGAAGTGAAGTAAATCGTGGTATTGTAGAAGTAACAGATAATGCAAATCAAGTAACAATTATTAATCATAAGCCTCAACGAGCTGGTACTTTGGAACTTAAAAAGTTTATTAAAAACAGTGATGGTAGTGTGATGTTACCAGCGGATGGAGATACGTTTATTGTTGAAATTAAAAACGATACGATAAAACGAAGAATCATTTTAGATGATGGAAATGGTTTTCATGCGATATGTAGAGACTTGCAAGCAGGTACGTATAGTGTACGTGAGATTGTGCAAGATAACTATTTACCAACATATCGCGTAAATGGAGGGCCAATAGAGAATCATGCGAATGTAACCATGGCGGATGGTGTAAATAATAAAGTTGAAATATTTAACGAATTAAAAGAAAACTTAAATACCATCGAAGTATTTAAATATATGCTAGATGCTGATGGAAACTATACACCACCTGCTACACGTGCAATATATAAATTTGATATTATTGGAGATAATGGTAGAGATAGGTATGAATTAACACCAGAAAATGATTGGTATCAAAGACTTATTAATTATCCAAGTGGTATTTATCAGATAAAAGAAGTGGGATCGCCTTATCAAGTACAGTATTTTGTGAATTCCGAAGAACTGTTAGAAGAGGCAATATTTACGACAAGTGCTGGTATGACGAATGTGATTGGTATTGTTAATAAGTTATCACAAACAAGTGTTGGTAGTATTGTTTTAACAAAACGTATTCATACGTCGACAAATACTAGCGTAATTCCAAAAAATGGAGAAAGCTTTACGATGCATGTAACAAGCGATAACTTTGATCAATATGTATCCTTGAATCCAGATAATGGCTATACGCATGTTTTACAGGATTTAAGTTTTGGAGATTATTTGATAGAGGAAGAGCCAACTGATTATCTTGTGAGCTTTAAAATAAATGGAGCTAAAGAAAGTGATGTTGGAAGGGTGAGTGTAAACGATGAGGAAGAAAATAAAGTAGAAATAATCAATACAAAAAAACAAGGAACAACGAATACTAGTGCATCTATTCCTAATCATAAGATTAAAATAGTAATTGAATAATGATAAAAAGGCTATGAAAATTAGCCTTTTTGTTTCATTTGGAAATCATTTTGTTTCAAATTTTGTAAATAATCTTTGAATATTTTCAAAACCAGGAGAATATCAAGATTTATCGGGCTTTTCTTTAAAAAAGCTTGAAATTCACTAGTAAAATAAAATAATTAGTTTTATAATAATATGGTATATAGTTACTCAAGGAGGAAAACAAATGACTAAAAAATTTATGTCAATGGACGGTAACACTGCTGCAGCACATTGTGCCTATGCATTTACTGAACTATCTGCGATTTACCCAATTACACCTTCTTCACCTATGGCTGAAGTAGTGGATCAATGGGCAACGCAAGGTCGCAAAAATATCTTCGAAAGTGTTGTAAAAGTTGCTGAACTTCAATCTGAAGGTGGAGCAGCTGGTGCAGTACATGGGGCTTTACAAGCTGGAACTTTAGCTACAACGTTTACAGCTTCACAGGGATTATTATTAATGATTCCTAATATCTATAAAATGGTTGGAGAATGTTTACCAGGAGTTATTCATGTTGCTGCTCGTGCATTAGCATCTAGAGCACTTAATATCTTTGGTGATCACGAAGATGTTTACGCTTGTCGTCAAACAGGTGTTTGTATGTTAGCATCAAACTCTGTACAAGAAGCTATGGACTTAGCTGGAGTTGCACATTTAGCTGCAATTAAAGGTTCTGTACCATTTATGCATTTCTTTGATGGTTTCCGTACGTCTCATGAAATTCAAAAAATCGAAGTTATGGATACAGAAGTATTCAAAGACTTAGTTGATAAAGAAGCATTAGCAAAATTCCGTAAAGCTGCACTTAACCCACATACAAACCCAGTAACACGTGGTGGTGCTGAAAATGATGACATTTTCTTCCAAGGAATGGAAGCACGTAATACACATTACGATGCAATTCCTGAAATTGTTGCAGATTATATGGATAAAATTAGTGAAATTACAGGACGTAAATATGCACCATTTACATACTATGGAGATGCAAATGCAGATCGTATTATTGTAGCAATGGGTTCTGTAAGTGAAGCTGCTGAAGAAACAATTGATGCATTAAACGCTGCTGGTGAAAAAGTAGGTATGATTAAAGTTCACTTATACCGTCCTTTCTCAGTTAAATATTTAACAGCTGTATTACCTAAGAGTGTTAAGAAAATTGCTGTCTTAGATCGTACTAAAGAAACAGGAGCTATGGGAGAACCTTTATACTTAGATATCCTTGCTGCTTTAAAAGATGAAGACATCGAAATTATTGGTGGACGTTATGGAATGGGTTCAAAAGATACACAACCATACCACATTAAATCAGTATTTGATGAATTAAAGAAAGACAAAATGTTACATGGATTTACAATTGGTATTGAAGATGATGTTACACATTTAAGCTTAGATGCTGACAAAACATTTACAGTTCCTGCAGATTACACATCTTGTTTATTCTGGGGATTAGGTTCTGATGGTACAGTTTCTGCTAATAAATCAACAATTAAAATTATTGGTGATAACACTGATCAATATGCACAAGCATACTTTGCTTATGACTCTAAAAAAGCAGGTGGAGTAACTCGTTCTCATTTACGTTTTGGTAACTCTCCAATTCGTTCTACTTATTATATTGATAACGCAGACTTTATTTCTTGTTCATTAGATGCTTACATGTTCAAATATGACATGGTAAGAAATATTAAAGAAGGTGGTT
Source organism: Longicatena sp. (assembly GCA_036639635.1). Classification (GTDB taxonomy): domain Bacteria; phylum Bacillota_I; class Bacilli_A; order Erysipelotrichales; family Erysipelotrichaceae; genus JAVWIF01. The sequence continues at coordinate 14,753 of JAVWIF010000006.1, forward strand.
CATTCTTATTGAATACAACATTCTCTAAAGAAGAAATCATTCAACATATGCCAAACCGTATGAAATCACAATTGGCTAAAAAACATGCAAAATTCTTTATTATTAATGCAACTAAGATTGGTCAAGAAATTGGAATGGGACGTAGAACAAATACAATCCTTCAATCTGCATTCTTTGCATTAAACGAACAAATTATGCCATATGCGCAAGCAGTTGAACTTATGAAGGGCGCTGCGAAAAAATCATATAGCAAAAAAGGTGATGCTGTTGTTCAGTTGAACTATAAAGCTATTGATGCTGGTAAAGCTGGAATCGAAGAAATTAGTGTAGATCCTACTTGGGCTGATTTAACTTACGATGCAAGTCGTAAATTAACTGGTGATGAATACTTTGACAAACATGTAGCAGTTATTAATGGATTAGAAGGATACGATATGCCTGTATCTGCATTTACTGGAGACTTCTTGTTAGATGGTTCTATCCGTAACAATGTTGCATTTAATGAAAAACGTACAATCGCTGTTCAAGTACCAACTTGGCATGCAGAAAACTGTATCCAATGTGGTATCTGTAGCTTCGTTTGTCCTCATGCTACAATTCGTCCATTCTTATTAAGTGATGAAGAAGTAAAAGCTGCACCAATGGATTTCAAAACAATTCCTGCAATGGGAAAAGGTGTTGAAAACATGTCTTACCGTATTCAAGTTTCACCTGCAAACTGTGTAGGTTGTGGACTTTGTGCGGTTGAGTGTCCTGGTAAAGCTGGTAACAAAGCTCTTGAAATGGTTGATATTAATGAAAAACTTGACCAAGAAGTATTGGCTGATTACTTATTCAAACAAACAGAATACAAAACAGACTTCTTCCCAACAGATACAGTGAAAGGTTCTCAATTCTTAATGCCTTACTTTGAAGTATCTGGTGCTTGTCCAGGTTGTGGAGAAACTCCTTACTATAAATTAGTATCTCAATTATTTGGTAAAGACATGTTAGTAGCAAATGCTACAGGATGTTCTATGATTTACTGTTCTTCAACTCCATCAACTCCATTTGTAAACGATGTAAATGGTGAAGGTGTTGCTTGGGCAAACTCATTATTTGAAGATAATGCTGAATTCGGTTATGGTATGGCATTGGCTCAGAACTATAAAGAAGCTAGAATCTTAAAGACAATGGAAGATAACATGGATAATGTTGAACCAGCTCTTAAAGAAGCATTCACTAAATATCTTGAAGTTTACGGAACTCGTGAAGCTGAAAGAGAAGTAGCACCAACTATTAAAGAATTAGCTGTAAAATCTGATATCGAAATGGTAAAAGAATTAGCAGACGTTGACTTAGTTAGTAAATCTGTTTGGATTATTGGTGGAGACGGATGGGCTTATGACATCGGATACGGTGGATTAGACCATGTACTTGCTAATAACTTAAATGTTAATGTATTAGTATTAGATACAGAAGTTTACTCTAACACTGGTGGACAATCTTCTAAATCAAGCCAGGCTGCATCAATTGCTAAATTCGCTGCTGGTGGTAAAACTACTGCTAAAAAGGATTTAGGACAAATTGCAATGGCTTATGGACATGTATATGTTGCTCAGATTTCAATGGGAGCTAATAAAGCACAAACTTTAAAAGCAATCAAAGAAGCTGAAAGCTATGATGGACCTTCTTTAATCTTAGCTTACTCACCATGTGCTGAGCACGGAATTAAAGGTGGATTAGCTAATCACCAAAGAACACAAGCGAAAGCTGTTGAATGTGGATATGTTGACTTGTATCGTTTTGATCCAAGAAATGAACAACCATTAAAAATTGATTCTAAAGAACCTGACTTCGAAAAGATGTTAGACTTTATGATGACAGAAACACGTTTCAGTCAATTACCTAAGATTAAAGGTGAAACTGCATACGCTATGTTCGATAAAACAAAGAAAGATGCTATCAAACGTCACAAGAGATTGGTTGCTATTTCTAAAGAAGAAGCATAATAATCATACAAAAAGAACTGTGAAAGCAGTTCTTTTTATTTGTGAAATTCATACCTTTTGTTAATAAATATGTAATAGACGATGAGCTTTTGTTATAATATAAAAATCATGAGGAATAGGTAATCATATGAAAAAGCAAAGAGCTAGATCAAAAAAAATGAATAGACTTGTAAGTATAGAACTACTTGCAATTTTATTGCTTGTACTTCTTTGTATATATAAGAATAATAATTTTTCATTTTTAAATGATGTAAACATGTTTTCTCAGAAAAAATATGATGTGGTATTAGATGCAGGTCATGGTGGATATGATAGCGGAGCGCAATATGATGATATAGATGAAAGTACGTTAAATTTAGAGATAACTAAAAAAATAGGAAAAGTACTAGAACAAAAAGGATATAGTGTGAAATATACGCGTGATAGTGATGAGGTTTCTTGGACGAGTGAAGAAGCGCAAGACTTAGAAGAACGTTTAAAAATAGCAAATAATAGCAATGCCAAACTCTTTGTGTCTATTCATACAAATGCAGATGAATATGATGAAGGAAGTTACGGTTATGAAATATGGGGGAAAATAAAAAATGAAACAGTATACCAATTATCAAAAAATGTCCTAGATGAAATGAATACCTTACAATACTCTCAAAACAGGGGAATGATCGATCAAGATGTTTCGACGATTAAAGTATTAAATGAAAATAAGTTACCTGCTATTCTAGTTGAAACAGGATTTATATCTAGTGAAATTGATCGTAGCTATTTAACAAACACGAGTAACCAAGAAAAGCTAGCAAATAAAATAGCTAATGGCATTGCTAAAACATTGGAAAGTATGTTAAAGGAATGAAATAATATTGAATTGGGCGTATAATGAATGAGAATAAAGGGAGATAAGGAAAATGAAAAATTTAAAGAAATTATTATTGTTATTAAGTATATCTTTATTTGTTTTTTCTACTAATATACAATATGTTAAAGCAGAAGATAAAACACCTATTAAGATTGTTCATACCAATGATACACATGGACGTGTCTATGAAGGGCAAGACAAGTCTTCAAATATTGGGAGTAAAGCAACCATAGCAGGCTTTGATAAAGTCAAAGCAGTAGCAAATAGTACAGATACGAAGTATGGTGGAAAAAAAGCGGATTTTATCCTTGATGCTGGAGATAGCTTTCATGGATTATCTTTTGCAACAGTTGATAAAGGAAATAGTATTGCAAGAATTATGGGTGCCGTTGGCTATGATGCATTAACACCAGGAAATCATGATTGGAATTATGGTCAACAACAATTATTGGCACTTGAAAGTATAGTGAAAAACAACAATCCAAATTTTAAATTATTAGCAGGTAATGTTGAAAAGAACAATGTTGCATTTTTTGGAAATAACAATAGCATTATAAAAGATGTTAATGGAATTAAAGTTGGTGTATTTGGAGTAAGTGACCCACGTATTAAAAGTGATGTAGCACCATATAATGTTGCAGGATTAGATTTTAAAGATGAAATCAAGTATGCAAATGATATGGTAGCAGAACTAGAAAAAGCTAAATGTAACGTAGTGATTGCCCTTACTCATGGATTAGAGCTAGAGACATTTGCAAAAAACACAAAAGGGATTGATGTTATTGTTGGTGGGCATGAACATCAAATATTTAATAAAACACTTAAAAACCAGAACAATAAAGATGTAAGTATTGTAGAAACAGGTTATTATTTCAATAATATTGGGGTATTAAATTTAAAGTATTCAAGTTCAACTGATAGTGTAGAAGCAAATGAGACGCTTGTAACACCAGTACAAGCAAGTGCAATAGTTATGGATACAGAAGCACAAAAAGTTGCTGCCTTAATAAATACGATTAAAAATGAACAAGCGACTGAAAAAAACAAAAAGATAGGGGATAGTAGTACGACATTGTTATGGGATTGGCCTTCTGTGAGAATTGATGAACAACCAATAGGACGATTGCTAAGTGATGCTTATCTTGATGTTTCAAAAGCTGATATATCTTTTGAAAATGCAGGAGGAATACGAGCTGGTTTGAATGCAGGAGTGATTACAAAAGGTAATATCATAGATATTTCGCCTTTTGGGAATTACATCGAGACAAGAACTATGAAAGGTTCTGATATTAAAACTGTATTAGAGCGATCTATTGAGATAGGAAGACTAAGCAAGATTGCTTATGAAAAAGATCCTAATGGAAATGATTATCCTAATAATAGTGGTAGTTATTTACAAGTCGGTGGGTTATATGTTACATATGATCTCTCTGAGGCAATGGGAAGTCGGATTAAAGAAATAAAGCTAATGAAAGCAGATAATAGTAGTGTAGCTTTTGATGAAAATGCGCAGTATGTGACAGCTATAAGCAACTATTTAGCAACTTCTAAAGATTACCCTGAATTTGTGCAGGCTACAAAAGTAGCTGAATATTCAACTTGTGAAGAAGCGATTACACAATTTGTTCAAAAAGGCGATAATGCAATTCAATCAAGTATTCAACGTGTTCGCTTACAGAATGTGAGCACACCTAGTGTAAAGTCGATAAGCTTACAATATATTGCTGACACGGGTGGATATATTGAAGGAAATAGCAAACAAGAAATTGTCCAAGGTAAAGATGGAAGTGAAGTACGAGCTGTTGCAAATAAAGGCTATTGTTTTAATGGTTGGTCTGATGGTGTAAAGAGTGAAACACGAAAAGATAACAAAGTAACTGAAAATAAAGTAATACATGCGACATTTATCAAAGAAAGCAACGACAAGCAAACGACTAGCATAGATACTGGTGATAATACACAAGTGGAAGTTATTTTAGTTGTGATGGGAAGTGCTATTGTTGTTGTTGGGATGACATTTTATTTTAAAAAAAGAAACAATAAATAGGTAACCAAACTCATTAAATCATTTACAAAGATATAGATTTCTGTTAGAATTGAGTCAATAAGGGAGTAGTCAGCACAATTATGTGTGGATTTGGTCAACAACCCCGAATGAAAATTCTGGCCTAATTCTTAGAATGACGAGACTTATGAAAAGTATTACGCTTTTTATATAGTCTCGTTTTTATTTTGTAAAAATGGTAAAGACTATAGATAAGACGAAACATAAAATATAAAGTGAGGTAGAGTATGAAAGCATTTTATCAAAAAGAAGTGAAAGAAATATTTGAAGAGTTAAACACTAATGAAGCAGGTTTAACAAAAGAAGAAGTCGTATTAAGAAGAGAAAAATATGGAAGTAATGAATTAGAAGAAACAAAACCAATGCATCCTTTTATGGTGTTCTTAACACAGTTTAAGGATTTATTGGTAATTATTTTAATTGTTGCGGCTATTATTTCTATGATTAGTGGAGAAACAGAAAGTACAATCGTAATACTTGCAGTAATTTCGATGAATGCAATTTTAGGGACGATACAAACTATAAAAGCCCAAAAATCATTGGATTCTTTAAAACAATTATCAACACCTCATACGCGTGTTATTCGTGATGGGGAAACGATGGAAGTATCGAGTAATGAATTAATGGTGGGAGATATCATGCTACTAGAAGCAGGTGATGTCGTTGGTGCAGATGCTCGTATTATTGAAAACTATTCTTTACAAGTCAATGAAAGTGCACTTACAGGAGAAGTTGAAAGTGTTCATAAACAAGTAGAAACAATTAATGAAGAGTGTGGCTTAGGAGATCAAAAAGATATGGTCTTCTCAAGTGGACTTGTGACCTATGGTCGTGCTAAGACAATGATTACTTCTATTGGTATGAATACGGAAATTGGTAAGATAGCAACCCTTATGAATACTACAAAGGAGCGTAAGACTCCTTTACAGCGTACCTTAGATGACTTTAGTAAAAAGTTGAGTATTGTTATCTTGTTTATATGTGCACTAGTATTTGGCTTAAATATTATGCAGGGAAACCCTGTACTAGATGCCTTAATGTTTGCTGTAGCGCTAGCCGTAGCTGCTATTCCTGAAGCACTTGCGAGTATTGTCACAATTGTACTTGCGATGGGAACATCACAAATGGCAAAAGAAAATGCCATTATAAAAAATATAAATTCAGTAGAAAGCTTAGGATGTGTCTCTGTTATTTGTAGTGATAAAACAGGAACTTTAACACAAAATAAAATGAGCGCACAACAAGTATATCGTAACAATGAATTAATTGATGCCAAAAATATGAATGAGGCTAGTCCACTTGATCGCATGATGATGTTAGGATTTGCTTTATGTTGTGATGCACAAACAACAGAGTCTCAACGCATTGGTGATCCAACAGAATTAGCGTTAGTAGATTTACTTGAAGTTTATCATATTGATGAATTAGAGACACGTAAAAAGTATCAAAGAATTGATGAGAATCCTTTTGATTCTGAGCGTAAGCTTATGTCCACGCTTCATTTAATTGATGGAAAAAACACCTTGTTATTAAAAGGAGCTTGTGATGAAATATTAAAGAAGGCTACACATATTCAAACATCTTCAGGAGTACGTGTTATCGAAGATGGCGATGTTGAAAAGATATTAGCAATGAATGAAGGCTTTGCCGAAAATGGTTTGCGTGTATTAGGGTTCGCTTATCGTGAAGTAATGGATCAAAAAATAGGTATTGAAGATGAAGAAAATCTTATTTTCTTAGGACTTATTTCTTTGATGGATCCTCCTCGTGTGGAAAGTAAGGTTGCTGTTGAGAATTGTTTACGTGCTGGTATTACACCGGTTATGATCACAGGTGATCATAAAGTTACAGCTCGTAGTATTGCTAAATCATTAGGTATATATAAGGATGGCGATGAGTGTTTAGATGGTACACAATTAAATGCGATGAGCGAAGAAGAGTTAATGGAACGCTTAGAACATATTACAGTCTATGCGCGTGTGGCACCAGAACATAAGATTCGAATTGTAAATGCTTGGCAAAAGAAGAACAATATCGTTGCGATGACAGGTGATGGTGTCAATGATGCCCCTGCTTTAAAACAATCTGATATTGGAATTGCTATGGGTATTACAGGAACCGAAGTAAGTAAAGATGCTGCAAGTATGATCTTAACAGATGATAATTTTGCGACAATTGTAAAAGCGGTAGCAACAGGCAGAAATATTTATGCGAATATTAAAAATTCAATTATTTATTTATTATCTGGAAATCTATCTGGAATTATATGTGTATTAGCATCTTCTCTAATGGGTTTAAAAGTTCCTTTCTTACCAGTACACTTATTATTTATTAACCTTGTAACTGATTCGCTTCCAGCAATTGCAATTGGAATGGAACATTCTACGAAAGACATCTTAAAAGAAAAACCAAGAGATGCAAAAGAAGGTATTTTAACTTCTGATACAATGAAACAATTAGGATTCCAAGGAATCTTAATTGCAGTTGTTACCATGATTGCTTATTTTACTGGATTAAAAGAAAGTTGGGCAATAGCAACAACAATGGCATTCTCTACATTATGTTTGGCACGTTTATTCCATGGCTTTAACTGTCGTAGCAAACGTTCCTTGTATCGTATAGGATTCTTCTCTAATAAGTATTCAATACTAGCATTCTTAGTAGGATTTGTATTCTTAACATGTATCCTAATGATTCCACAATTACATTCTTTATTCTCAGTAACAACAATTTCTATGGAACAATTGTTATTGATTTATGCTTTAGCGCTAACTCCAACAATTATTATTCAAGGAGTTAAAATGGTACAACACTTATAGAAATGAGGGCTATGTTCAAATGCAACATAGCTTTTTCTATTTACATTCAAAGAAACATTGCCTATAATTAAATAAAGCAAGGGGGAATATAGATGCCTAAAATTGGATTACGAATTATAAAATCTTCAGTGGCTGTTTTTTTATGTTTCCTCATATCATTATTAAGAGGGAGTAGCGGGATTGTTTTTTATTCTTGTATAGCCGCTGTTTTATGTATGCAACAAGATGATAGTAATACGAAAAGAGTTGCTAGAAATCGAGTAGAAGGAACCTTTATTGGAGGTTTTATTGGAATGCTTATTTTGTTATTCGAAAAAGCTTTTATTCCAGATGATTTTATTATTTTACAATACGCACTTGTATCATTTATGATTATTCCACTCATATACATTACGGTTATTTTAAAGAAAACATCCGCTTCTTATATTTCTTGTGTTGTTTTTATGAGTATTACAGTGTCACATGGTGCTGATATTAATCCATATCTATTCGCGTTCAATAGAATACTAGATACTTTAATTGGAATCTTTGTTGCCTTTGGTATCAATTGTCTTCACTTTCCATATCGCTATGATACACAAGGTTTATTTGTTACAGATTTAGACCATACTTTATTAAATGACCAAGATGAAATTAGTCCATATTCTAAAATAAAACTAAAACAGTTATTAGAAAAAGGTGCAAACATTTGTATTGCGACATCTCGTACACCTAGTACTTTTTTATCTATCATACAGGATATTCCCTTGACGTTACCAATTGTAATTATGAATGGTGCTGCTTTATATCATATTAAAACACAGGAATATTCTAACCTAAAAGTAATGAGTAAAAGTACTACAAAACAATTGTTAACATTATTTGAAGAAGCCCATGTTAATTGTTTTGTACATACGGTTGTTCATCAAGTACTTCATATTTATTATGATGGTTTTCAAAATTGCGTGGAAGAAGAATACTATCATATCATGCGGAAAACGCCGTATAAAAATTACGTGAATAGTAAATTTCCACATTCATGTGATGCGTTATTTATGAAAGCAATTCATGAAGATGCGATTATTAAAATGATGTATGAGACAATTAAAAAGCAAAGTGTCTATGATGAAGTACATGTGGTAATTCGTAAAGATTTAGAACATAGTGGTTATAGCAGTTTAGAAATATACAGTAAAGAAGCAGGAAAAAAACAAGCAATTGACGAACTTATGAAAAAGTATAAATTTCAAAACTTGTTTGTATTTGGTGATGATTATGAAGATTTACCACTTATGGGAAGTGCAACTAAAAGTTTTGTGGTGAAAAATGGAAAAGCGGAAATTAAAAAGATAGCGAATCCGATTGGTTCAAATAATGAAGATAGTGTTGTAAAAAAAATGAACCAATTATTCCATTCAAAGAGTAAAAATGATTGATTATATCCTTTAGCAACCGTTAGTTGACAAAAAACCATGATATGCAAACAGTAGTTGGTAGCGAAATAAATTTACGTGTTGTAAAATGTGTGGGAGGTGAATGAAATGCAATTTGAAGAAAATCTTAAAGCATTAAGAAAACAAAATGGTTTGTCACAAGAAGCATTGGCAGAAAGATTAAATGTCTCAAGACAAGCAGTTAGTAAATGGGAAAATGGCAGTGCCTATCCTGAACTAGATAAATTAATGCTTCTTTGTGATCTGTTTTCTTGTTCAATGGATGATATGTTACAAGGCGATATGCAATCAAAAGGTGATGTGAGTAAAGCAGAATATGAAACATATCATAATCGAACGAGTGCCATTACGACTTTTGGAATTAGTGTTATTTTATTAGGCGTCACGTTTTATTGCTTTCTAGAACCATCCTTTTTAAATAAAGAAGTTATATTAGACTCTATCTTTATGTTATTTATATTAATAGGAGCAATTACACTTATTTATGCTAGTAGGAGCAATACTAATTTTAATAATAAACATGAGCGTATTCCACAAAACATATATAAGGAAAAAGAGATTGCCTTATTCAAACAACAACAAATTGTATTTGAATTAATCGCTATAAGTCTTTGTATTGGAGCTGTCATAATGCAACAAATTGTAGAATATTATTTTGTAGCGTCCGTTGCGAATGGAATATTTATGTTCATGATAACTTGTGCAATAAGCATTTTTGTTTATCGAGGATTGCAAAATGAGAAATATAAAAAAACGCAAGTAGAAAGTATCCATACTTCTAGTAAAGATCAATTATTAGAAAAGTCGGTTGCGGCTATTATGCTTGTTTCAACTGCTATTTATATAGCTTGGAGTTTTATAAGTGGAGATTGGCATATTACTTGGATTATATTTCCGATTGGTGGGCTTGTATGTGCATTTGTTTCAATCGTATGTAAAAAGGAAAAGCATTTCTAATAGGAGATGCTTTTTTGTATACAAAAATTGAAACAATCGATGCTTATTTGTTTCTTTTTTTTGTTAAAAACAGAAAAATAATAAGTACTAAGACAAATCCATTGTTTTTACTACCCAATATCTTGATAATATATTATAATAAAAGATAGCGTTAAAGGAACAGGTGAAAAGATGATTGATTTTATAACAACACCATTTACAATTGGTGATATAGCAAAATTGAAAGCGGCGCGAAGTAGTAGTGTTGTAATTGCGACACATTTCTTTTCTGCTCGTGGTGCAGCGTACTTTAAGATAGAAGAACTTCCCTTGATAAAAGAAGAATGCAAGCGATTAGAAATAAACATGTATGTGCTTGTCAATCGTTTCTTTGTAGAAGAAGAGCTACCAGCATTAAGACAACACTTACGCACACTTAAAGAGTTGGATGTGGATGGTATTTATTATGGAGATGAAGGCGTTTACTATGAAGCAAGAAAACTAGGCATGGTAGAGCGTTTAATTTATAATCCAGATACTTTAATAACCAATGCTAAAGATGCACAGTATTATCTTGATGAAGGAATTAAAATGGTAACACTAGCGAAAGAAATAACGTTAGAAGAACTTTGTTTCATTGGAAATGAAATTAAAGGAGAGTGTGAAGTTGTTATTCATGGTCGCTTAAATATGATGCATAGTAAACGTAACCTACTGACCAATTATGTAGATTTTATTGGGAAGAAGGAAGATTTAAAAAATAACTATCATTTATATATTAGTGAAGAAACAAGAGAAGAGCATATGCCAATTATTGAAGATGAATTAGGTACACATGTATTTACTGGATTTACCTTATCTTCTTTTGATGAACTGCTAGATTTAGCAAATGCAAATATTCATCATTTTCGCATAGACGGAATCTTTCATGATATTGACTATGTTATAGAAATGTTAACGTACTATCAAGAAATACTTGCACATGTACGCAATGGAAGAGAAACATATGAAATGGTAAAAGAGAAATACAAAGATGAAAATATAAGTCATGGGTTTTATTATAAAAAAACAAGCAGCGTAAAGTAGGTGAAAAGACCAATGAAAATTGAATTATTAGCTCCAGCAGGAGACTTGGAAAGATTAAAGATAGCTGTATTATATGGAGCAGATGCTATTTACTTAGGCGGAAAGCAGTTTTCATTACGCTCACGTGCTAGTAATTTTAGTATAGAGGATATTGCAGAGGGAGTTAAATTTGCATCCGCTCATGGCGCACATATCCATGTGACGCTAAATATTTTGCCGCATGAAGAAGATTTGGATGGATTAAAAGAATATTTGATAGAACTAGAGCGTATTGGAGTAACCGCGATTATTGCGGCATCTCCTTATATTGCGATGTGTGCTAAGCGGTACGCACCTAAATTAGAAGTACATGTTAGTACACAACATTCTTCAACGAATTCAAGTGCTGCTTCTTATTGGAAAGAAAAAGGGTTGGATCGTGTTGTATTAGGTAGAGAAGTTACCTTAGCAGAAATTAAGGAAAGTGCTGCGCATTGTGATATTCCTTTAGAGGTATTTATTCATGGAGGAATGTGTATTTCTTATTCTGGACGTTGTGTGTTATCTAATAATATGACAAGTCGTGATGCGAATCGCGGAGGATGTGCACAGAGTTGTCGATGGAAATATCGCTTATATGAAGGAACTAGGCAATTACATGATGACAAAGATTTGTTCTCGATGTCAAGTAAGGACTTAATGGCAGCAAAATATATCCCAGACTTAATAGAAGCGGGTGTTGCTAGTTTAAAAATAGAGGGAAGAATGAAAAGTGCTTATTATATAGCAACCTTAATTAAAACATATCGAATGTTAATTGATGAAGTATATGAAAAAGGTAGCATAAGTGAACAACGTATGAATTGGTACTATCAAGAACTTGCCAAAGCCGAAAATCGACCCACAGGGATTGGGTTTTATGAAGGATTACCCAAAGCAAGTGATCATTTATATGGGGTAAATGGTGCAGGGGTTACACAAGAATTTATTGCCTATGTACTAGCTTATGATGAAACTAGTGGAATTGCTACACTAGAAGTAAGAAATAACTTTAAATCCCATATTCAAGCAGAGGTATTTGGACCGCATATTGCGTCTACAACCTTTGAAATAGAAACACTATATGCTATGGATGGGACTATATTAGAAGTTGCGAAAACACCAATGCAAATTGTTACTACACATGTATCTTGTCCAATGGAAAAAGATGCAATGATACGAAAAGTTATGAAAAAAGAACGTAAGGATATATACTAGAGGAGAAAAATATGAAATTAAGTAATAGTTATTTTTATACAATAAGAGAAAATGCTAAAGATGAAGATAGTACAAGTGGAAATTTATTAGTGCGTAGTGGGATGATCAAAAAAACAAGTAGTGGGATTTATATGATCATGCCTATGGGAAAACGTGTATTAAAGAAGATTGAAGATATCGTTCGTGATGAAATGGATAAGAGTGGTGCACAAGAGTTATTAATGCCTGCTTTAATACCTGAGGAAATATATGAGAAATCAGGAAGACGTGCAGCGTTTGGTTCGAATATGTTTGCGCTTAAAGATCGTTATCAAAAAAACTATGTGTTAGGACCAACACATGAAGAGTTATTTACGATGGCTGCTATGATGAAAGGAAGTTCTTATAAAGACTTTCCATTTAATTTATATCAAATACAAACGAAGTTTCGTGATGAAACACGTCCTCGCTATGGCTTAATCCGTGTACGTGAGTTTTTGATGAAAGATGCGTATAGTTTCGATGTTGATGAAAACAGCTTGCATACGTCTTATATGAAGATGTTCCATGCATATGAGAGAATTATGAAACGTTGTGACTTAACTTATAAGATTGTACAAGCAGATAGCGGAGCTATGGGAGGAAGTTTATCAGAAGAGTTCCAAGCATTAAGTGCTATTGGAGAAGATGTTGTAGTTTCTTGTGATGCTTGCGATTTCTCTAGTAATTTAGAAATTACTGAGGTAGTTGATACAAGCAGCGCTTGTCTTGATGAAGAACTAAGCAATGAATTAGTTGAGACACGCAATGCGAAAACAATTGAAGATGTAGCAAACTTCTTCCATAAAAGTGCGAACGATTTTGTGAAAACTTTATTATATAATGTAGATGGAAAAATCGTTGCTTTCCTATTAAAAGGAAATCGTGAATTAAATGAAACCAAAGCTTTAAAACTATTAAAAGCCAATGAGATGGAACTTGCTAGTTTTGAAGAAGTAGAACGTGTAAGCCATGCCAAAGTTGGGTTTGCAGGACCTATCGGCTTAGATTGTCCAATCTATATGGATCGTGAAATTACGCATATGAAAAATTTTATCGTAGGAGCAAATAAGACTGATTATCATGTAATTAATGTAAACTTAAAAGATTTTAAAGTAGAAGCTATTGAAGACTTAGCCCAAGTGCATGATGGAGATATCTGTCCAAAGTGTGGAAAACCATTATCCTTTGCGAAAGGGATTGAAGTAGGAAATACCTTTAAACTTGGTACAAAATATGCAGAGAGTTTAGGATTAGAATATTTAGATGCGAACAATACATTACATCTCGTACAGATGGGATGTTATGGGTTTGGCTTAGAACGTTGTATGGCAAGTATTGTTGAGCAACACAACGATGAAGCGGGGATTGTATGGCCTATGGAAGTTGCACCTTATCAAGTGGCACTTGTGATTGTATCACTTAAAGATGAAGAACAAGTACGAGTGGCAAACGAGCTATATGAAACCTTAAAAAGCAAAGGAATTGATGTCATACTAGATGATCGTAATGAACGCGTTGGTGTGAAGTTCAAAGATATGGAATTAATAGGTATTCCTTATCGTATTACCATTGGACGCGGAATAAGTGAAGGTAATGTTGAGTTTAGAGAGCGTAACGCTAGTGAAAATGAAAATGTTAAAGTTGATGAAATAGTAGAATACGTTTTAAATAAGCTAAAATAAGTAAATAATAAAGAAAGACAAAGCCACTAAAATGTAAATTTTTACATTTTATGAAAATATTACAATTTGTCTTTCTTATTTTTTCTTTTTGTAGTATAATAAACAACGATAGGGTTGCGTACCCTTTATTTTATATTCATTTTTGGATATTGGAAGGAGCATATTATGAAAGAAACGTTGTATTTGAATAGCGAATTAGCAATTTTAAACTATAGTGCAGGATATGCACATACAGGGGATGAATTATTAAATTCTTCTACGTTTAGTAATTATGTACAAAATTATTTAGATTATTTAAAAAAGGAAGATGATGATTTATATTTTTATGCAATTAATGGGAAAACACCACGTGAAGCAACATTTGAAATATTAAAATTATTTCGGATGTTACGTGTATTTAAAGTAGATGAAATAGAATCTGCATATTTAAACGATAAAGCAAAATTGTTAGAATTTGTTGAAGAAATGTATAACTTTTGGAAAAAACACCAACGTTTTTCTGTCATGTCTACAGGACAAGGAAGTGGAATGCAAGTTTTAAGTTTTGTTGTAGCAGACTCAAACTTTAACACGTTAATACTTTCTCTATATCGTAATATTGAAGAACAGATCATGGGTAGAAAGAATCGTGTATATCGTCAGTTACAAGCAGGAACAAATGCGAGTATTGCGGTTCGCAAAAATAAATCATTTAAATTATCTGCAAAATATGAAAAACTTAAAAACATTGAATTCATTGAATCTGTGATGTTAAGAACACCAATGATTCTACATCCTAAATCTAATAAACGTGTTGGTATGTTTGAAGAAACGGAAGCAAATCCAATTGATAAATTTAGCGGAACACCAGATGAATGGTTCTGCTATCCTTGTAAAATTGGAACTTTATTAGCATTCATTTATTTTCATCGTGATTTTATTTCATCTGCAGTTTCTTTAGCAAACTTATTTGAATTAGCAAATGTTGATGAATGTCGTAAAAAACCGGATTTGATTTGTTTATTTGGAAATGAAGATGGAGAAGATGCAACAACGTTCCATTATGACGCTAAAGATGATGTTTGGGTTGGATGCGTTAGTTACAATGAACGTATTGAATACTTTGGATACTTAAAGAAAATGTCATTAACACTTCATAACGTTAGAAAAATGCAAAAAGGTTGGTTACCAATTCATGGAGCCTTTGTAAATATTACGTTAAAGAGTGGTAAACGCAAAGGAATTATGTTAATGGGTGACTCTGGTGCTGGTAAATCAGAATCTATTGAAGCTTTAAAAGTTGCTGGAAAAGATGTTATTAAAGATATTGAAGTGGTATTTGATGATATGGGAACCATTCATCTTGAAGATGGTATTCCTTATGGACAAGGTAGTGAAATTGGAGCCTTCATTCGTTTAGATGATTTAGATCCAGGTACTCCTTATCGTGATATGGACCGTTCAATCTTTATGAATCCAGAATCTAGTACCAATGCACGTGTTATTACACCAGCGGCTCCTTACGAAGTAGTAGCTACGAATCATCGTATTGATTTATTCGCTTATGCTAATAATTATGATGACAAATTAGGATTACATGTATTTGACACAATTGATGAAGCAATAGATACTTGTAAAGAAGGAAAACGTATGGCAAAAGGTACTACACAAGAAGTTGGTATCTCAACAACATACTTTGCGAATCCTTTTGGACCAATGCAACAACAAGATATTTGTGAACCATTAATTTATCAAATGTTTAAATCTTTAAAAGAAACAAATGTTGTAATTGGAGAAATCTATACACATTTAGGATTAGATAAAGAAAACCGTGATGGTATTAATAAAGCAGCGATGGAACTTTTAGACTTTATTGAAAAAGATTAAGTATATTACCTTATAGAGCAATCTATGAGGTTTTTTTGTATATTCTACAACTCAACAATACTTGTTTATAATTTGTATACAAATTATAAGATATGTATCCAAATAGTAGAAAAATAGCTTTTCAAATATGTTAAATGGTTGTAAAATAAAAAGAGATATATATAGGGAGGCTATTATGGATTATACAATGATTGAAGATGCAGCAAGAGTATTACAAGACGTTATTTCAAAAACACCAATTGTTCATGCGGATAAGATACATCCTAATTTGTGGATAAAGGCTGAAAACTTACAACGTACAGGAGCTTTTAAACTTCGTGGTGCTTATTATAAATTAGCATCTTTAAGTGAAGAGGAAAAAAGCAAGGGTGTCATTGGTGCGAGTGCTGGTAATCATGCACAAGGTGTTGCTTATGCTTGTATGAAAATGGGGATTGAAGGTACGATTGTAATGCCAAAGACGGCTCCTTTATCTAAAATAGAGGCAACACGTGCTTATGGTGTGAACGTAGAGTTACAAGGAGATACTTTTAATGATGCATATGAATACGCTAAGAACTTGCAAAGTATTACACAAGCTATTTTTATAGAACCTTTTAATGATGAAGAAGTGATGGCTGGACAAGGAACGATTGGACAAGAAATCATTGAAAAAATGCCTGATGTGGATACAGTATTGGTACCAATTGGGGGAGGTGGCTTATGTAGTGGTATAGCACTTGCTATAAAAACATTAAAACCTAGTTGTCGTGTCATTGGCGTACAGGCAGCCAATGCGCCTAGTATGCAACGCTCTCTTGAACAACAAAAAATTATTAAATTAGAAAATGTCGCAACAATTGCAGATGGAATAGCAGTAAAATCACCTGGTACTCTTACGTTTGATATGTGTTCAAAATACGTAGATGAAGTAGTATGTGTAAGTGAAGAAGAAATTGCGGCTGCTATTTTGATGTTACTAGAAAAAATGAAAATGGTTGCTGAAGGAGCAGGAGCTGTAGCCATTGCAGCAGCCATGTTCCATAAAGTGGACCTGATAAACCATAAATGTGTAGCAGTCTTATCTGGTGGAAATATCGATGTGAATCTATTATCAAAGATAATCGATTTAGGACTAGTAAAAACTGGAAGAAAAGCTGTGATTAATATGAATGTGACAGATAAACCAGGGAATTTATCAAGAATGTTAGAAATCATTTCTTGTACAGGAGCAAATATTCTATCCGTAAATCATAATCGTATCCAAAATGGTATTTTATTTAATCAATGTCGCGTTGGTGTTGTAATAGAAACAAATGATAAAGCACATATAGAAAGTGTTTTAACTAAATTGAGTGAAAATGGTTATGAAGCACATTTGGTAGAGCATGTTTAAAATACTAATTGACGCTGATGGTTGTCCAGTTGTAGAAGAAAGTATAGATATTGGAGAGTTCTATAATATACCAGTAGTTATCGTTGCGGATAGTTCCCATGTTTTTGCATATGAAGGAGTAGAAACAATTATCTGTGATAAAGGTAAAGATCGTGCAGATTTTGTGCTCTTGCAAAAAGTAAATAAAAATGATATTGTAGTAACGCAGGATTATGGATTGGCAACACTTGTATTAAGTCGCCAAGCATATCCTATTTCGCAAAATGGGTTACGCTATAGCGATGACAATATTGACGCACTCTTGTTAAGCAGACATCAAGGATCAATTGCGCGTAAACATAAAAAATATGGGTCTCCTATGAAAAAGCGAACAAGTGAAGACGATGCACGCTTTATAACAAGCTTGCGTGCACTTGTATTACAAATACTGGAGAGTAATGATGATAAAGATTTCCTATGAACAAATGATGAAACAATTGGCTACCATGAGCAAAGAAGATATAAATGAACATCTTAAGCAATTAGGATGTTCTTTATCATATGATATGATCGTTGAACGTCTAACACTTACCTATAACGATTTAGAAGTAGCAGATAATATTTTTCACAATGATCCTATTCATGATGATCAAAGTAGTGTGCCAAAATCATTCATTGATGAAGTCGTATTAGAAATAGCCCAAAGAGAATCATTTCCATTTATTCATTATGGCTTAATTTCTTCAACAATCTATGATATAATAGAAAAACATCAGTGTGATATGGTAGATGCTATGCTTCAACAATACACGTATCTATTTAAGCTTGCTAAAAATTTTCAGTTAACTAGCTTAGAAGGACTTGTATACCAAATCAATGATGGTGTAGATATGTTAAGTGCAACAATTTTTCTATTAGATGAAGCAATGAAAAAAGCAAGAAACGAAGTGAAGTATTATAAAGAAATTATTTCTTTTGTTGAAAAGTTCTTGCATACATTCACAAAAACAAGTGATATGTTTAAACTTAGTTTGCAATTTGAAATGGCACAAGCATATATTGCTATGAAGTCAAAAAAAGGAGAACAGTTATTTCTTGCTCTTTTAAAAAGTAGTAACGATGTAACTGAAGTTGTATTACATTATGCACTATCATACATAGATGATGATGAAAAAAAAGCAATGAGAATAATAAAACGATATCGCTCTTTATTAGATAAAGAAAGTGATTCATATGAAACAATACAAGAATTAATAAAGGATTATGAATAAAAGAGGTGAGTATATGAAACGTAATTTTGTCCAAAAACATTTAATATTGTGTAGCTTAATAATCTTCTGTTTTGTCTTTATTCCTAGCATCCAAGATTCTTATGGACAAGCAAAAAGTGATGACATAAGTGTAAAAGTGGAAGAAAAGAAAGAAGTAATTAATAAAAAAACCGTTGTGATTGATGCAGGTCATGGTGGTTATGATGGTGGTAGCGAAAGTCGAACAAATTCAGAAATCATAGAAAAGAACATTGCATTAGATGTCTCTTTAAAAATTGGTGCTTATTTAGAAAAGCATAATATCAATGTAGTTTACACACGCACTAGTGATAGTGTTTCATGGTCAGAGAATAATGCCGAAGATTTAATAGCGCGCTCAAATATCGCAAATAATGCGAACGCAAACTGTTTTGTATCGATTCATACAAATTATTCAGAGGATGACCAAGATCAAGTAAAAGGAAATGAAGTTTGGTTGCGTTATACAAATGATGATAACATAAAACTTGCGAGCGCAATAAATGATGAATTAAGTAAGCTAACATATACAGAAAATAGAGGATTAAAAGATGAAGCAATCTCTCCTTTATCCCTTCTTCGTTTCAATAAAATGCCAAGTGTGTTAATTGAACTTGGATTCTTATCACATCGCGGTGATACAGAAGCATTATCATCTTCAAGTATTCAAACACAAATTGCAACAAGTATTGGAAATGGTATTTTATCTTCTTTAGAAGGTAAATAGATTTACATTGAAACGCTAATGTATTATAATATAAAAAAGACGGAGGTACTTATATGAATCATAATGAAAATTATTTAGAGCCCGAATATACAACAACATTAGAAAAACATTCTTTACGAACTTTTGGGTGGCTGACACTAGGATTATTTATAACAAGTGCTGTTGCTTTCTTGTTATCTGTAAGTAAGCTTACGTATGTTTTATATGATAATCCATTCATACCTGTGATTTTAATCTTTTCTCAACTTGGTGTTTGTATTACATTAGGTGTACGTGTTAAGAAAATGAAACCAACAACTGCAAAAATATTGTTTATTGTGTATTCTGTGCTAACTGGTATTACATTTTCTGCTATTGGACTTTTATATACGAATGCAACGATTGCTTTAGCATTCTTGATGACTACAATATATTTTGGTAGTTTAGTATTTATTGGATTTACGACAAAAATGAATTTATTGCGTTTTGGGCCTATTATCTTTGCTTCTTTATTCTCTTTAATTTTGGTGGAATTAATCATGATGTTTATGGGCGCAAATACAGATACGATGTTATTTTCTGCAATTGGATTACTTATCTTTACTGCATTAACAGCTTATGATGCACAAAAAATGAAAGCATTATATACGAAATATGAAGGTGATGAAACGATGTTACGTCGTTTATCAATTTATTCAGCATTTGATTTATATTTAGATTTCATTAATATTTTCTTATATATCTTACAATTTATAGGTGAAAAAGATTAATTATTTGTTTTCAATCAAAAAAAGCAACAATTCTATATGGATTGTTGCTTTTATTTTCGTTTCTTTGTTAATGTATTATCTATTCTATACCAAGATAGTTAGCAATATTAGCTTGCTCATTAAAGATAGGTTTTATGTTGCTTGTTTTACTAGTTAAAATAACGGCAACACCTGGCCCATGTCCACTTGTAAAGGAATCAGAATGTACGATAACACCGACAGATATTGCACCTTTTAAGTAATGTGGTCCATAGTGGTTGTCATGATCGTTTATCATGACAAGATCACCAAATTTTAAAGTATCAATATGAAACTCTTTGTTTGCTTCTTTGTCTTGTGTCATGATGTCATAATCACCAAGCATGGTAGTAGCGCTTCCTAATCCACTTCCCATAAGATAGGCAGGGATTTGGCAAACAACTGGTATTTCTAGTCCTTCATTTGTTTCTTTAATACCAAGCTTTTCAAATAAGTCTGGATCAATATTCATAACATGAATATCTTCGTGTTCTATTAATTTTAGTCCTTGACCGAATGCTTTAATCATTACTTTGTCATCACTTGTCATTAGATCTAAGGTATCTTTTTCAAAATATACCATGACATGATCAATTCCACCGTGCTTTCCACTCACATAACCGACATGTCCTTTGGCATCCCCACTTATAATCTTGGCTTTATTTCCAATACAGGCAAAAGCTTGTAAAGCATTGTTTTCTTTATCCACTGGGTTCTTTAAGCTAACCCCTGGTTCTACATGATCACCAGCAATCCCCATACAAGAATCTCCGATTTTATAATTATAAGTAATCCCTCCTACTGACATTGCAATTCTTCCCATACCATCATAACCAACACGATATGCACTAGCGGCCATACCTGGATGATCAACTTTTCCTTGTACGCTCATCATCACTAATTTTTCTTTATTTAATTTCATCTGAACTCCTCCTGTATTTATACGTGTATTATACCAATATTTTCATGAAAAGTTAAGGTATAAACATATAGAGTTCGCATAGGATATGATATAATACTAAACGAGGTGATATAAATATGATAGGACATACTTGTAAAGTACATTCTCATACAATAACAAATATTATGCAACAAGAATATAAGGAACAAGAAGCACTTGTTAAACAAGCATCTTTTGTAAATGCCTTATCGAGTGTATCACAACAGATAATGGGACGTGAGTATGCATATGAAAAAGTACAATATCAAACACACTTTAGTCTTCCTTTAAAACGAAATATCTTTGGTTTGTTAACGATACCTGTCATGATAAATGATAAAAAGTGTACATTTATAGTTGATACTGGAGCACAAATTAGTGGGATTAAGAGTACCAAGGTAAAAGAGTTAAACATTCGTAAAACAGATCACAAGGTGTGCATTGGAAGTATTGGTGGTACACAAAAGCAACTACAAGGACTATGCATTAATAAAGTAGTGTTAGGAGCAATTGCCTACTATAATGTACCAATGATCGCCTTAGGTGAAAAAGACTTTAGTATGCGTTTTGGAAATATAGATTTATTTAATTTTGATGGTATTTTAGGATGGGATATATTAAGTCAATTAGATTTTGAATTAGATGATATCAATCATCAATTTATTGTATTAAAGAATCGTTTTCGTTTTACTAATCCTAATATGATAGCAGGTGGTTTTCCTTGCTTTCTAACGAAACTAGCAGATGGAAGTATTTCTTTATTTGGCTTTGATAGTGGTTCTAAAGTTAGTTGGATAGGGGAGAATATGATTCGTAAACAGAAGTATGCAATTATACAAGAAGGAAACGCATTTGGCTTTGGTGTACATGGATTAGAAAAGATGAAGTTAAAGATTGTAGATAATTGTGTGCTTTATCTTGATAAAGCAGAAATAAAATTATCAAATACGATGAGCGGAAGAACGAATTTATTTGATAACTTTAGTTTTGATGGGGTTTTAGGAAATGAAATATTTAAGGGGAGAAGAATGCGTTTTGTGAATAGTTGTAATATGGTACTCATTGCGTAGGATGTTGTAATTTTAGAATTTTTAGTGTATATTAGTAAAGAATTATAAATAAGGAAAGGTTGGTATATATATGATACTACATGGAAAAATAACAATGGAGAACGGGGCAGAATTGCCATTTGAATTATACCCTGATGAAGCACCAAAAACAGTAGAAAACTTTGTTAAATTGATTAAAGAAGGATATTACGATGGAAAGACATTTCATCGTGTAATTCCACACTTTGTATCACAAGGTGGTTGTCCAAATGGAAACGGAAGTGGAGATTTAGGCTATACAATCCCTTGCGAAACAGCTAACAACCCTCATAAACATGAAGAAGGAAGTTTATCAATGGCACATCGTGGAAAAGATACAGGATGTTGTCAATTCTTTATTTGTCATGATCCTCAACCTCATTTAGATGGTGTACATACAGTATTTGGTAAAGTAGTGGATAACATGGGAGCAGTTCGTAACATGCATAATGGCGATGTCATGAAAAGCGTTATCATTGAGGAAGCATAAGGCATGAATGATTCTAAACGATTAGCACGTAGTGTGCTAGTTATGTTAGTATCCACCCTTATTGTGTATGTTATCAATACATATGTGAAGGGTGCTTTTGTCCCTAATTTATTACTATGCGTCAGTGCTATTTCATTGTTTGTTTTCGGTGTCACTTTGAATAAAGCAAATAAAAAAGGTGGCAGCGTTTATCGTAAAGTATTTGCTCTTGTTTGTGCAATTATTTTAGTATTTATGCAAATGGATGCAATATCTTTACCATTTATTAATCAAGTAAGATCTTTTTTATCTTTAAACCCGATATTAACCATCATGCTATATACGTTCTTTGGTTATGTCTTTGTAGATTGAGGTGACTTATGTTCTTTAAACGTAAATTTGATAAAACAATGGAAGAAGTAAAACATGATTTAGATACAAGAAATGATATTCAACTTCTTGATGTACGTGAAGTAGATGAGTATAAAGATGGTCATATTAAAGGAGCACTATTGTTGCCATTAGGAGAAGTAGAAAAAAAAGCTGCATTAAAACTATCCAAACAACAAGATATTTACGTATATTGTCGTAGTGGGCAACGTTCTAACACTGCTTGTAAAAGATTAAGAGCGTTAGGTTATACAAATGTATATAATATCGGAGGCATTATGAATTGGCCTTTTGATGTTGTGAAAGGAATGTAATCTTATGAGTGAGATAAAACCAATTCGTCGTTTATTATTACATCATGCTTTTAATATTCGTGATTTAGGAGGGTATCCTATTAGCGATAGCACGTATACTTCTTGGAATAAATGTTATCGTGCAGATAATTTAAGTGCATTAGATGAGCATGATTGGATTATTTTACAACAAGCCAATGTTGGCTTAATCATCGACTTAAGAAGCAATCAAGAATGTAACAGTGCACCTTATGATGCAACTTCTTATGGTATACGTGTACGTAAGATATCATTTATGAAAGAAGAAATCAAAGATATGAACAGTATTGATGAGGATGCAAAAAAACAGTTCTTACAAAGCATGAAACTCGATTATGTAAAATCTTTGCAAGAAGCTAGTGCTCCTTTAATAGAAGCATTAGAAGAAATAGCAAGAACTTTTAAAGAAGGTAAAGCTGTTTTATTTCATTGCTCAGCTGGTAAAGATCGTACAGGTATGTTAGCTTGTGTCTTATTGGATTTATGTGGTGTGAGTGAAAATGATATTCTAGCAGATTATCAAGTATCGCATACATATAACCAAGCTGGCTTAAACAAGTTAATTCCCAAAGAACTTTTAGAGAATGCAACAATTCGCGCATTACTAGGAAGTGATATTGAAACACTAAAACCATTATTGGCTTTCTTACACCAAACTTCTACAGAAGAGTATCTAAAACATCTTGGTCTTCAACAAGAGACGATTACAATCCTTCAACAAACCTTAACAACAAGTATATAAAAAGAGTGAAATCACTCTTTTTTGTTGCGTTGACGTACAAGTTCAAATGCAAATATAGCAGTAGATGCAGCAGCGTTCATTGCATTTTTGAAATCTGTACGATAGGGAATACATAAATTTTGATCACTTGCACTAAGTACAAGTTTGCTAAGACCGCGCATTTCACCACCAATGGCAATACAAACTTTACTAGGAAAATCATAATCATATAATGAAATAGCATCACTACGCTGACCACATACAAATGTAATTTGTTCTTTTTTCATATCGTTTAATAATTGTTCCATATCATCAGCAACAATTAGGTTTAAGTATTCACTTGCTCCTGCACTTGATTTAGTTACAACACTTGCGGCACTTGTCCAATTACGTGGTGGAATAATAACCCCATCACAACCAGCTGCATACAAACTACGTAAGACGTATCCAAAGTTAAATGGATCTTCTATACCTTCTACAAGAGCTAAAAAAACATCTTCTTTTTTTATAATATCGTTTAAACTTTGAAACTCGCGCTCTCCACAAACAGCAAGTAAACCACCATGCGTTTTTCCTTGCGCTAAAGTGTCAATAATGTTACGATCAACACTTTCAATCAGTACACCTAACTCTTTTGCTTTACGTAAAATATAAGAGGTATCCTTGTCTCTTTTCTTTTCATCCACAATAATTTTTTCAATAGGACGTTTGTTTGCAAGCAACGCCGCTTTTACTGAAATATTACCTTCTACAATATATTGTTCCATAATTTCCTCACTTTATTTTGTCTGCCTTCATTATAAACGATTCAATAGCGTATCGCAAATAAATAAAAGCGAAAATTTGTATAATAAAAAGGTAATATAATCATAATTACAAATATATTACCTTTTTATTAATGTTGAAACAGGGGTAGCTATTTAAGTATATCTAAAACAGCTTTAGGTTCTCTATTAGGAATCAATTGCTTGCCATCACTGTATCCTTCTTCACGATTTTTCAATTCATCAATTAAGTGATTTCTTAGAACTGAAATTTGCTTCTGATATGTTGGGTCGTTAATTAGATTATGTGTCTCTTTAGGATCTCGTTCTAAATCAAAATATTGCTCAATATTAGTTTGTGTAAACCATATATATTTATCTTTGTTCGTAGTTATCCATTGATTACTTTGTTCATATATTCCACTGTGTTCTCCATGTAAATATTTACGTTCAATAGTTTCTTCTTCAAACAATTCTTTCTTTAAAGAAATTCCATCAACGCCTTCTGGTATTGGTAGGTCAACGATATCAAGCAGTGTAGGAAGAATGTCTCTTAGCTCAACAACACTATTTGATATATGCGGATGTATTTTTTTAACATTTTTACCTACATGAACAATACAAGGAATATGTGTGCTTCCTTCATAAGGTAATACTTTTCTAAATAAATTATGATCAAATAACATTTCTCCGTGATCACTTGTGAAAATAATAATAGAATCATTATAAGTTTCATCATTTTCAAGAGCTGTAATAAAGCGCCCAATTTGATGGTCTACATGTGTGATACAAGCGTAGTATCCAGCCATAGCATCGTGTTGCAGTTTTTTATCACTACATCCATGTACACTATCCATGATTTTTCCATCACGGATTGTTAATTCATCATTCATCCAATCACTTTGAGCAGGAGCACAAAGATTTTCATTTTTATATAAATCAAAATAATTGCTAGGTGCATCAAATGGTGGATGTGGACGTACAAAACTTGACATTAAGAAGAATGGTTTTGTCCGATCTCTTGTTTCTAAAAAGCGGATTGATTCATCGATAACCCAATTTGTTGGATGATAACGTTCTTCATAAATCCAAGGATGTGTAATCCAAGAGTTATTTTCAACCCCACTCCCGTTTACATCAAACGTGGATCCCAGCGGTGTTTTCATATCTCGCATATAATCATCACTAATATTTTGATGCATCCAATAAGGTAAGGATGCTTTACGATAATGGCCAATGTAGCCATCATGTAATTTTAACATATCGAATCCACATGATAAACGAGGGGGATGTACATGCATCTTTCCAATACAGGCACTTTGGTAACCATTGTTTGATAATTCCTCAGCCATCATATGTTCATATTGCCAATCAACACCATCTTTATATCCAACACGTCCAGTGTGTTCTGGTGATTTTCCTGTAAATAAAGCAGCTCTTGCTGGTATGCAACTAGGACAAGCTGAGTATGCATTTTCAAAGCAAACTCCATCGGCAGCTAAGGTATCAAGATATGGTGTTTTTACATCGGGATGATTTAAAAAAGATAAACAATCACCACGGAACTGATCACACATAAATAGAATTATATTTGTTTTGTTTTTTTTCATATATTTTCCTCTTTTCATTTTGAATTATAGCAAATATAATATGTATGAAATTTACATATAAAAATTATTTATTTTTAAATATGTAAAATATAATCATTTGAAGAATGTTTTTAACGTTAACATACTAATCAATTTTAAATTCAGTTATAATGATAGTACAGGGAGGATTTCTATGGAAAACAACTATAATGTATTAATTGTTGAGAAACAAAAGCAAATGATTCATGTTTATAAAAATATGTTACCTTGGGAAGACTATGGGTTTCATATTTCTTCTGTCACAGATAATGAAGATCAAGCATTATCATATTATGGTGAATATAAACATGACTTAGTTTTTACTTCGATTGATTTAAACTTAGGTAATGGCATTTCATTAATTAAGCAGATTCGTTACTTAAATTCAAATTGTCATATTATTGTAATAAGTTCACACGATGATTATAATAGTGTACATGATGCATTTGTAGCTGGTTGTAATGATTACTTTTTAAAGTCTAAAATAAAGCATTCTGAACTTGCACGAATACTTAACTTAACAAAAGAACAATTAAATAAAGAACTATCAACAGATGAATATAACTCTCTAAAATTGGAAAATTTGTTAGGTTTATTTAGGGATAAACAAAAAATTGATCCATCGTCAATTATAGAAATTTTACGAAAGGAAGATATATCTGTTTTAAAGGGTAAATATCAAGTAATGTACTTTAGAATGGATAATGTTCGAATTTTTAATCGTACTATGCAACAATATGAAAAACCATTATGGTTGAGCACTGATGAGTTTATTAATATGTTTCAAAATAAATTATTATTAAGAGATGAAATGCAAATTAAATTAAAAGAAATTATCGAAGATTATTTTGTGAAAATACCTTTAATGTATTTAGTGTTTACCAAAAAACATAGTGGTTTAATTATTCTTCCACAATTAGAGAACGATGATGTTGTGTCTTTAGCAAGAAATTTAATTTGTGAAATCAGAAATATATTAACTTATGAATATAGTATCACTATTTCCAACCTTACAGAAGGTTTAGATTCTTTTTTACCTACTTATGAACAGGTGTTGAACTACCACAGTAATAAATTTTATGATGGAGATTCATGTGTACAAATTGTTTTGGAAAATAAAAAATTTTCAAGTATTGAGTCATATGTATTAAACAATAAAGAACAAATTGTTAATGCACTAGATGCGCAGTGTTATGACTTGGTATTTGAATTATGTAAAAAAACTATTATATATATGAAAGATAATAGAATAGATCCTGAACAAGTAAAAGCATATTTTGCTAATTTGTTAGACAAAATTAAAGAAATGATAAATGGTAAAGGAATTATAGAAACATTTCATTTTGATGCTTTAAGAAAAGGAATTGAAGAGTGTGAAAGCATTTCTTTTCTTGAATTTGAATTAACTCATATTCTACGATTATTAATTGATTGGATGAAAGAAAATAATGTTAGTAGATATAAAACGCAAGTATCAGAAATTATAAAGTTTATATATCAACATTTACATCAAAAAATATCACTAGCTATGATTGCGGATGCAATAGGTCTTAGTGAAATTCATGTAGGGAGAATCTTTAAAAAAGAAACAGGAAAAAGTATTGTAGAATTTATAAATGAAGTAAAAATGAAAAAAGCTGTAGAATTATTGGAAAAGGATAAATTAAAGATAAAGGACATTGCAGCTCAAGTTGGTATTGGCGATCAATTATACTTCAATAAAGTATTTAAAAAATATTATCAGTTAAGTCCTAGAGATTATCGGAAAAAACATTTTAAATAAATATGTATAATTTACAACTATATTGAACTCTTTGATACTAAATATGTAATAAATAAACAATACACGTAATTATTCGGTAAAAAGGAAATGAATTAAGTTGAAGTGGGTAAATACAGATGGTAGACTGACTATGTAATCAAAAGAAAGCGCTTATATTAATGATTATAGTAGTAAAAAACCCAATCGGCATTTTTTAGACAACAGATTTCTTACAATATGTTTAAATGATTTGCTAGGGAATTGAAAGGACGTTAGACAATAGTATGAAAGAAAAAATCGAAAATTTCTTTACCGAAAAAGTAATACCAAAGTTGGAAGCATTTTCAAAGCATCGAATAACAAAGGCAATAATGACAGGAATGGCTGCACCTATATCAATGACAATCATAGGTTCTGTATTTGCTGTATTACAAAATCCACCAGCAGATCCAAATACAACAAACGCATTTTTTCAAGGATGGATAGCTTGGAGTCAATCAAATTCAGAATTACTTAATATGGGGAATTTAATTTCTATGAAATTCATTGCAATTTATGCATTATTAGGAATAGTTGTTTCCTTAGCAAATTCGCATAAAGTAAGACCTATTAATATGTTAATAATAAGCTTATCATCTTTTGTAGCTCTCGCTGCAAATCCAGTCGATGGTGGAATTAGCACAAAATGGTTTGGTGCAGCTGGTTTGTTTTCCGCTGTTATAATAGGAGTTGTAATCGTAGAGTTAGCAATTTTTATATTAAACAAGGGAATCAAAATAAAGTTACCTGAAACTGTTCCACCAAATATTGCTGAACCTCTTGAAGCGATGTTAATGAATTTTATTATATTTGCATTAGTTTTATTAGCAAGACAAGGATTCATTATGATGGGAACATCGTTACCTGCTTTAATCGCAGGATTATTTGCCCCTCTATTTGTTGCTAGTGATACCTTGTGGGCAGTTATTGTTTATGTTTTAGTTGTTAGATTATTATGGTTCTTTGGTTTGCATGGTGGTAATATTTCATCAGCAGTTGTAACACCATTTATTACTGCAAATATGATTGCAAATGTAAATGCATATGCAGCACATGAACCTCTTCCATGTATATTCACTATTGAATGGACACAAACATGGACAGTTATGGGAATTCTAGGTTTATGTATCTCTTTAATGATAGTTGCAAAGTCGAGTCAATTAAAAACAATTGCGGCCGTAGGATTTGTACCAGCTATCTTTACAATTGGTGAACCAATCACATTCGGAGTTCCAATAGTTTTGAATTTTAATATTTTTATTCCTTATATTACATGTTTCTTATTAGATGGAATTATTCCCTACTTATTAACAGAGTTTGGATTTATCTCTCGAACGTTTATACAATTACCGGGAATTACGCCAGGGTTAATCGAATCATTTCTAAATGCATTAGATTGGCGAGCTCCTCTGTTTTGGTTAGCTTTGTTAGCATTAAATGTTATTATTTTTATTCCATTTGTAAAATCATACGATCGCAAGCTTTTAGCAATCGAACTAGCAGATGAAGCAGAATCTTCAAAAAATGTTGAATAAGTATAATAACTGAAAGGATAGTAGAACTTATGGCTATATTGTTGTTTATAATGAAAATAGGTATTGTTAGTATGTATGTTGATTTGTTTTATCGAATTATAAAATCAAAAAAAATTGATAAAACAATACCAATTGCTTTGAATTTAATTCCAACAGCTGAAGTATCATTTGTTTTAGCAATGAGTTGCATCAGTGTAACAATGACATATTCTGTAAGTTCAGCTTACTTTGTATTACCGTTTGTTTTTGTGAATATTGTTTTATTATATATAGAGAGTATTCGTGTATTGTTTGTAGGAAAGAAATCTATTTTTATAAGGAAAAAAACAATTCCTTTAAAACAAATTATAAATATTGAATCAAATCTATTATTTATGACATTTTATACAACGAAGAAAACCTACAAAATATGGATGCCAATTACAAAATTTGAATATCTAAATAAAAACTTATTAGAAGGTTACACACATAAAAATATAAAGAGAAAGCAAAAGAGGAAATTATCATGAGACAAATACGTTTATTCTGTAATGCAGGGCTATCAACTAGCTTGCTTGTAAATAAAATGCGGAAAGCCGCTGAAGAAGAAAACTATGAAGTAGAGATTAATGCATTTCCAATTGATGATGTCGAAATGCACGCAGATGATGCTGATATTATTATACTAGGACCACAGATTCGATTTAAATTAAAAGAAACACAATCTAAATTTCCAGAAAAAAAGGTAATTACTTTAGATATGGCAATGTATGGAAGAATGGATGGTAAAGGTGTAATTAAAGAAGTAAGGAAAATTTTGGGAGATTGAAATGGAAAATTTAGAATTAGTTTGTTTTCAAATTATATCAGCAGTTGGCTCAGCTAGATCTTCTTATGTAGAAGCAATTTCAATTGCTAAAACGGGAAATTTTGAAGAGGCTATTAATAAAATTAAAGAAGGCGACAAGGAATTTTTAGAAGGACATCGTGCACATGCTACTTTGATACAACAAGAAGCAAATGATAATCCAGTTCATGTGAATTTATTATTAGTACATGCAGAAGATCAATTAATGTCTGCAGAAACAACAAAATTAATTGCTGAAGAAATTATAGAACTATACAAGAAACAAGCATAAAATTTATTAAGAAGAAAAAGGAGTAAAATATGGAAAACTTTAATCATGAATTTTTAAGAGCATTATCTAATGCCGATGCGATTGCAGCGAATGAACTCGAAATTAGAAATGTGTTGACGAAAGAATTAAAAGAGTACGCTGATGAAATTTCATATGATAAGATGGGTAGTATAATATTTACAAAAAAAGGTTCAAAAAAAGGACCACGTATTATGATTTGTGCACATATGGATGAAGTTGGATTTATCGTAAACAATATTTCTCCACTAGGTCAAATAATAGTAACAGAAATAGGAAGAGTAAAACCATTAGCGCAGTTTATGCAAAAAGTTAGAATTACAACAGATGAAGGTAATAAAATTGAGGGTATTGTACAGTCAACATTAGGTGCAGATGCTAGTGCAGAAGAAACATATGTTGATATTGGTGCATATACTAGGGAAGATGTTGAAAATTTAGGTATCCAAATTGGAGATATGGTAACGTATACTACAGAATATCAGACAATGGATCTTCAAAACTTAATTTTAGGTAAAGCGTTTGATGATCGTTTGGGATGTTACGTAATCGGTGAAGTATTAAAAAGACTTAAAACGATAGATCATCCTAATGATGTATTTATAGTTGGTACTTCAAGTGAAGAAGTTGGAACTAGAGGAGCAAAAACTTCTACCTATCATGTAAATCCAGATATTGTTATTGTAATTGATGTTTCTTGTGGAAAAAACGAATTTGATAGAGGATATAAAAATAGACGACAAATAGGACACGGAATGATGCTAATGTATCATGATAGAACACTGGTTCCAAATAAAAAATTAGTAAGAACTGTTAAAGAAAGTATTGTATCTTTAGAAAAAGAAGTGCAATATGATATGTTCGTTAGAGGCGCAACAGATGGCGCTGAAACACATAAAAATAAAGATGGAGTACCAACGGTTATAACGTGTTTGCCATTGCGTTATGGACACTGTGCGTATTCAATTGCACATGAACAAGATGCGCAAGACTTAATTGATATTTTAGTTGATGTTATAAAAAACTTGGACATAAATACATATAAAGATATTATTGATTTCTCAAAATAAAACAGAGAGTTTTAAATTTATTAATATGTGAAGGAAATTGATAAAATGAATAATAAAGCAGTATACGATTTTGATAAAGTAATAAATCGAAAATTAAGTAAATGTAGAAAATGGGATAATGATATATTAAAAAGTAAATTTAATGTTGATGAAAATGCAATACCAATGGATTTAGCTGATTTAGATTTTGAGTGTGCACCAGCCATAAAAGATGCTTTGGTTAATAGAGCAATGCTAGGCGATTATGGATACTCTTATTGTTATGATGAGTACTATGATGCTGTAATAGATTGGAATAAAAGACGATTTTCTCTTGAAATTGAAAAGGATTGGATTAAACTAGCATTTGGTACTTGTTCAGTATTGCATTATATAGTTCAATGTTTTTGTGATGTAGGAGATAGTGTAATAATTAATACGCCAGCGTATAAACCATTTGCTGATTCAGTTCTTAGAGCAGGATGTAAACTAATACTTAATCCTTTAAAGCTAATTGAAAATCGATACTATTTTGATTTCGAAATGATAGAAAAACAAATGATTGAAAATAATGTTAAAATATTTAGCTTATGTTCACCACAAAACCCAAGCGGAAGAGTGTGGACAAAAGAAGAACTGTGTGAATTAAGTGAATTATGTATGAAATATAAGGTACT
Organism: Longicatena sp.; assembly: GCA_036639635.1. Lineage (GTDB taxonomy): Bacteria > Bacillota_I > Bacilli_A > Erysipelotrichales > Erysipelotrichaceae > JAVWIF01. The sequence goes on from JAVWIF010000006.1 coordinate 47,408, forward strand.
ATTAGTAAGTGATGAAATACATAGAGATATCATTTTTCCAAATCATGAATTCACAACTTTATGGAACGCAAATGATACCATTGCAGAACATTCTATTTTGTGTGTATCTTTAAATAAAGGATTTAACTTAGGTGGTTTAAAATCAAGTTATATTGTAATAAAAGATAAAAACATCCGTAATAAAATGTTGAATTATTTGCAAAAGGTCTATGTAACGAGTCCACATGTGTTTGTTGTGCCAGCAACAATCGCAGCATATAACGAATCAGAAGATTGGTTAAATCAGTTAACTATGTATATAGCAAAAAATTTTGAATTTGTTTATACATGGTTTGCTACAAAGCTGCCTGATGCAAATGTAATGAAGGCTGACTCTAGCTTTCTGTTATGGGTGGATATGAATAAAATAGTAAAATCAGAGGAACAAATAATTAAATTTTTAATTGCATCAAATGTTACTGCAGTTGTAGGGAGTGCTTTTGTAGCAGATGGTAATCAATGGGTTCGATTTAATATTGGAACGCAATTAAGTGTTTTAAAAGAAGCCTTTTCAAGGATGGAAAAACAAATTTATTTGTTAAATCAGTGATCATTATGAGGCTGTTAAAGTAGAAATCTCTATATAACTTAGATTTCTGCTTTTTAATTAAAAAAGGAGATACCGGTTTATATGATTGAGGCAATTTACTCGGGTGTGATTTTTATAGCTACACTAGTTGGTGCATCTGCAGGACTTGGTGGTGGCATAATTATTAAACCAGTATTAGATTTTATTGGGATGCATGATTTAGATACTATAAATTTTCTTTCAACATGTGCGGTTTTTACAATGGCGATATATTCTACTATAAAGCAAATTAGAAATAAAGTTAAATTTGACTATTTAATAATATTGTTAATTGCGATTGGATCTGTTGTTGGTGGAAGCTTAGGGAGTGCAATATTTAGATTCTTTATGGACGTAATGAATCATAATCTATTAAAATTTATACAATCTAGTATCTTAACAATTTTATTATTAATTGTAATAGTTAATGTAAATATTGAACACAAAAATTTATTCGTTAAAAATAAAGCGATAATTGTTTTAATAGGAATCATGTTAGGTACCATTTCAAGCTTTCTTGGAATTGGAGGTGGACCAGTAAACGTTGCAGTTTTTGTATTATTTTTCTCTGTTGATATAAAAACAGCTACTGTTTATTCAATTGCAACTATTTTGTTTTCACAAGCAAGCACATTGCTAACAATTGCATGTACAAGAGGATTTTTAATATTTGACTTGAGTTTATTGTTCTATGTTTTACCTATGTCAATTCTTGGTGGAATTGTTGGAACAAAGATTAACTTTAAATCGAACGCAAAACAAATAACTAAAATTTTTAACTTGGTAAGTTGTTTTATTTTAATTCTTTCCATTTATAATGCAATAGTTGCGATAACATAGATAATTAGTATTTTTATTAAAAATAAGTAAGGACTTTTATAATTAAATTATGAGGTGAATGAATATATGAAAAATTTGAATTTATTGATTAAACCAGCATCATCTTTATGTAATCTTGAATGTCGATATTGTTTTTATAAAGATGTAAGTAAACATAGAACAAAGGAAAATACGGGGATAATGGAATATAGAGTGGTATATCACTTAATTGATAAAGCATTAAGTAGTGTAGACTGTGATGGACATATTACCTTTGCGTTTCAAGGTGGAGAACCAACTTTAGCTGGGTTGTCTTTTTATAAAACTTTCTGTGAATATGTTGATAAGAAAAAACAATTACAAACAATTGAATATTCTATTCAAACAAATACCTATGTGTTAGATGAAAGTTGGTGTATTTTTTTCCATTCTTATAATTTTTTAGTAGGGATTTCTTTAGATGGATATAAAGAAAATCATGATTATTTTAGATTGTCTGTTAATAATACTCCTACTTTTAAAAGCGTTATGAAGACGATAGATTTGTTTCGTAAACACCATGTTGAGTTCAATGTACTAACTGTTTTGAGTAATCAATTAGCAAAACATCCTGAAAAATTATATAAGTTTTATCAAAAAGAAAAAATTGATAATATTCAGCTTATTCCTTGCCTAGCTAAATTAAATAAAGATAAGGATGAATTTTCCCTATCTCCTCGCTCATTTGCTAATTTTTACAAAATGTTATTTGATATTTGGATTAAAGAATTTAACAATGGACATTATAGAAGCATTAGCTTATTTGATAATTTAATTCTTATGCTATCTGATACTCCGCCTAAGCAATGCGGAATGTTAGGATTTTGTAGCATGCAGTATGTTATAGAAAGTGATGGCAATGTATATCCTTGTGATTTTTATGTGTTAGATAAATATAATGGAGGAAATATCTGTGAAACAGATTTGCTAAAAATTGTTAAAAGTACACCAATTCAAAAATTTTTAAAAGAAACAGAATTTACTTCAGAGTTATGTTCTTCTTGTGCTTTTGTTTCAATTTGTCATGGCAATTGTAAGCGAATGAAAAATAATTATATCGAAAACGATTATTGTGGATATCAAGATTTTTTATCTTATGCATATCCTTCATTAATGAATATAGTTAAAGCTAGAGTTTGAGAAGTAGTACATCATAAATAGAGTGTACGCTAATATAAATAATTATTAAAGGTGTTTTTTTCTGAAAAAACATTGTATATCTAATACGACAATTAGTAGTGTAATAACTAATCTTTATTTGATTAGTTGCTCTATCAAGTAGATAGATGAAATTAATAAAATGTAATAGGTGGCTTATCATGTATAGGTCATTTTTTATTATGTTATTGCATAACTTACTTGTTTCAATTCTAGATATAGGAAATACAGTTTAATACGTTTGTTTCCAATAGGTTCTGCTTTTCTTATAGTAGAAAAAATGGTATGATTACAAAGTAAATTCAAGATTTATTGGAGGGAACTATATGAAAATTGCTGTTGTGACAATGAATGTAAAACAAGGTAAATGTGAAGATAATTTTAGCTTTATGGAAGCTCAAATAAAAAAAGCTATAGAAGATGAAGCAGAACTCATTGTGTTTCCACAAAATGCAATTAGTGGATATCTGTTAGGAGATCGTTGGTTAGAAGATGCATGGTGTCACTATGTGGATAGTTTCAATGAAAAACTAATTTCTTTAAGTGAACACATCGCAATTGTCTGGGGTAATATAAAGTATCGTAATCATCGTTTATTTAATGCTGCCTTTTTTGCATACCAAAAACAAACTCATATGCGTGTGAAACATAATGAACAACTTGCTTATATGGATGATACGAAATACTTTGAAAATAGTGATATAAATAGCATGATAACTTTTCAGAATAAAACATTTGCTTTAAACTTTCAAAATGAACAACAAGATGTTGATATGAATATTAATTTAGATGTAGCACCTTATGACATGGATGAGGTGAATAGTAAAAAGGGAAATGTTATTTATGTAAATGCAGTTGGAATGCAAAATTGCGCCAAAAATATTATGGTGATACAAGGTGGTTCTTTTGTTTGTAGTAAAGATACTTTATTATATCATGCACCTTATTTTAAAGAAGATTATGCAATTGTAGATATTGATCGTACTTTAGAAACAAAAGAATATAAAACACATGTTGTGGATGCTTTAGTGCTTGGTATTCGTGAATTTGATGCACAAGTATTTGGGGGGAAGCTTCCTTGGGTTGTAGGATTATCTGGTGGATTAGATAGTAGTGTAACATGTGCATTATTAGCCTATAGTTTAGGTAAAGAACGTGTTTATGGTTTTAATATGGCGACGAATTATAATAGTACTGATACCATTCGTAATGCACGAGAGGAAGCGAAGGCTTTAGGAATACACTATAAAGAGGGATCCATTCAATCCTTTGTAGAAGCTAGTAAAGATGTATTTATGGACGAGTATGGATATGATACACAAAAAGATTCAACGCTTGTACTAGAAAATATTCAAGCAAGAGCTAGAGGATACTTATTAAGTGGCTTTGCTGGAATACTAGGAGGCGTTGTTGTAAACAATGGAAATAAAGTAGAAACAATTTTAGGATATTGTACGTTATATGGAGATAGCATTGGCGCAATCAGTATTATTGGAGATTTAACGAAAGTCCAATTGTTTGAAGTAGCGCGTGATTTAAATAAGCGGTATGGTAAAGAAGTAATACCGACACCTTTATTACCAGAAGTGCTAGAAGATCGTATAGTTTGGGTTAATGCACCAAGTGCAGAGTTAAGAGATCATCAATACGATCCTATGAAATGGTTTTATCATGATTATATAGCAGAACATTTAGGAAAAGACTTTGATGTTATATCATTCTTGAATGCCTACTATCATCATGAATTACAAGAAGGTGAATTAAAACGTTGGATATCTTATTATCATTTAGATGAACCATCAGCGTTTATCAAAGATTTTGATTGGTTCTTACAAACAATGGAAAAAAATAGCTTTAAACGTTTACAATTGCCACCATTATTATCACTTCATAAAAAAACTTTAGCGTCTACGTGTGAGGCTCAAATGCAGTATGATAAAGCAATGTATGAATCTTTAAAGGAAAAGATACTAAAAAGATGATATTTTTCGATAATGTAAGAGTAAATATACGAAAAATATGATAAAATATAGTACAACGAGGTGATTGTATGAAATTTAAGATAAATGAGGAAATGCATAAAAAGATTTTGCTATATAGTATTGTTGTTGCAATCGGAGTAAGTGTTTATTTTGCATATTATAAAATAGATATTTTACTTGGAATATGTCAAACAATATTTTCTTTGGCAATGCCCTTTATATTAGGATTTGCGATAGCTTTTTTATTAAATCAACCGATGATATTTATTCAAGAAAAAGTATTAAAGAATGTATCAATCAAAGATCAAGCAAAACGTAAAATTGCGGCAATTACTGCAATGATATGTGGTATTATAATTGTTAGCGTCTTCTTAGCTCTATTAATTCCACAGCTAAGTGAAAGTATCATATCGCTTGTGAAGGCATTTCCAGGATATGTGGAAGATTTTCAAAAGGTAGCTATCAATTTTATGGAAAAGAATTCGATAGATAGAGATATTATTAATCGATATGTTAGCAACGCTGATGTCTTAACTAAATTAACGGAGATAGGCACAAAAATTTTACCACAGATGGCAAGGTTAACATATCAATTTGGTAGTACTGTGTTAAATATTTTAGTTGGTATTATGTCAGGTTTATATATGATGATAGACAAAGAACGTTTGAGTGGATATGTTAAAAAAATAAACTATGCTATTTTCCCTCAATATATTTCTGAGTATTTACATCGTATGACACTAGAAAGTGGAAACATATTTAATAACTTTATTATTGGGAAAGCAATAGACTCTTTAATTATTGGGATTATTTGTTACATAGGATGTTTAGTCTTTAATTTCCCATATGCTTTATTATTATCTGTGTTTGTTGGTGTTACCAATATGATTCCAGTCTTTGGTCCTTTTATTGGAGCCATTCCAGGAATTGTTATCCTCTTTATTATTCATCCTATTACATCATTATATTTTGCTTTATTTATCTTTGTTCTTCAACAGTTTGATGGAAACATTTTAGGACCATTGATTCTTGGAGATAAACTAGGTTTACCTAGTATTGGTATCTTGTTCTCTGTTTGTATTGGTGCAGGCTTGTTTGGTATTGTTGGTATGTTTATTGGAGTTCCTTGTTTTGCTGTAATTTATATGGCTGTTAAAGAGTTTGTTAACTATCGCTTAATAAAAAAGAAGATTAATGTTGAAGAAATAAGTGATGAGATTCAAGGAGATATTAACAGAGCAAAAGTAGAAAATAAATAATATAAAAAGCGCAGGTTGAATATCTTCATCTGCGTTTTCATATACAAAAAAAACGCTGGCTTATTAAGCAGCGTTTTTTGCAACAGCAGTTGTATTTTGGAAGATGTTATCACTTAATGTGAAGTTACAACGTCTACATTCTTGAATAATATTAATCATATGATCACTGACACGTTCCACGTCGGTCATAATTTCACTATAGATAACACAATCTTGTGCACTTACTTTCTTTTCAAGTAAACGATCTATTTGCGCTTGACGATAAGCAATTGTTAATTCATCAATACGATCTTCAATTCGTTCTATTTTCTCATAACATTCATCTTGACTATCTAAGCTATAAGTAAATAGCAAGGAGAAACTCTTTTCTAATAATCCTTTTAATTGTTGAAGTTCCTCTTCGATGAATTCATGAGAACCTAGTTTGTTCTCTGGTTTTGCTGAATATTGAATGATGTTAATGGCATGATCACCAATACGTTCAATATCGGCAAAGCATTTATACAAGGCATTACAAGTATTAGAATCACTTACATTCATATTTAATAAACTAACTTGTGTCATATAATTTGTGATTTCATAATTAATAAAATCAATTCGCTTTTCTCTTTTTTGAATCTTTTCATAATTATATTCATGTCCACATAAGGCATTGATTGATTCACTTAAATTGATTTCTGATAGTTTTAACATGGCCAATGCTTCTTTACGTAAAGAGGAAATAGCAATTGGAACACTACCAATGTTGGATTGATCTACAAAGGTTAGCGGAATATTGTAATTAGCATCTTCAATTTCTTCAGGTCGTATAGGCATAATGATTTGTGCTAATTTTGCTAATTGATTACCAAATGGTAATAACATGAATGTTGTACAAATATTAAATACGGTATGAGAATTCGCTATTTGAGCAGCAGGATTAGAAGTAATTGCTTCCATCCATTCAACGAAAGGAATAAAGCTTACGATACATAAGAAAATAAAGGTACCTATAATATTGAAAGATAAATGGATAATGGTTGTTCGTTTGGCGTTTCGATTGGCGCCAAGAGAAGCTAAAACAGCTGTAATACATGTACCGATGTTTTGTCCAAAGATGATGTAAATAGCACTACTTAAAGGAATTAAACCACTCACTGCAAGTGCTTGTAAGATACCAACTGAAGCACTCGAACTCTGAATTAAAGCAGTAAAGCCAGCACCTAATAGAATTGCTAAAACAGGGTTTGAAATCGTAGTCATAGCATGAATGAACATTTCAGATTCTTGGAAAGGAACCATTGCATTCTTCATCATGTCCATACCAATAAATAAGATACCTAAACCGGCTAGTATTTCTCCAACTGAATTTAATTTTTTGTTTTTAAGGAATGTCACCATAACTACACCAATAATAGCAAACAATGGTGCAATCTTACTTGCATCCAGTGCAATTAACTGTCCTGTTATGGTAGTACCAATATTAGCACCCATAATAATCCAAACTGCTTGATTTAATGTCATTAACTGAGAGTTAACAAATCCTACAACCATGACCGTAGTAGCACTTGAACTTTGGATAACAGCAGTTATTGCAGCACCTACGACAACACCTAAGAATCGATTACTCGTCAGCCTTTCTAAAATGCTTTTCATTTTATCTCCGGCTGCGCCTTCTAATCCATTACTCATCATATGCATTCCATATAAGAATAAAGATAGACCGCCCAAGAGTACCAGTATGTTATCAAATGTCATCTGTTGTTTCCTCCTGTAAAATTTATAAAAATGTGTATAAGTAAAGTATATAGTATGGTAAACTAACACTCAATAGTGAATTGTTAATTCTTTGTTAATTTTTAACAGAATATTCATATTCATAGTAAATGAAACCGTTTTCTACTATAAGTAATATTTTTTCTATATATTAGAAACGAAATATTTTATTTTGTTCATAAAAAAAGGACGTTATGTCCTTTATAAATTCATTGTACTTAAGGGAGTATTTGTATTCAATTCTTCATGTAAAGTAAAGCTACAACGTTTACATTCTTGAATAATATTCATCATATGATCACTAACACGTTCAATATCTGTTAACACTTCACTGTAGATAACACAATCTTTTGCGACTACTTTGGCATCCATTAAACGTTGAATCTGGGCTTCACGATAAGCGAGGGTTAATTCATCAATACGATCTTCAATATGTTCTATTTTTGCATAACACTCATCACCGCTATCTAAACGATATGTAAATAATAAGGAAAAACTCTTCATTAATAAATCACTTAGTTTCTTTAATTCATCTTCAATGTGTTCATAAGAAACTAAACGATTATCGTCAACTGTTGCGTATTGGATAATGTTAATAGCATGATCACCCATTCGTTCAATATCTCCAAAACATTTAAATAAGGCATTACATGTGTTAGAATCACGTTCATTCATGTTTAATAAACTTACTTTGGTCATATAATTCGTAATTTCAAAGTTTATATAATCAATTCTCTTTTCTCTTTTATTAATCTTTTTTAAGTCAAATGGTTGTCCATATAATGCACCAATGGTTTCTTTTAAATTAGCTTGTGCTAATTGTAAAGTTGCTAAAGCTTCTTTTTGTAAAGACGAAATGGCAATTGGTACAGAACCAATATTATTAGAATCAATAAAGGTAAGTGGTACTTCAACTTTAGAGTTATCTAATTCACTTTGTTTAATTGGAAGAATAATTTGAGCAAGTTTCGCTAATTGATTACCAAATGGTAATAATAATAAAGTTGTAATAATATTGAATGTCGTATGTGTATTTGCTATTTGAGCTGCAGGATTACTTGTTAAAGAGGTCATCCAATCTACAAAAGGTACAACATTAACAAAGATTAAAAATAGTAGTGTTCCTATAATATTAAAGGATAAGTGAATAATCGTCGTTCTTTTCGCATTACGATTTGCTCCAAGAGATGCTAGTACTGCGGTAATACATGTACCAATATTTTGTCCAAAGATAATATAGATAGAACTACTTAATGGAATTAATCCACTGACAGCTAGCGCTTGTAAGATACCAACAGAAGCTGAAGAACTTTGGATTAGAGCAGTAAAACCAGCTCCTAATAAGATGGCTAAAATTGGATTTGAAATCTTAGTCATAGCATCAATGAAAGCAGGAGAGTCTTGTAAAGGAGCCATTGCGCCTGACATCATATGCATTCCCATAAATAGAATTCCTAAACCAGCGAAGATATTACCTATTGCATTTACCTTTTTATTTTTCATAAAGGTTACCATTACAACTCCAATGATGGCAACTAGTGGGGCTATCTTACTAGCATCTAAAGCAATTAATTGACCTGTTATGGTCGTACCAATATTGGCTCCCATAATAATCCATACTGCTTGATTTAAAGTCATTAGTTGAGAGTTAACAAAACCTACAACCATAACCGTAGTGGCACTAGAACTTTGTATTACTGCTGTAATACCAGCACCAACAATGACCCCTAAGAAACGATTACTTGTAAGTTTTTCTAAGATGCTCTTCATGCGATCACCTGCAGCGCCTTCTAAACCAACGCTCATCATGTGCATTCCAAACAGGAATAGAGATAGACCGCCTAACAGTCCTAATACATTAGAAAAATTCATGGATATTTCCTCCTACTAAGATTTTAGTAATCTTAGTATATTAAAATCTTGTTAAATAAACAATCCAGTTTTGTTAAGAGATTGTTAATTTTTAACAATTTTGACACAATTTAGCCTTAATGATCAAATTTTTACCTGTTTAAATTCTAATTAGAAAAAAATGTAAAAAAACATTCCAATCTAATTTAAATCGCTGTATAATAAAAAAGTCACTTTGCATATAGAAGATATTTTGCGATGATCTTAGGACATTTACAAAATGGGACAATGTAGAACGACACCTTTAGATAAACGCCGTATCCAAATTGGAACGACAGTAGGAGGAAATTATGAAATCTAAAAAGACGCAGTATCTGTCATTTATGGCAATGTTTTTAGCAATCGAAATTGTACTAGTTATCACCCCTCTTGGTTATTTACCGATTGGTCCTATTAGCGCTACTACCATGCATATTCCAGTTATTATTGCAGGTATTGTTCTAGGTAAGAAAGCAGGAGCACAATTAGGATTTGTCTTTGGTCTTACCAGCGTTATCAATGCAACATTTCGTCCATTACCTACCTCTTTTGTATTTACTCCTTTCATTAGTATTGGTGGTATGAGTGGGAATTGGCTGAGTTTAGTAATTGCATTTGTACCAAGGATTCTATTAGGGTTTTTAGCTGGTTATGTATACGAAGTATTACAGAAAAAGAAAGTGAATGATAACATAAGTATTATTATAAGTGCTTTATGTGGTGCACTTACTAATACGATTCTTGTATTAAGCGGTATTTATTTGTTCTTTGGTAACGATTATGCAAGTGTTGCACATATTGCTTATAAAGCTCTAATGGGTGTATTGTTAGGGGTTGTTACAACCAATGGAATTGTAGAAGCAATCCTTGGAGCATTTGCTTGTCTACTTGTTTGTAAGGCAATAAAACCAATTACGAAAAAATTTGATTTTAAATAAAAAAAGAATAGAATGAATGAAAAACACCTTTCTGATGATATCATTGGATAGGTGTTTTTGTAATTGCATGGCTAATTTATGAAAGAGTAGCAGAACAAGAAAATCATATTTGACTATTTTACTATATGCTTTATACTAATAGTAGAAATGTATGAAAGAAGTGAATAGATATGACAGCAATTGAAAAAGAATTAGCTACTTGGAGTGATTCCTTATTAGCATTTCATTTACCTAGATGGGAAGAATTACCGAGTTTTGATTTATATATGGATCAAGTTATAACACTCTTGGAAGGATATCTCAGTATCTTTTTTAAGAGTGAACAAGATAGTATTTTAACAAGTGCAATGATTAATAATTATGTAAAACTAAAGTTAATACCAAAAGCTGAAAAGAAACGCTATAGTCGAGTTCATCTTGCTTATTTAATTGCGATAACAATGTTAAAGCAGGTTTTAACAATTACAGAAGTAAAAGAAGGAATCGAGTATCAATCAAATATCAGTGGACTGAAAGAAGCTTTTAATTTATTCTGTGAAGAACAAGAAGTTGCCTTGCGTGCTGTTGCTCACCATTTGAAAAATGGGAAAGGTACTTTGATGTTAGAAGGGATTACTTTACAAAATACTGCAATTAAGATGGCAACGATGTCCTTTGCTGGAAAACTAGTCGCAGAAAAAATGGTTCATTTGCAGAAAAAATTTCCAATGATAGAAGAAAAGTAACAAGC
>JAVWIF010000007.1:0-58090 GCA_036639635.1 Longicatena sp.
ATCATTTAACTTGTAAAATACTAATTGTAAATCAAAGGAAATCCATTATAGTTCATACAAAATTGAAAATAAATTCGGTAGAATTTTAAATGAATTAATTAGATATATGTATGATAATACCAATGAGATTATTGTTTGTAATTCTGCCAAAACAAATGATATGAAAGATATAGATAGAGCCATTGAAAAACTAAAATTACAAGAGATAAATCTGGTTGATTTGTATTTAAGTTCTTCTCTAAACGTCGAAACTATCAATCATAAAATGTTGAACCATAAATCTATTTCTTCATAACATTGAACATCTTTGCTTGGCATTTTAAAAATTAACAATTCAATATTTTACTATAAACTAACTTTTGTGCTAACTCGAAGGTTAACTCTGCAAAAGACTCTGCTCCAATATATCCATTTTTTCATTTTTATCTTCATTCATAATAAATAGTATATCTGTCTTTGTAATATGTTCAATTTTTTTATGTACACTAAGATATAATTCCATAAATTTCTCTTTTCCTATAACCTTTGGATAATCTAATACTTCATAATTATCGTTAGAAAATATTTGTTTCCAATAATTTATATCACTCTGTAATTTAGCGCTTCCTGCAATTACTAATTTCTTCATAAAACTTAATACCCATTTATTTTTTTTAGATTTTCATCAGCAGTTCCAACTAATTTGGTAATATTCGTCAATTCATAAAAAGCAACCGTATTTTGAATACTAAATTCTTCTTTAGTGGTAGAACATAGGAATATTTTTTTATTTAGTGCTAATGCCATTCCTAGTTCAATATGAGCTCCTCTTCCTGCTAGCAATAATATAATAACAACATCAGAACAAATAATACCATGTGACTCCAATTTAGCATATTCTGTCATATCTTTTATTGATACATCATCATTAACATTTTCTACCCAGTTATATGTTTGAATCCACCCATTTTCTTTCAATATCTTGGCATAATAATTAACTAATTCACAATTCTTCATTTCTGAACCTATATAAAATTTCATTTCTTTTTCTACGTTTAATTATGGCAAATTCGCCATAATAAGATTTATTCATTTAATTCAAAATTTTTCTTTTCTTCTTCAACAGCTGCAATTAATTCCTGTTCTGTTGGCATATGTAGTTTATATTCTGACGAAAATATAGTTTTATTATCTTCTGGTAAAGTATATTTTACAACAGTTTCATTTTTATTTGTTGAAAGTAATATGCCAACTGTTGAATTTTCATCTTTTTGTTTGATTTCTCTATCATAGTAATTAACATACATTTGCATTTGTCCAATATCCTGATGAATTACTTTTCCCATTTTTAAATCAATTATAACAAAACATCTTAAAAACCTGTTATAGAAAACTAAGTCTGGATAAAAATGTTCTTCTTCTAATGTTAATCTTACTTGATTTCCAACATAACTAAAACCTTTTCCTAGTTCTAATAAAAATTCTTTTAAATGTTCTAATATGTTTTTTTCTAAATCCTTTTCTAAATAATTTGTATTTTCTTTAATATCTAAAAATTCTAATAAAAATGGATCTTTTACTAAATCTTTGCTTGTTTTTAGAATTTGTCCTTTTTCTGACAATTCTAATATTTTATTTTTATCAGAGGATAATGATAATCTTTCATATAATAGTGAGTCTCTTTGCCTTTGAAGTTCTCTAACGCTCCATCTAGAATTGATACATTCATTTAAGTAAAAACTTCTTTTAGCATCTTCATCTACCTTTATTAATTCTAAATAATGTGACCAACTCAATTTGGAAGACACTGTCTTCCAAATTGGATATACTAAATAAAATTTTCTCATCGTTCGCAAATTTCTTGAAGAAAATCCTTTACCAAATTCATCAGTTAGTTTTTGTGATAATTTTTCAAGTACGGCATCACCATAAATTGCTCTTTCATCACCTTGCTGAATTTCCATAATTGCTTTCCCTATATTCCAATATAAATTAATCATTTCAGTATTAACAGTACTGTATACTTTGTTTCTACTATTAATAACTAAGTTTTTAATATTATCAAATATATTATTAATTTTACTACTATTATTATTTTTAATTAATTCATTATCCATTAAATTTCCTCCAATCTTTAATTTAATATGTAAGACTTCTAATGTTTCAATTATACTATGAAATTGTAAAATGTCCCAAACTTCCATTAAAATTTGATAGTATTGCAGATATAATTATTTTTGAAAGTGAACCTAGTTCGTAACTTGTAGCTTACCTGCCCCAATTCTGTTAAAAAAATTGTATTTGATAAGGCAAAAACCGTTGAATACGGTTTTTTTTAGTTATTCAAGCCATCAAATACATGCTAATTTTAAAAAACTATATGACACCTAGTTTTCAGCACCTATAAGTTATCCATCTTTTCTAATACAGCATGATGTGTTAATTTTTTAATAATTTTCCAACCTTCTAATCTTTCTTCCATATGATATGGAAGAAAACCCAAATCTAAATAAACTTTAATTGCCAACCAAGTTAAGGTTTGGGTATGCAACATACAAGAAGGATAGCCTAGTGTATGTAATGTTTTTAAAGTATGCGTTAACAAAGGTTTTGATAATCCTTTGCTTTGGTATGACTCTTTAATAGCTACCCAATGAACTTTTCCTTGTATATTAGGTATGTCAGTTGTCATAAAAGCCGTAGCACTTGCCATACATTCTCCATCTTCGTTTTTTATAAAAATCATTCTTTGAGAAAGTTCATCTTCATAAGGTGCAAAGGTACGCTCAAAAATTGCTTCCCCTTCTTCATAGTTTGCAATTTGTTTGGCCGACAACTGAATTTCTATCCAATCGACTTTGTTTCCTTTTTCATAAAACTTATAGGTATAGCCTTTTGGTAAGGGACGTTCTACAACGTTTGATAAATTCTCATAAAACATAAACAAATCAATATTCTTGATTTTATAATTCATCGCATTCATCGCGTTTTCCTCGTATTTTCTTTGTTATGACTTTATTTTTTTGGCCATACGTTCAGGATTGCTAGCATACATCAAGGTTGTTTCTTGACTGATACGACCTGCTTTGAATAGTTCAAACAAACTTTCATCATTGCTAATCATTCCCATTTCTTTCCCTGCAATGATTGAGTTTTCTAATTGATGAATTTTACCTTCTCTTATTTGTGAACGAATCGCCGGATTGACAATCATCACTTCAAATACAGGGATAATCTTGCCATCTACACTTGGTACTAGTTGTTCACTAATGACAGCATTTAAAGTCATTGATAACTGCACACGTATTTGTTGTTGTTGAGAAGGTGGAAATACATCAATCATTCGATCAACCGTATTTGCAGCTCCCATGGTATGTAGTGTTGATAAGATTAAATGTCCAGTTTCAGCTGCCGTCACCGAAATATTAATTGTTTCTAAATCACGCATTTCTCCAACTAGTATCACTTCTGGAGCCTCTCTTAGAGCGGAGCGTAAAGCATTTAAGTAGTCTTGGGTATCATGAAAGACTTCACGTTGTGAAACAATACTTTTTTTATGTGAATGTAAAAACTCAATTGGGTCTTCAATCGTTATAATATGGACACTACGGTTCTGATTAATTTTATCAATAATACAAGCAAGTGTAGTTGATTTTCCACAACCAGCCGGTCCACTTATTAAAATCATTCCTTTTTTTATTTTGTATAAATCTGTAATAACTTTTGGTATTTGTAATTCTACAGGATCGGGTAAATCAAATTTAACCACTCTTAACACTGCTGCTTGTGAGTTTCTTTGAAAGTACACATTGCAACGAAATCTACCTACATTTGGAATAGAAAAAGAAAAGTCATCATCTTTTTTTTCTAAAAAAGTTTCATATTTATTTTGTAGCACATACCCATAAATTTCTTTGATTAAATATGCACTATCTGCCGGCATTAATTTATCTTCACTAGTTGAGATAATCTTTCCATTTACTTTAAATGCACAAGCATGTCCTGCAATAATAAATATATCAGATGCATCTAAAGCAATCGCTTGTTGTAACAATTCTTCTATTCTAATCATTCTTAATTTCCTCCCAAAGAGTTTAACTTCCAACTTTTCTTTTGAATTCCTTCTGGTGTTTTCAAAAGTTCTATAACTAATTTTTGTTGTGTATTTACCGCTACTTCTAATGTCATTTGTGCTTCTTTTATTTGATATTGAATATGTTCTTTATCCATCATTGTTTGAATATCGCGTTCTTGTATAATTTGTGAGAATGGACGATTCCCACTATCATATTTTAATAATAATTCATATATCGTTTCAGCTTTGGTATTTGCTTTATAATAATCTTCTTGATATGTCTTTTCACGTATTGCTATCTTTTCACTTTGTAAAGCATTCGTAAAGGATAATACCGAAAGAATCATCATACATAAAACAACAAATATCATAAGTATGGAGGAAGCCCCAAGTCCTATTTGGACCCCTCTTCTTTTTTTATGCATGTTCTTCACCATCCTTAGTAAAAAGGAAATCTAAAGCGATCAAGCGTGTTTGATCTTTCTTAACAATGAAAGTACATGTTTCTTTATTAGGTAAGTTTTCATTTGCTTTTCTTTGAATTTCTACTTCATACTTTGTTTTTTCATTGGTTGGCTTTCCTTGTTCATTGATATAAAAAGAATCTTGTGCTAAATATGCATGTTCACTTTTTTCCTCTTGATTCTCAATGATATTTTGAGCATAAAATAAAGTGTTTCTTATATCAAGTGCTGTATCGTTTTTTACTTTGGCTTGTTCTAAAACATATACACAAATAGCGCTTGAAATAATAAAGAAGAAGAGAACAAAAATGAGTTCCATCAGAAATGATATGGATTTACTTGTATGTGTATCTCTCATATGTTATCCCCTTTCTTACTTAGCGCGTAATGGTATCGTTAAGGCTGTTGTTTTTGTAAGTCTATCTTCTAATACTACTTGTAATTTTTGTTCTTCTTGTATAACATGTAGTGCGTTTATTTCAAACATAGTACTACCTGTCGTAAAATCTGGTGTTAGATTACTTGCTAATCGTAACTCTTTGAGTTCTTTATCTTGCGTATATATATACGTTGTATTTTCTTGACTTTCATCACTTATTTTAATTCCTTCAATTCCTTGTTGTGAAAAGATACTTACATGATTACTTTCATCATTTGCTCGTACAATTGATTGTATATAGGCAAGTGGTGTATGCGATTGCGCATTTTCTTTGCTTTGCTCTAAGATACTATGATAGCCATTTGTTTGTAATAATAATATCAAAAAAGAACATACAACAAATACACCAAACAAAGAAAGCGAGAATAATACATCTATGCTATGTTTTTCTTTCATAGCTATTCCCCTTTCTTAAATACATCTGTATCTGGCATAATATTAGCACCAACATACGTATACCTAATATTGTATTTATCACTTTGGATATATAACCCATAATTCTTTTTTAAATATTCAATTGATTTAGGATATGCGCCTTCAATACTATAGCATTCCCTAGCGGCTTTTTGGATGGCTACTTTTGCTCTTTGGCTATCTTCAACGTCCAATCCTTTATCCGCACTTTGAAACCCATATAAGAAAACTCCAATCAACACCACAAATACGATTGCTTTAGAAATACTTTTAAAATAACGTTTCATAAATTAACTCAAACTTGTCATAATACTCATAAGAGGTAACATTACAGAGAGTAGAATAACACCAACAATCAAAGATAAAAGGATGACAATTGCAGGCTCAATCGTATTCAAAAAACCTCCAATACTAACATCTACGTCTTTTTCATAAAGGCTTGATACTTTTTTCATAACATCATCACTTCTCCCACTATGGAAACCAGTAATAATCATATTCGCATACATCCCTTGATAAAGTTGTTCTTTTAACATTACATCTTCAAATGAAGCCCCAGCTTGCACGCCTTTATAACAATTCAATACACGTTGTTTACTAAGTGGTTCATCAATAATATTTGGCAAATAACTAAGAGCTTCTTCTAAATCATATCCACTTGAAATAAATAAAGATAATGCATATGTTAATTTTGCCATCGTAATATTATGATATAGGTTTTTTGTAAAAACAAAGGTGGAAAGAAACTTCGCATTTCCATTTTTCCCATGCTTGGCTTGTAAAACAATAAATAATATCATACATATTAGTCCTGTCAAAATAATAAAACTAAGCAATGCAAATATTTTTCCAAACGCCATCATGTTACTCGCACTACTTGGTAATGGTGATCCCATATTAAACAATACTTTAGTAAAGATGGGTAATACTTTCCAAACTACAATACCAACTACCACCCACATCATTAATAATAAAACAAAAGGATATAAAAGAGCTTCTTTCAATGCTCGAGATAAGTCATAAGAACGTTCATAATAAGTAGCTAGTTCTTCCATAACACTATCCAAATGTCCACTCACTTCTCCTATTTCAATCATGTGCTTTGCATACATATCAAAATAGTCTTCATCCTTAATGGAAGCATAGAATGAGCCAAGTTGTTTAATATTTGTTAAAAGATGTTCACAAGTCTCTTTCATATGTGGATTTTTGGTATCTGTAATGATGATTTCTAAACCTTCTTGAACTGTCAAACCCGATGAAAGAATCATTGACATCTGTGTACAAAAATCAAACATTTCTTCTGTCTTAAAGTTTGTTTGTTTCATAAAATCCCCTCCTTTTAATAATAATATTTGTTTTCATATTCATCTTTATAGTTAACATCATTGGCTTTAAATGTTGGATCCATTCTCGACCATTTATTGTTATCTAATAACACTTCCGGATCTATCCAACCTTTTCCTTCTATGTATACTTCAATCCAAGCATGATATTCAATCGTTGTATTACCGGTGACTAATCTTGTTGGGATTTGTTGAGAACGTAACATAGCACATAAGAGTGCTGCATAATCAAAACAAATGCCCTTCTTGCTCGAAAGCGTTTCATCAATGATTGGCAATACATAAATATCTTCTACTTCTTTGGCTTTTTTATCATCATAAGAAATCGTATCTACTACATAATTATATAATGTCGCAATCCGTTTTAGTACACTATCATCTTTCTTCGTTAATTCAAATGCTTTCTGTACGGCCTTTGATTCTGCATTATAATCAATTGTTTGATTTGGATATAAGAATGCACTTTCTTCCTTTTCAAGTTGCACGTCTATATACTTGGTAAACATAATATTATAAATGTCACCACTATCATTTTGTAATATTTTTATTAAATAGTTTCCACTACCTAATTCAAATGGGAATGTTTCTACTTTTCCAACCTTTGTCAAATCGTAAGGAAGATTTCCTACTTTATCTTTCGTTATTGAAAGCTTTACTTTCTTTGTTGTTTCTTTTAACAATTTGGCATTGATATATCCTTTATTAGCATTACTATAATCAATTTCAACGAGTCCTGCACTATCATTCATAAGTGCCACTCCCAAACTTTGTGGTAATAGGAGTTGCGATATTGAAGGACTTGGAGAAGTCGCATATTCACTTGGATATTCTTTGCTAGAACCACCACAACTCGTTAGTAAACTTAGAATGAGTAGTGAGCTTAGAACTTGTATATGTTTCACTTTCATATCATTCGCTCCTTATTTTGTTATTATACCATTGATTGAAAGACAAGAAAAGAATCGGTGATATTTCTTTGTATATTTATTTAACACTTACATAGGTTTCATCATAGGTAGTGTCCTACTCGTTCCTCTTATGTGATGATATCGCATAAATTTTTAGTATTTAAATATGCATAATAGATAAAGAAATAAGGTTCATGGTTTCTACAATTTTCAATTGAACCATATAGAATATTACTATCAAAAGTAGATCAAGATGAATATTAAGCCAAAAAAAGTCTAATATCTTAGCTATCATTCAAGAAATTTTTGTCAAATAATGGATATTTACAAGGCAATAAAATGAGTGATACATAATTTTATCATATTGTATAACTGATAAAATTAAAGAAGTGGTTAGCCTAAAATTCCTTTATTGCAGATAAGATTATGCAAAGTACATATAATACAAAAGTAAATAAATACATGCTAAAAATAAAAGTACTAAGATACCCGAACTTAAATATTCGAAACTATTTTTATATATTTTATATGGAGATTACCCATACGCTTACAACGCAAATACATATGCTATCATGAAGGGAGTTTTATGAATGGCAAAAGTCTTAGTTTTTGATACTTTTACAAACACTTTTGAAACCTTCTATCTAAAAGAAAACGACCCGATGCCGTATGCATATGGTCGCAGTATGTTGGTTAGAGAATTTAGGGGAAGTTCACGCTCTAGTGTATTATGGACAACTACAGCTGCTATGGAATCATGGAATGCGACACGACGAAGTTATGGAGCTCCCATACCTTTTCGATATGCTTTTAAACGTATATGGGAAGGTGGACATGGCAAACAATCACAACATTATGCTGGAGTGTCTTTTGATGTAGGTCAAGTTCTTACACAAGCAGCCCGTAATCGTATTTGGAACGTCGCAAAAAATCTTGGTGTTTGGGTATATGTAGAACCAATTCATATGACACCAACTTGGGTCCATTTTGATAAACGGTATGGTGTACCTGCTTGTAAAGCTGGCTTTCCATCGTTGAAGTTTAGCGACAAAGGTGTTTATGTCTTAGTCTTGCAAGATGCTTTAAATGCTTTAGGTTATTCAACAAAAAGTCTTGATGGCATATTTGGCAACAATACCAAAATAGCCTTGATTGCTTATCAAAATAATAATGGTCTAATAAGTGATGGCATTTGCGGTTGTGGTACATGGACACGTATTGTTCAAGAAGTAGTAGGTATTGGTAAAACACCTACAGTAATAGAAGCGTAAAAAAAGTAGGAGAATTTTATATTGTCCTACTTTTTTAAATACGCTTGGTACTCCAACGTATGCAGAAGTTCATTGGCATGTGCAAGTAGTTCACTACTTGGCTCATCAACATCTTTTAATGGATACTCATAGCCTAAATCTTGCCACTTAAAAATACCAAATGTATGATATGGTAAAACTTCAAAACGCTGCACATTATGTAACGATTGCACAAAAGTTGCTAAAGCATTTAAATCTTCATCACTATCATTTATCGTTGGCACAAGAACATGGCGTATCCAAACAGGTTTATCTTTTTGAGAAAGATACATCGCAAATTCTTTAATATTTGTATTTGGCTGACTTGTTAAAGCAATATGTTTCTGATTATCAATGTGTTTGATATCTAATAAAAACAAATCAACCAAAGGTAGTAATTCTTCAAGTTTGGAAAAGAAAGGTTCTTCTCTTGTGAAAGGATTTCCACTTGTATCAATACAGATATGGATTCCTTTTTGTTTGGCCTTTTTAGCAAATGCGATTAAAAAATCCATTTGTAATAAAGGTTCTCCTCCACTAATCGTAATACCCCCATTTTCTTTCCAATAACTTTTATAGCGAAGTGCCTTATTTAGCAATTCATCCACGCTCATAGTTGCATCTTTCATTGTCCAAGTATCACGATTATGACAATATTGGCAACGCAGATTACAGCCATTCATAAAAACCACAAAGCGCACACCAGGTCCATCAACAGAACCAAATGTCTCAAATGAATGAATACTTCCTTTTACCTCTTCCATACTTATAACCTTCTCTCTATATAGGGAAAAGGTCTGTTGTTCCAAGTGGAAACAGACCTTTTATGATTAAAGCTTATCGTGACAAGTACGAGAAATTACATCTAGTTGTTGTTCACGTGTTAAGTCAATAAATTTTACAGCATAACCAGAAACACGAATAGTAAAGTTTGCATATTCTTCTTTTTCTGGGTGTTCCATTGCATCTTTTAATTTATCTACACCAAATACATTTACATTTAAATGGTGAGCTCCTTGATCAAAGTAACCATCAAGTACATGAACAAGATTATGCATACGTTCTGCTTCATCATGTCCTAATGCATTAGGGCTAATTGTTTGCGTATTAGAAATACCATCAAGAGCATATTCATAAGGTAGTTTCGCAACAGAATTTAAACTTGCTAATAAGCCATTTTGTTCTGCACCATACGCAGGATTTGCTCCTGGTGATAATGGTTCTCCAGCTTTTCTTCCATCTGGTAATGCTCCAGTAGCTTTTCCATATACTACATTACTTGTAATTGTAAGAATACTTGTTGTTGGTTCACTATCACGATATGTATGACGTTTTTCAATCTTTGTCATAAACATCTTTAATAACCAAATTGCTATTTCATCAGCACGATCATCGTCATTTCCATAACGAGGGAAATCACCTTCTGTTTCATAGTCAATAACGATTCCATTTTCATCACGAATTGTTTTTACTTTTGCATATTTAATAGCAGATAAAGAATCTACAACATGAGAGAAACCTGCAATCCCTGTCGCAAATGTACGACGAACATCAGTATCAATCAAAGCCATTAAAGATGATTCATAATAATATTTATCATGCATATATTGAATTAAATTCAATATATTTACATATAAATCAGATAACCACTCCATCATTGTATCATATTTGCGCATGACTTCATCATAGTCTAAGTATTCAGATGTAATTGGTGCATATTCAGGTCCTACTTGCTGCTTGCTTTTTTCATCAACACCACCGTTGATGGCATAGTTTAAACATTTCGCAAGGTTAGCTCGTGCTCCAAAAAATTGCATTTCTTTTCCAGTCTGTGTTGCGGATACACAACAACAAACAGCATAATCATCCCCCCATACAGGACGCATTACATCATCATTTTCATACTGTACACTACTTGTTAAAATAGAAATACGTGCACTATAGTTTTTAAATGCCTCTGGTAAATGAGAAGCATATAAAACAGTTAAGTTAGGTTCAGGCGCAGGCCCCATGTTTTCTAAGGTATGTAAGAAACGGTAATCTGATTTTGTAACCATATGACGACCGTCCATTCCAAGACCAGCCAAATCTAATGTTGCCCAAACAGGATCTCCAGAAAACAATTCATTATAAGAAGGAATACGAGCAAATTTAACCATACGGAATTTCATTGTCATATGATCAATTAATTCTTGTGCCTCTTCTTCGCTTAACGTTCCGTTTTCTAAATCACGTTCTATATAGATATCAATAAATGTAGATACACGACCAACACTCATAGCCGCTCCATTTTGTGTTTTAATTGATGCTAAATAACCAAAGTAAAGCCATTGAATAGCTTCTTTTGCATTATTTGCTGGTTGTGAAATATCAAAACCATAAGCATTTGCCATCTTTTTCATTCCGTGAAGTGCTCTGATTTGTTCTCTCACTTCTTCACGTAAACGAATAATGTCATCGCTCATTGTTCCACATCCACAATTCGCAAAATCTTTTTCTTTTTCTTCAATTAAGTAATCAATACCATATAATGCAATACGACGATAATCACCTACAATACGACCACGGCCATATGTATCTGGTAAACCAGTTACAATTTTATTTCGACGTGCATTCCGCATTTCTGGTGTATATGCATCAAATACTGCTTGATTATGTGTTTTATGGTAATCAGTAAAGATGGTATGTAATTCAGGGTTTGGTGTATAGCCGTACGTTGTACAAGCTTCTTCAGACATTTTAATTCCACCATAAGGCATAAATGCTCTTTTTAATGGTTTGTCCGTTTGTAAACCGACAATTGTTTCTAAGTCTTTTAAACTTTCGTCAATGTAACCAGGACCATAAGAAGTTAATGAAGATACAATTTCTGTCTCCATATCTAACACACCATTGTTTGCACGTTCAGCTTTTTGAAGCTCTTGTAACTTCTCCCACAGCTTGTTTGTAGCACTTGTAGGCTGCGCTAAAAACGATTCATCTCCATCATAAGGTTTGTAATTGTTTTGAATAAAGTCACGTACATTTACTTCATCTTTCCAAATGCGACCTTCAAAATCTTTCCATTCTTCTAGGTTTTTCATCATGCTCGTATTCCTCCTCTTACAGATATTTAAATATATGAACAATTGACTCACTAATCCACTTTTCTCGTGTTTTATGATTAGCATAGAAAAAGAGTCACACCACACGCGACTCTTGCCCAGACGGTCGGCTTATTGCATTATACTCCCTGTGGTCAATTCCACTTCCGTCAGTCATATAACTAACTAAACTGTATCATTTTTATTAAAAATCGTCAACCTATTTGCAATTCATTTTTCACTCAATTTAAAAATACATTTTAGGCTATCTATCCCCTACCTAAAGAAATGGGCTTTCTAGTTCATATTGCACAATATATCTATTCATATCATAAAAAATCTCCATTATATAATTATTTTATAACTAAAAATTATCCATGTATTTATAAGTTTCTTTTTTTGCTTGACTCTAGTATCATACTAAGGTTTATACTAATTAAGTAAGATATAGAAATGAGGACAAAACATGCAAGTACGAGATATGCAAGATTATGATTTTCCAATTTATTTAGCAATGGCAGAGGATTTTTATTCTGGAGACGCAGCCGTTGAACCAGTAAACCCAAATAACTTTAAAAATACATTTGAACAATTAATGAATAAAACGCCCTATTTACGTGGTGTGATGATGTGTGTTGATAATGTTGTTATTGGATATGCTTTATTTGGATTTTACTGGAGTTGTGAGAAAGGTCAGTTATTTATCTTTTTAGATGAGCTTTATATTAAAGAAGAAGCACGTGGGCAACAAAATGCAACCAAGTTCTTTGCTTGGTTAGAAAAAGAGTACCATGAAAATGCTCATAGTTTCCGTTTAGAAGTAAACCCTGATAACCCGCGAGCAAAAGCATTATATGAACGCTTAGGTTATCGTGTATCTCCTTATATTCAAATGGTAAAATAAAGGAAGTTGCTTAGCGACTTCCTTTTTCATAGCTATTCAATTGGTGTTTGATAAAACTTTCCCTCTACCGATTCCGTTTTTGTTACATTTACAAAGCTTGATTCATCAATTTCACGTATTCGTGTAACTAGCCCTTTTACGTTTGTACTTTCAACCACCGTATAAAGCATTGTTCGAGGTTGTCCATAATACGTCCCAATTCCTTCTAATCGAGTCACCCCATGGTGTGTAGAATTTTGTATTTCTTCAATCACTATATCGGGCGCACTTGTTACAATAAATAAGGTCATGCGTTTATAACGCGTATGTACAAAATTAATTACTTGCGTAGAACAGAATTGAAAGATAATAGAATAAAGTGCTTTATCCCATCCAAATAAATATCCAGCACCTACTAACATCACTGCATTCATTCCTAAGATATAATTCCAAGCTGGCTGATTTGTTCTCTTAGATATCCACATAGCAATAAAATCAGTTCCCCCACTACTTGCATTACCACGTAAAGCAATCCCTAGTGCAATTCCTTGAAAGATACCACCAAATATTGTAATCAACAAAATGTCTTCTGTAATATTAGTACTAGGTAAGATTTCTACAAATAAGCCAGTTAACCCAATCATCATACAAGAATAAATTGTAAACTTTTTGCCAACCGTCTTAAATCCAATATATGCAGGTATTATATTCAATGAAAAGTTAACTATTGAATATGGCACTTGTATTTGCATATATTTAGCAAAACAACGTTGAATAAATACTGTTAAACCAGTAAAACCACCTGGAAACAATCCCCCTGCACTAATAAATGTATTAATATTAACTGCACATAACAAAGATCCTAATACAACACAAACGATCGTAATTACATCTTTTGTCCCTACTTTTTTCCTCATAACATACCTCTAGCCCTTTTTCTCTCCCCTATTATACTATCTTTTTATAAACATGCACATAATCTTTTATGATAATGCTTTCTTTTAATATTTGTTACATTTTACATAACATACAAGCATTTTATTTACATTTACATTATTTTTCATTTGTATACTAATTTCGATACTCTCTTCATATACTACAACGTAGACAAAGGAGACTATCATGAAAACAATATTTTTAGAAATACCAAAAGATAAAATTAAAGCAATTACCCTTATCGGCTTTCAATCCATCACGTTCCAACAAACCACTTATCAAGTTTGTGTCGATGGAGAGTTATATAACGCGCAAGCAATTCTTACAAAACTAAAAGAAGCAGATTATCCTGTCCCCAAAAATATTGAAGAATTATTTCTTTTCAGCTATTTATTTTGGGGAAATCAAGCGATGAAAGAATTTGATGGTGCTTATTCCTTTATCATAAAGCGAGAAACAAGCTTTGTTATTATCAAAGATCCGCTTGGTTTAAAACCCATCTTTTACCAAAACAATAAAGAAGGTATATCTTTAAGTAATCGTATAAATACCATCTTAGAACATAGTCAAACACCTCCTGTTTTAGATGCAGAAGGGATTCTTGAACTATTTTCATTTGGTCCAAGTATTTCAGAAAATAAAACATTGTTGAAAAATATAAAAGCTTTACCAATGGGTTCTATGTTGCATATACGCAATCAGCAAATGAACATCTATCAATACTATCATTTAAAGGCAAAAAAACATTATGATTCGTTAGAAGTAACGATTCAAAAAGTTCATGATATATTAGAAGATACCATTATTAGACAAAGTAAAAATGCACATGCTAGTTTTTTATCAGGTGGCTTAGATTCAAGTATTATTACAAGTGTTTGTGCACGGCATTTAAAAAATTGGCATACGTATTCTTTAGAGTATGAAGGTAATCGTGAAAACTTTGTTAGCAATACCTACCAAGTTTCTTTAGATGATTGTTTTATTGATGATATGTGTTCTTATACAAATGTTAAGCATACAAAACTATGTATGAAACAAGAAGAATTAGTAAATCTATTAGACGATGCGCTAGTTGCTCGTGCAACTCCTGGTATGGCCGATGTTGATGCTTCGCTATTATGGCTTACACAACAAGTAAAACAACAAGAAGATATTATTTTAAGTGGAGAATGTAGTGATGAAATATTTGGTGGTTATCCATGGTTTTATCGCTCTGAATTAAAAGATATAAAGAGCTTTCCTTGGTTACAAGCAACATCTTCACGTATTGCTTTACTAAATAAAAGTATTCGTGATTTCCCCTATGAGCAACGAATACAAGAACAATATGATAAAACATTAGAAAGTGTTGATTATTTAGAGAGTGATACAAGTGAAGATCGACGCGTACGCGCACAAAGTGTATTATGTTTACATTGGTTTATGCAAACATTAGTAACTCGTCAAGTTTGTATGGGAAATGCTGCAAACATAAATATTCGTGCGCCATTTGCGAATGTAAAGCTATTAGAGTATGTATATAATATTCCTTGGTCAATGAAATTTCTAGGAAATGAAGAAAAAGGTATCTTACGAAAAGCATTTGAAAACGAACTACCCAAGCGTGTTGTTCATCGTAAAAAGAATCCTTTTCCTAAAACGCATCATCCATTATATGCGCAACTCATTTCCGATAAATTAAGAACACGTTTTGATGATTTAAATAGTCCGTTACACATCCTTTTTGATGATATAAAATTAGAAGAATTAATTTGTAGTAAAGGTGATTCTTTTAAGGATCCTTGGTATGGTCAATTAATGAGTGGTCCTCAACTCCTTGCCTATATTTATCAAATAGAACAATGGATCCTCCACTATCATATTCAAATACACATATAAAACAGGTTCTCTCGAACCTGTTTTTTATATGTCGTGAATCTCTATCGATTTATCTTTTAAATCAACTTCTTGAATATCTTTAAATCGTCGTGTTAATTTTTCAGTTGTTATATGGAGCGTTCTCATATCTTGATAACAACGCTCAAAGTCTTTACTTACATCACCATATCGTTTTTCAAAGCGATCAAATTCAATCTGTAAATTTTTTAATGCTTCTTGAATAGCAACAATGTTCTCATTACGTTGTTGCCCAATATAAATTGCTTTAATAGCTGTTATATAAGCCATTAAGGTCGTAGGAGAGACTAAATATACTTTTTGTTCATAAGAATAGCGTACAATGTCTTCACAGTTAGAATGAATGTAAGAAAAGATTGCTTCTGCTGGTAAAAACATGTAAGCAAATTCAGCTGTTTCTTCTGGAATGATATATTTATCGCCAATTGCTTTAATATGTTTTTTTACATCTTGAACAAAGGTGTTATGCACTTTTTTTCGTTCTTCCACACTAATGTCATCTTGCATAATTCGATTATAATTTTCCAAAGGAAACTTAGAATCCACACAAATAACATGTAAAGGCTCACTCGCAAAAATAGCTGCATCTACAATACTTCCATTGCTCAGTTTGTATTGTTTCGCGTATCGCTTTTGATTATCTCCCATAGCCATTTCTAATAAGGAATACAGTTCTACTTCTCCAAATATACCCCTTGTTTTTTTATCCGTTAGAATAGACTGTAGATGAGATATTGACAATGATACTTCTTTTAAGTTTTGTTGACTCTCATCTAGTTTTCCCATTTGTTGTAAAACTTGACCAAACACCTTGCTCGTTGATTCATAGCCTTGTGTTAAATTTGCATTTACATTCTTTTCAATAGAAAACAAACGATCAGTTGTTGTTTCATTTAACTTTTGTAAATCATTGCGCATGGTTTGTGTCATTTGATTTTGAAACAATAACATGGTTTCATTCATACTTTGTTGGGTATGAAACAGTGTTTCTTGTTGTCGTCTTTCACTCTCTAAAAGAGTTTCTTTAAGCTCACTCTCTTCTCGTTTGCTTGGTCGTAATACCAATAATAAAACAAGTAGTAACACAATAATTAAAACACCTACTATAATTGTTATCATATCCATCGTTATCAATTCCTTACCTTGCGTATATTATAACAGAATTTCTTTCAATTTTCGCAAAAAGATTTGATTAGTGTTAGGTATTTTTCACATCGTTCTAGTTGTCTTCTCATACAACGTATATCTATGTCTAATACAACTTTTTTATCATTGCGAAATATAATCATTGTTTTTGTCTTCATCTTTTTTATTTCCGTAATTCCTTGATAATTTATCCAAATACAATCATCATGTTCCATTGATTTAGTTGGGAACAATATATCTCTGGTCTGTTCTGAAATAAGTATGGGAACTTTTTGTTTAATCATCATTTGTTGTGCACAAGCAACACGTCTTCCATCAAATGTACTTCCATGATATAAACACCATTGATTCATAAATTCAACGCTCGTTTGGTTCATCATTCTAAGCGGTGCGTTTTCTTTCATAATTTCAATTATATTGGTATTCCCTACTTGTCTAATCATGTAAATCATTTTACCACATCCTTTGTACAGGATATATCATTGATTTTAAATAGTTAGCATTACGTTTCACAAATACAATAGATAGTTACAAAAACTACACAAAAAAGACATCATACATTGCATGATGTCCGTCCTCTTTATTCGCAGCAACCGCCTTCACAATCTCCACCGCAACCTGAACATCCTTGGTCTTGCGCAGCCAATTGTTGTTCATATACTAGTGTATCGATTACAATACATTCGATTTCTACTTTTACATCTTTTGGTAAACGTGCCACTTGTACACAGCTTCTTGCAGGATAAGGTTCTTCTAAATAAGAGCCATATACTTCATTTAATTGATCAAATTCTGCTAAATCACTCATAAAGATTGTTGTTTTAACAATATGTTTAAATCCTAATCCCATTTCGCTTAATACAACTTCAATGTTCTTCATAACTTGATGTGTTTGTTCTTCAATACTATTGCCTTCAACAGCTCCTGTTTCTGGGTTTAAAGGGATTTGTCCTGATAAATATACAAAGTCTCCTAATTTAACAGCTGGTGAATAAGGTCCTAAGGCTTTTGGTGCTTTTTCTGGTTTAATTGCTTTAATAAATACGTTCATGTAATTTCCTCCTAATTTAAGTCATCATCTGTCTGTGACAGTATTTGTAATTCTATTTTTGTTGCCATTCCATCTTTGGTGTCTAATACTTTTATTTCAAAGTTCTCAAATTCTAATTCTCTTCCTTTGCGAACTTTACGATGGTCACTTAATTCATAAACCCATGCCGCAAAACTGCGAGCATTTGTTTTTGGTGGTTCTTGATCATCCACATAGGTATCAAAGAAATCATTCAAGGATACTTTTCCTTCTATCATAAAGGTATGATGCCCTATTTCAACAACATGATTCGGTAACTTATCATATTCATCATAGATTTCACCAACTAGTTCTTCTAAAACATCTTCTAAGGTAACAATACCAACAAATACGAGCGAAGTTTGACTTTCAGTAACAATTGCCATATGTTCACGTGATTTTTGAATATCTTCTAATACGGTTGGTAATTTTTTTCGTTGTGATAAAAAAGTAGGCGTTTGCATCATGTCCGCAATAACCACTTCACGATTTTCTAGCAAGGCATCAAAGATATCACGAACACGTAAGATTCCGACAACTTTCATTGTTTCATAAGAAATAACAGGTAATCGAGATAGTTTATGTTCTTTTAAGACTTTTTTTAATTGTTCAAAGCTTGTATTATCATAAACAAATACTACATTATCCTTAGGAACCATAATATCACGAATATTCTTATCATCAAATTCAATAACACTCTCAATAAGTTCACGTTCTTCTTGTTCCAAGACACCTTCTTGTTCAATGGTAGATACAATTTCTAACAATTCGTCTTCTGTTGCTGTAACATTTTCAATTTCCAATTTCTTTTCCCAATGTTCTTCAATCGCTTCTACAACAAACGTAATTGGACGAAATATGGTAACTAAGACAGATAACGGTTTCGCCATAAAAAGCGCTACTGATTCTGCTTTCGCTTTCGCAATAATTTTAGGAGTAATTTCTCCAAAAGTTAAAATAAGTACCGTCATTAAAGCCGTTGCTAAAACAACACCAGCACTTCCAAACAACTTTGTAAATAAATCTGTCGCTATTGAAGTTGCTAAAATGTTGACAACATTGTTACCAATTAAAATGGTTGTAATTGCTGCCGTAAAGTTTTTTGATATGTTATAGGCTCTTTTAGCCTTTTTATTACCTGATTTTGCCATCTGCTTTAAGCGAATCATATTCACACTTGAATATGCTGTTTCAGTTGATGAAAAAAGTGCTGATAACGTAACTAAACATGTCAAAATAATAATGAGGACTATATGCGATCCTTCCAAGAATTACCACTCCCTATTTCTTTCATAAGTTGATTGCTTTGTAATAAACAAAACGCTCTTTCTTTTTTACTATTATAAACGAAATTTGGAAAAATTCAATCAATTACGTCAACTTCCCATTGAAAATCGATAATTTACGCTCTAAAACATTAATTTTAAAGCTATGCTAGATATTATTGCTAGCTAATAACACCTTGCTTCTATAGTTTACCTAACTATCGTTTTTTCTTCAATTCATATGCTTGCTTTTTCGTATTTCCATTATTATACAACTTCTCTAATAGGTATAAATACATTTCAATCGCTCACAATAATAGCAGGAGGTAGTACAATGAAAAAAGAAAAAGCAAGTAATAAAAAAGTGAAGTTTGTAGCAGCTCGACGTAATTGTGATGGTTCTTTGCAACAATTTAAAGATAGCAGTGGAAAAACCTACAATTATGAACAAGCCCTTGAAGCTGTGGAAAAAGGCATGATTGAAAATGCTACACCTTTCACTGGTCGTGATGGTGCACGCCATATCCGAGGAATGAATGATGGTAGTAAAAAAACAAATTTAAAGAATTTAAAAAACTTTTAAAAAAGAATATGCGCCATAGAGAATTTATCTGTGTCGTATATTCTTTTTCTAACTATTTGAGTTCTGTAATTTCTTCTACTTGATAGCTTAATGCTTCGATATATGCTTTTCCTAATCGAATGATATAGAGAATAAACACAACTACAAAGAAAGCATTCACGATTCCTATAATGCTTCCAATCCCTTTTAAATACCAAACAGCATGTCCTAATGAACTAGCATTTACTCCTAAATAGATAAATACACCACATCCTATAATTTCACCTAATAGTAATACTAGACAGAGGGTTGTTATCTTTTTCTTTTCAAGAACGGAAAAAGCCATAACAAACAAAATAAAACATAGCACTTCATACCATACAATGCTTTCTGCTAACAAGGAAAGTACACTTACCAAGTTTACTTGAGGTAGTGATAACCCCGCTAGCACTACACGAGCTATAAAAGTCCAAGTAATACTAGGTTCGTTTAGTAACGCAAACAATCCATCATAACTTTGAATGGATATCAATTTATAGGCTAACCAAAGGTAAGGTAGTACAATTATAAGAGCAAGACACAGTGTTAATAATAATACAAAATAATAACGTTTCTCTTTCGTATCCACAAATTGATCGAGATATGTCATCATTGTTCTAACCAGTCTTCTCCCTTAAACACCTCTACACAAGATAAATTTGGATACTCTAATTGACGCAATGCTTCATATAGAATGATAGCAGCACAATTACTTAAATTTAAACTACGCGCATTCGCAACCATGGGAAGACGCATACAATGATCTAGATGATGAGAAAGTATCTCTTTGGGAATTCCAGTGCTTTCTTTTCCACAAACAAAATAAATATCCCCTACAACTGCCTTGAAATCAAAATGTGAAGGAGCTACTTTTCCATATCGTGTCATGTAATACAGATTTTCACTTGGATTTTTTTGCGTAAAGTCTTCCCAATTTTCATATATTTGATAATCTAATTCTTTTACATAGTCCATACCCGCTCTTTTAAGATGTTGTTCATCTAGAGAGAATCCTAAAGGTTTTATAAGATGTAGTTTTGTATTCGTAGCCATACATGTACGCATCATATTTCCAGTATTTTGAGGAATTTCAGGTTCAAATAATACTAAGTGTAACATGTTATTTCCCTTCTTTCATATATTTAATTAATTTTTCAATGGCTCTTCCACGATGCGAAACAGCATTTTTTTGTTCTTCACTAACATTTGCCAATGTCGTTTTATATGGTGGATAATAGAAAAGTGGATCATAGCCAAAACCTTTACAGCCTTCAACGTGGTCTGCTACAATTCCTTCAATTACCCCGCGAAAGGTAACACTAGTTCCATCTATTTTAACATAAGCAATCGCACAAACAAATTGACATCCTTTATCTTCCGCATTTCTACAAGTATCCATAATAAATTGATTTTTTTCTGCATACGTTGTATCTCTTCCCATAAATCTTGCGGAATAGATGCCAGGCTCTCCGTTCATTGCATTCACGCATAAACCACTATCATCTGCAATTACTTCAATACCTAATAATTGATGAATTGCTTTTGCTTTTAATAATGCATTTTCTTCAAAAGTTGTACCATCTTCTACAATATCAATTTCCTCTTCTAAGTCCAACAAACTCTTTACATGATATCCTAAAGGTTCTAACATTGTTTGAAACTCTTCTACTTTATGTGCATTACTAGTAGCTAGCATAATTTCTTTCATCGTTTTATAATCTCCTCTATCTTACTTATTTCTTGGTTAATAAAATACTGTTTGGGATATGTTTGTGTTGTATTATATAGTACCAATTGATAACCAAGGTGTTCTTGGTATGCAATATCAACGACACCATAACGAAACAATCGGTCTTGATTATCAATTCCTTTTTCTAGGGCAAAGTTAAGTATTTCCTTTTTTTTCAGTAAGCTTACACTACCATCACAAAAGCGATGTGGTTTTTGTTTAAAACGCGGATAATAATAGAATAGTAATAAGCCATCGACAACGTTTTTATCTTGCTTTTTTAGTAAGGGATAAAAACATTGAAATAAAGCGAATGGTTGATATGGTCTTGGTAGTTTCGCAAATTCTTGACCCAAATCTTTAAACAATACGAAAGGACTTGTATACCATTTTTTTTCTAGCATCACGCGTATAATTCCTTGTGCTACTCCACTATTCCAAAATTTTTCAACGGCGTCAGCACAGCAATGAATACTTAAAAGTTCATCTTTGCTTAACCAAGCTGTTGAATGTACATCATAAGGGGGATGAACATCAAAAGTAAAAGCAAACTCATCTCTTTGACTTCTTAGCTTTGTTCCCTTTAATAACTTTAAAATACCGAGTTGTACCTCACTTGCGCCAAGCGCAAACAACTCATCAAAAGAGTGCTGAAAACTTTCCATACCTTCATAAGGTAATCCAGCAATTAAGTCAACATGCATGATACACTTTGCCTTTTTAAAACGAGCAATAACTTCTTTTAACCGTGTATTATTTTGATAACGACCAACAGATGTTAAGGTTTTTGAATTAAAAGATTGTACCCCTATTTCAAAACGAAAGCGATTTGCATCTGCTTCTTCACAAAAAAACGTTAGCAAATCATCGCTTAATGTTTCTGCCACTATTTCAAATTGAAAGATTTGATTTTTACAATGTTCATTCATATATCTAGCTATTTTTAGCGCACGCTTTGGATCAGAGTTAAACGTTCGATCTAATAGTTTTACTTGTTTCACATCAGATACAGCGATTTTTTCTAATAGTTTGATGACATATTCATCTGAAAACATTCGAATATTTCGATCTGCTGAACTTAAACAATACGTACATCCATAAGGACAACCTCGACTCGTCTCTAAGTAAAAGTACCGCTTCCCCATATCCACTTTATCAAATTCCATAAAGTAAGGATCATCAAAGCGTTCTAGATAGCGAATATCTACTTTCCGATAGGTCTTATTAGGAAATGCTTTGGTATACATCCCAATAATTTCTTTAGGATTACCTTCAAGCATTTCTATATATTCCCAAATACTTTCTTCGCCTTCTCCAATACTGATGGCATCAACACCTTGATCTAGTAAATCATAGGATTCATAACTTACTTCAGGACCTCCTACAATTATATGTTGGGATGGATCGCGTCTCTTAAGTTCTTTTATAATATTTAATATAAATTCAATATTCCATATATAACAACTAAAACAAACAACCTCTACATGCATTTGAATAATATCGTTTACAATTTTATCTAATGTATCTTTTATCGTATATTCCTTTAGCAAGATATCTTCTTTGTGTGGACAAGTTGTATATATCCAACGTAGTGCTAAATTCTTATGTATATACTTTGCATTGCAAGTTGTTAATAGTACTTTTTTCACATCTTCACCTTCTCGTTATTTATTTTAACAAATTTCAGATAATTATGCTATTATTAATAAGGTGATGTTATGGAAAAACTTTATTTTTTAGATAAATTATTTTTAAATCCTCATAGCGAGTTGATCGATATGAAAAAAGGATTAACAAATCAGAATTATTTATTAACGCTTGATGAAGATGTTTTTGTTGTACGCATTCCTCACTATGATGCAAAAAACATTGTGAATCGTCATCATGAAACCCTTGCTTTAGAAGCAATCAAGGGACAAAATATTGATGTTGAAACCATTTACTATGATGAAGATAGTGGTTATAAAGTAACAACTTATTTACCAAATGCAAAAACATATCTTGAATGTAACGACCCTTATAAGATAGAACGCGTGGGTGCACTCATGAAAAGATTCCATAACTTGCACGCTATCAGTGATGCTGATTTTAAGCCAATTGAGCGTTATTACGCTTATCGCTCACTTGTAAAAAAACCATTGTATGATTTACGTTCTTATGAAAGTATCTTAGAAGATGTAAAAGCTATAAAAAATAAAAAAACGCTTTGTCACAATGATTGGGTTGATGGGAATATCTTATTTGATGATGATAAGACTTATTTAATCGATTATGAATATGCTGCAAATAATGACCCCTTGTTTGATGTTATGTCATTTCTTAGTGAAAACAAGATATATGATGAGGCGCAACGTGTTCGTTTCTATACTGCTTATTTTGGTAATATTACGCCTACTAATCGATATCAATTGCATATTTGGGAATGCTTTCAGGATTTATTATGGTGCACATGGGCTATGATGATGTGGGAAAGTAGAGACGAGTCTGTTTATAAAGACATCGCAAAAGATAAATACCAAGCTTTACAAATGTGTTTTCAAACAAAAGACAATCTCGATTAAAAGATTGTCTTTTTTTAGGATATGCTAACGCACTGATTCACCTTCTTGAATTTTAAATATTTCAGGCATTGGTGGTACTTTTTTGCCTTCAATTAGCGCAAAAATCACTTGTGTAGCTGCAGATGCGTACGTATTATAATCATAGGCAAGAGAAGTAATCGTTGGTGACATGACCTTTACCATAGCATGCCCTCCAAAACTGATAATTGATGTATTCTGTGGTACGCAAATATGATATTCTTGTAAATACTTACTAACAGGAATTGCCATTTCATCACGTTCAAGGATTAATAAATCTATTTTTTCGCTAAATATTTTTTTTACTTTATCATAAATATCCAAATACGTTCCATCACATAAGGAAATCGCGAAATCTCCTGGTTGCTTTTTATCATGGTATACTTTTTTGATACCTGCCATATGTGCATTTGCCACATTTTCTTGAACTCCTAAATAACGAATCAATAAATGCCGTTGTGAAAGCAAATAAGTTCCAAGGCTCTCTCCTGCTTTTTCTTCATCAACACATATTGAATTTATATTGGCTTCACGATCATTTAAATACAGACAAGCAATAGATGCACTTCCAATTAGTTCTTGAATTGTCATTGGATTTGAACAACTCTCTACAATAATTGCCTGGTTGTTTTCTTTTATAATACTTTCTATATAGGCTTTTTCTAATACTGGGTTATTTTCTGTAACATATACAGCAAACGTACAACCATATTCATAAAATGCACCTTGCAGTGCTTTGATTGTTTTACGAGTACGAGGTGTCGTCATATCATCAGTTAAAATAGCAAACTTATAATTTTTTGCTTCCTTTACTACTTTTTCTTGTGTACCTTTATTTTTCACTTCTTGAGTAAATCCTGTTTTTTCAATTGCTAGTTTAATCTTCTCTGCAATATCCTTACGTACATTTTCATTCTTTAAATAGCGTGAAACACTGGTTGTTGAAACACCTGCTTCTTTTGCTAATTTAGTGATTGTAATTTTTTCCATGATTACCATCCCTTCCATTCATATCTTCTATTTTACCTTATTTGTCACAAGAATTAAAGAAATTTTAATTATTTAACTTTTTTCATGTATTCTAAAAGTTCTAAACAAACACTATTAACGCCAAATTCTACGTTTGATTTTGTAATATAGGTGGCAGCATTTTTAATTTCAGGAATAGCATTGGCAACAGCTATACTATGAGGAAAACGTTGCATCATAGATAAATCGTTTAAACTATCTCCAAAAGTTAACACCTCTTCTTTAGAAATTCCGATTTGTTGACAAAAAGCGAGTAAAGAACTTCCTTTTTGAGCCTTTGAACTAGTAATTTCTAGATTATTGGCAATGGAATTTGTAATTTCTATATCTTTAATAGTACTTAATTTATTACGTACCAAGTCTATTTTTTCTTCACTTTCGCTAAATGTTTCTATCTTATAAATCACACGTTCTTCTTTATAATATGCCTCAATATCTTGAATTTCACGATCATATTTAGCAAATGATGTAGTTTCTAGCATTTCATCTATTTCTTCTGCACTTAATCCATTGCGTATCATATGTTTTTTAAATTCTAGAACTCCTCGAACCTCATTGGTTGTAAGCGTCCCTTCATCACTATAGATATGATAAGCACTATCCAGAGATTCAAGTACATTAATACAATCTTTAACAGCGTGCATTGGCATTGTTATTTCTCTACACGTATTCCCTTTATCATCTATAATAAGTGCTCCATTTAATAGTAAACAATCACACCTTATATCAAACTCTTCTAGCATTGGTATTACACTTTGATAATTTCTTCCGGTTGCGACCATAAAAATAATTCCTGCAGCTTGTAACTTTTTAATTACTTCTGCACTGCTTGCATCTATTTGATGTGATGCATTTAATAAAGTTCCATCTAGATCACATGCTATCAATTTAATCATACATATCCTCCAATTTAAAAATCTCTTATATTCTAACATTCATATCACTTTATTCCAAGCGTTAATCATGTTAAAATACAAGCAGTTAGGAGTGATGATGATGTTAGAAGTAGGTAGTAAAGCAATAGATTTTAACTTATTAGATGAAAATGCTCAAGAAATTAAATTAAGTTCTTTTAAAGGTAAAAAGGTGATTGTCTATTTTTATCCAAAAGACAATACACCTGGATGTACAAAGCAAGCCTGTGCTTTTAAAGCAAGTTATGAAGTATATAAACAAGCAGGGATTGTTGTTATTGGAATTAGTAAGGACAGTGTTGCTTCCCATAAAAAATTCAAAGATAAATATGAATTACCTTTCATACTATGTTCAGACCCTGAATTAAACGTCATTCAAGCTTATGGTGTGTGGAAAGAAAAGAAATTATATGGGAAATCTTTTATGGGTATCCAACGCGCAACCTTTATCATTGATGAAGATGGAATAATTCTTAAAGTATTTGAAAAAGCAAATCCAGCTAATAACGCTGAAGATATTTTAGCTTATTTGCAAACGATTTAAAAAAAGCATTGACTAGTTTTCCTAGTCAACGCTTTTTATTTACAACTATGACCTACACAGTCATGACCATCTTCATGATGATGGTCACATTTACCAGCAGGGTTATCCACTAGAGTACCCGAAATCACTTGTTCAAGAACAGCATCTACATTGCCACTTGCTCCAGATATTAAAGTAATATTGGCTTGCGCTAAGATATCTCTTGCTCCTTGTCCAATACCACCGCACACTAGTGTGTCAACATGAGCCTGGGCCAATAAGCCTCCTAAGGCACCATGTCCACTACCGTTTGCTTGTAACATTGTTTTATTTTGGATTTTACCATCTTCAATATCTACTAAGAGAAAAGATGGACACTTTCCAAAATGTTGAAATACTTGATTGTTTTCATAAGTTATTGCGATTTTCATATAATCCTCCTATTTTGTATAGTACTCACTATTTAATGTAATCTTGAATTGATTTAAAAAAGTTGTGATATCTTTTTCTACTTCAGTAGCTTTTACAAACTTAATGTTTTGACGTTTCCATGTTTTTTGAACAATTTCCGCATTTGGCACACCAAGTTTTTCTACTGTAGCTTTTTCAATAGCATCTTTTAAGGCTTTTTCATCGTTGATGCTTGTTTCATTGCTAAACTTTTTCGCACTTTCTAAATATGTTTTAGTCTTATCTACACTTGTTTTTTTAACAAATAAAGCCGCTTGTGGATAGCCACTTGTTTTCATGTTGTTCTTTATTTGATATTCTGCTTGTAAGTCTTTTAGCACTTTTAATGAAAGGCCTTTTTCTTTGGCTTTTGCAATTGTTGCACTCGCAGCAGGTTCTGCCATTAATCCAACACTCGCTTTTTGTGTTAACAATTGTGCTTGTACATCATTTACAGAATTAAAGTACGTAATGGTAGGGACAATACTTTTTATATCCATGCTACTCATTAATACTTTTTGCGGTACTGCCTTTTCACCAAAGGCCGCTAGTGTTCCAGGTGTAGTTAATGCTTTTTCATCACTTCCAACAAGATACAAGTTACCCCATGTAACCACACTGTCTAATTGGTACTCACTTTTTCCACCAGAAATTAATTTTGCGCCTAAGTTAATAGGGGCTACAATGACATCATATCCATCTTTCTTATTAAATTCAGCGGACAATACATCACTTCCATCAACACTATCAATGGTGACGTTTTTATCACCGTATAATCCTAACAAAGATAATGCTGGTGCACCCATTGGTGTTAATACTTTAATGGGTTCTGCTTTCTTGTTGGTACCACAAGCGCTCAAACAAAGCGCTAGTGCTACCATTGTAAATATTTTAAGCTTATTTATCATACACGCTTCTCCTCAATTTCTTGGCTCAACATGGCAATAAATTCATCCACCCCACTACTTTGAGAATCACTAGATTGAGCACGACGGATTGTTAATGTTTTATTTTCAACTTCGCCATCTCCAATCACTATCTGATATGGGATTTTTGCTAATTGAGCCTCGCGTATACGATACCCTAATTTTTCATTTCTTGCATCTATTTTGCTTCTAAATCCTAATGCAACTAGTTTTTCATTAATTTCATTTGCATAGGCAGCATGTTTTTCATGGTGTACTGGAATAATCATAACTTGTTGTGGTGCCAACCAAGTTGGGAAGTGCCCTGCAAAATGCTCAATTAAGATTCCAATGAAACGTTCAATAGAACCAAAGATAACACGATGCAACATAACTGGACGTACTTTTGAACCATCACTTTCAACATATGTTAAATCAAAACGTTCTGGTAAATTCATATCTAATTGGATTGTTCCACATTGCCATTCTCTTCCTATGGAATCTTTGATATGGAAGTCAAGCTTTGGTCCATAGAAGGCACCGTCTCCTGGATTAATTTTGTATGTTTTCCCCGCATGTTCACAAGCAAGGGCTAACGCTTTTTCACTTTCATCCCATATGGCAATATCACCAATATATTTCTTTTCAGGTCTTGTTGATAATTCAATACGATATGTTAAGCCAAATTTAGCATATACACGATCAATAAATTGGATCAATTCTTTTACTTCACTTTCAATTTGATCTCTACGCATAAAGATATGTGCATCATCTTGTGTAAATGTACGCACACGGAACAAGCCATTTAAAGCTCCACTAGCTTCGTGACGATGTACTTGTCCTAATTCCCCTACACGTAAAGGAAAGTCCTTATATGAATGCAAAGTACTCTTATACGCCAAGAGTGCTCCAGGACAATTCATAGGTTTAATCGCAAACTCACGATCATCAACCTGTGATGTATACATATTTTCTTTATAGTTTCCCCAATGTCCACTAATTTCCCATAGCTCTTTACTCATCATAATCGGTGTTTTAATAAATTGATAATTCTCTTTTGTATGTTCTTCATACCAAAAATTCTCTAATAATGTACGAATAATCATACCATTAGGTAAAAAGAAAGGCATTCCTGGAGCATATTCACTCATCATAAAGATATTCATTTCACGACCAATCTTTTTATGATCTCTTTTTTTAGCTTCTTCTAATAAATTCAAATGTTCAGCAAGTTCTTCAGGAGTAGGAAAACAGATACCATAAATACGTTGTAGCATCTTATTTTGGGCATCACCTTTCCAATAAGCACCAGAGTGTTTCAATAATTTGAAATTCTTTAATTCTTTTAGTGTATCGACATGTGGTCCACGACATAAATCAATAAACTCTCCTTGTTGATAACAAGTAATTGTTCCATCTTCTAAAGAAGAGATCAAGTCAATCTTATAAGGATCATCTTGAAACATTTCTAATGCTTCTTCTTTACTTATTTCTTTACGTGAAATACGTTTTCCATCTTTTGCTATCTTTTTCATTTCTTTTTCAATTTTAGGTAAGTCTTCTTCTTTAATTACATCATCACCTAAATCAATATCGTAATAAAACCCTTCACTAATTACTGGACCTACCCAAAACTTAGCATTTGGATACAATCGTTTGACTGCTTGTGCCATCATATGTGCACAAGAGTGATTCATTACACTTAATCTTTCATTTTCTTTAATATCTACCATATTTATCATCCCTTCAAAGTATAAAAAAAGACTGTCATCAAAGGACGTCAGTCTTGTACGCGGTACCACCTTTATTCATACATATTGTATGCTCTCAAACACATAACGGATGTTAACCGGCGCACCTTTTCAGGGGCAACTCAAAGGTAGTAAACCATAGGGTATTTCAAAAAGCTTTCACCAACCGCTTTTCTCTCTACATCATACCTCTATGTTCGTATCCTTTTTCTAAGTTTTTATATGCCTCATTTATACACCAAAAAGTGATATTTGTCAATTAATTTACTTTAGCAAAACGTTAGCTTTACCAGCTTCCGCCTCCGCCTCCGCCAAAACCTCCCCCAGAGAAACCTCCTCCAGAGAAACCTCCACCGCCAAAGCTTGAGCCTCCACTTCCTCCACTATGTGGTGGAACAAAAGATGCTGCACTAGAAATAGAGTTAAAGCAGTAATGGAAATGATTCCACCATAATACTGTAGTAAACGCATTGCCTTGGTAACCCATATACCATGAAGGATTACTAAGTGCGATACTTTCAAATTTCTTTACCCAAATATCGCTTACACCTAACACATAAGCATAAGGAAGTATTTCATAGAATGCACTAGGATTATCTTGTACCAATAATTCTAAGCGTTCTTTTTCACAACTAACAATAAACTCTTTTAATCCTAAAATTTGTCCCAACCAAAGCGTTCCTTGTTTTGTACGTTTAGTCATAAATACCATAATTAATATTAACATAAACGTGCAACAAGCAACTACACTTACCCCAAGTATGCTAGCACCATTATGCCATAGTAAGAGTCCATTCGTTCCAATAAGGATTGAATTCAATCCAATTAATAATATGCATAGTAGAAGCATCGTCGCTTTTTTAAAGACATATCTTTTTCGAATTAAAATAATCCAAGGAATACAACTAGCTCCCAATAGAATTGGAAGAATCATATACGGAACAACAAATTCCATCATTTCGAAGCGCGCATAGGTTACAAATCCACTATACACAAAGAAAGGCGCAATTATAAATACAATCATAAGTATTTGCAACGCTATTGATATTGATGAAAATATTTTACGTTTTTTATCTTTAACAAAATAATTGATCAACATCATTTTAGAATTTTGTAAAGCTGTATATACATGATCGTTCTTTAAGTCTGCTTCACTTGCATCAGCACCATTTTTAAAGATAGCATCAAAGAAGGTACGCTCATACGCTTTTGTATCTTCTTTATTCATTTCTTTTGTTTTATGCAGAATAAAGCCTTCTTCTTTATCTTCAATACTTAAGTATCCTTTATTCGCCCATTCAATCAGTAAAGAGATAATGTCTTTATTGTTCACTTGATTATCAATAATATAACCAATACCAGCACTATCAAGTCCTTCAGGTGCACTAAACTCAACACTCACATATATTTCATCATCTTTTCCAAACTTCCAAAATAACAACAAAGAAACTACCAATAAAGCTAGTGCGAGTCCAATTCCTACCCAAGTGTAATCTTTAGGTTGTGCGTACTTAAAATAATCATCAGGCAGATTCACTTTAATTGTAGCATTTTCATTGTTTTCTAAAATCTTCGTTGTTTCACCAGTAATACTGTTGCCATTTACCTCATATGTTAAGCTATCGTTACCTTCCCCATACGTTCCTGTATAGGTATAAATTTCACTCGTACCTAATGCTTTTGGCATTGCTATTTTATAGGACAAGTGCTTGGTTTGCGTATCAAATCTGCCAAATAAATTCCAATATAGCATTTGCGCATGATTGCTTAATCCTAAATCTTTCGTTTTTATTGTATAAGAAAGTTCATACTTCTGTTTTCCTATAATTGTTTTATCAGAATTTCCTATACGAATACTTACAGTACTGTTTTCTTTATCAATCTTACAGTTTGTAGAACATTGTATATCTTTAATTGGGAAATAGTATTTTTTACTTTCTAGTTCATTATTAATCGTAAAATCCATCTTATATTCTAATGGAATATAACGATAGAACCCATGACTATTACTTTGAAAATCTAAATAATATGTTTCATGAACATTCATACTTCCATCTTCTTGAACATTCATGTCAATATTCACATCATCAATAACAAATGCAGTCGCTGCTTTCATTGGTGTAATATTCAAAAACAATATTCCAACTGTGATGCAAATAACCCGAATCCATTTTTTCATATCTTTTTTCTCCTTTCAAAAAAAGGATAGCGAACTATCCTTTTAACTAAAACTGTACTTTAACGTTCTCTCTTTGTGCAACATTCTCGATTTCATACAATGGTTTTTTAGTTTGATGAAACATTTGCGCTAGCAAATTACTAGGGAACATTTCTACTAAGTTATTAAACTTAACACAAACAGCATTGTAAAATTTACGTGAATTTGCGATTTCAGTTTCAATTTTTTGTAATTCTTTTTGCAATTCGGTAAAATGTTGATCTGCTTTTAAATTTGGATACTGTTCAGATATTGCATATAGAGGTCCTAACATAGATTGAAAGTTTTTCTCTGTCTGAATCTTCTCATCCATTGATTGTGCTTGAACCGCCATATTACGTGCACTGATAACTTTTTCTAAAGTTTCGGCTTCATGTTTTGTATATCCTTTAATTGTTTCTATTAAATTAGGAATTAAATCATAACGTTTCTTCAAATATACATCCATAGTAGAAAAGGCTTCTTCTACTTTATTTGCCATCTTCACAAATTTATTATACGTAGCAACTATATAAGCAATCAAAAGAACAACAATAACCAATACAACAATAAGTGCAATTTGCATAGTAAATCCTCCTTCTTGTATAATGTGATTATATCATCATTTTTTTGAACCTACAACATAAAGTTATTTCTTCATTGTTTTATGAGCGTTCTTTTCTTTGGTAGAACGTTTATAAGTACCTAACAATACAATACTTGAAAACAAAGTTATCAAAATATATGCATACATGTTTGTTTCATCACTAGTTTTTACTTTTTTTATCAGTGGTAATTCTTCATTTTCAAATTGTGTTTGATAACTATCTTGTTTACTTTCTATCTTTTTATCATTGATAAACACCCCTGCTTTATTCACTTCTACTTTTATTATCTTATTACTTAATCGATATCCTTGTGGTGCTTTTGTCTCTTTTATATAGGTAATTCCATAATGAACGTTTTCAAACGTTAGCGCTCCTTCTGAAATATTTGCTATACCCGTTTCTATAACACTAGTACAATACGCATCACGATAGCGTGTAAAGCTAAACTCTTTATTC
The DNA here is from genome assembly GCA_036639635.1 of Longicatena sp. Classification (GTDB taxonomy): domain Bacteria; phylum Bacillota_I; class Bacilli_A; order Erysipelotrichales; family Erysipelotrichaceae; genus JAVWIF01. The sequence goes on from JAVWIF010000007.1 coordinate 32,935, forward strand.
GTAATGTTTGCCTTGTTTTTATGATCCACCTTATGAATCTTTACCTTAAAGTCTTTTAGTTCATTCTTAATCACTTTTCCTTCATTCACTTGAACAACTACATGCTTTTCATTGGATTGATTAATACTAAAGTCATATTCTTTGGTATCTAAAACATATGCTTCGTTTGTTGATAGTTCCTTTAAGTAAAAGTTCCCTACTGGAAGTTCCATTTTTGTCGTTAATTTCCCTTTATCATCAATACCAGAAGTATAAAGTAAAGAATTAGGATGAAGAATCACATTACCTTTCACATCATATGTATCATCACGTGCAAACACACCAAAGACAACATCTTTGTATGCTTCTTTATTTTCAATAACATTCGTTTCCAACGTTTTACGTACATCTAGTTCATACGTCACTCGCTCATTATGCAAAATTGAATCGATGATTTGTTCTTCATCTTTTTGATTATCTTTAATCTCAAATGCATATTTTTCATTATCTTTCACATAGCCTATTGGCGCTTTGGTTTCCTTGTAGTAATACTTACCCACCGGTAATAATTTACTGTAAGCAGTATCGTAGTCGCTGATTATCGTTTCTATTTCCTGATCTTTTTCATAATATGTAACACCATTTCCTAAGGTAATATTTTCAGCAGCATAAATTGTTATTTCTGCTCCTAATAAATTATCTCGTTCCCATAGAGGAGTAAGTAAAGTCCCTTGTTTTGTTGTCTTGCTATCGATTGCTTTAAAAACAAGCCCTGATTTATGGAATCCTAATTTTCCAAATATAACTTTGTTTTCCATCTTTACTTTCTGAATATCTCCGCTATCTTGGATAACAAATTCAATATCATTAGCAATCGCAAATCCATAGGCACTTGATATTTCATGTAAAACATATGTTTTACCTACTTCCATACCTTTTATCATATGTTGCTCATCTGTGGATATCCAAGTATCCACGATACTTCCCTTGTTCCCTTTCTCATAAATCGTTAGAAGATTACCAGGCAGTTCTTTATCGGTGGTGATATCACTCTTCGATATTTCAAGTTTTGTTATTTTGTTTTTAAACTCAGAATGCAAAGATATTGTTTTAATATCTTGTCCTCGATACGTGGCATCTACTTGGATCTCTTCTTTACTTGATGAATAGCCAATAGGTGCTTGAATCTCCTTTATTTCATATTTTCCTAAAGGTAAATCTGAAACAAACTCAATCTTCCCTTTTTCATTTGTTGTTTGTTTTTCAATAAGTGTACCAGCTTTTATTACTACGCTTCCTTTAATCTCAAGAATATCTTCTTTCGCATATAAACCAAAGATTGCTCCACTTAAAGGTGTATCATTATCAAAATCTTTTTTTATTAAGGATACGTCAACTTTTTGTCTTTTATTTTGAATAGCTGTTGATTTACTAATAATAGGTGTTTCTTGATCTTTATATAACAAATCAACATCATGTTTTTCATCATTTAGCACAAAACCTTTAGGTGCTTCTATTTCTTGTACATAATAAGAACCCAGTGGTAGTTTAGAAGTCTTCACAGAGCCATTAGCTTTCGTTGTGATAGTTTCTACTATTGTTCCTGCTTTATAGATGAGCGTGCCATCAGCACTATCTAGAATATCTTTACGTGCAACAACATTCACCTTCATACCAGCAATTCCTTGTTCTTTGTATATAAACTTTATATTGCCATCTTTGTCTACTTTTGTTTCTGTTAAGACTTCTCCTTTTTTTGTGATTGAAATTTGTCCTTTCACACTTTGATTTTTCAATTCAACAATTTTAATTGGATCACCATCTTTATCCACTTCGCTTACCACAGTATTTGTTATCTTAAAGTTTACACTATCCGTATTTATCATGTAATCTTTAGGCGCATGAATTTCATCTAGACGATACTCTCCTGCTTTTAATTGAAGAGGTAAAACAACATATCCTCTAGTATCTGTTTTAAATTCTGTTATATGTGTTTCTCCAACTTTTTGGCTAATGTACTTTTTATTTTTTACATCCCAAATCTTAAATGTTGCACTGCTTATCACTACTTCTTTATTTGTTTCTAAATCTTTTTTTACTAGTTTTAAATAAGAAGTAAATGGTCGATTGTTAATAATGTAGCGAATTGGTTCCTGATTTTCTTTATCTACTTTAAATTCCCATTGTGCTTCATATTTATCAGTATCAATTTGTCCTTTGATTTGTTTAACAATATAAGTACCATATGCCAAATCATTTGACTGCGCATATCCATCTTCATCTGTAACTAATTTGTCATATTCTTTTTTAGTATACTCGTCTCGATGTTCATATGCTTTTTCAATACTTCCATATTTAGTAACATATTTTTTAAGTACAACAAGGAATTCTGCTCCTTCTTCTTTATCAACAATTTCACTGTTCTCTCCATCCGTAATAATTTTTTCTATATCAAAGCGTCCTGTAATAACATGTTCATATACATCACTATCTTTCACTATAGTTAATGTGTTCTCGTCTTCATAATTCAGTGTTATATCATGTTCGTCTGGATCTAGTTCATAACCTTCACTAGCTTTGATTTCTTTCCAATAATATTCACCAAGGTATAAGTTTTGAACGGTTGCTTTAGCCTCCTTTGTTGTTACTTGTGCTACAAGTGTATTTTTTGTATATAAAACACTGCCATCATTACAGGGATTCATAATGTCATTTCTAGCATAAAGTCCATAAATTGCTCCATCTAGTGTAGCGTCTCCTTGAGCAGTATCCACCCTATCTTCAAAAGACCTCATTGGTGTATTGTCATAATCAGTCTTTTTTAGATTGATTGTCGCATTTACTCTTTTATCTAAGAAATCACTCGAAACAATTACTCCATTTGTTGTAATTGCAGTCTTTATTGTTGTATCAACATCTACCACATAATGGCTTCCACTATGTATCTCTTTTACATAATAAGAACCATAAGGCAAATCTTTGGATGTTGCTACTCCACTTTTATTTGAAGTGATTGTATCAACAAGTGTTCCATCATGAAAATATACTTCATATTGAAATCCTTCACGTTGAACAATATCATTTGTGTCTTTATCTTTCTTAACGATTTGTATTTTTCCTTTAATAACACTGTCATTCATTGTTGCATTCAATTGCTGAACTGAAACATTTTGTCCTGCATAACGAATTGTCACATGGATTGGGTTTGGATTAATCACATATCCTTTAGGAGCCAATGTTTCAAATATTTGATATTCCCCTAAATCTAATTCTTTGGTTTTCGCTGATTGTCCTTTCGCTACAAGATGTTCCACAACACTGCCATTAGGTTTTCTTACTTCAAATTCCCATCCAGATAATGTAGCATCTCCTTGTGCATGGTTCCCTGTTTCAACGTCTTGTTTAATTACTTCAATTTGACCTTTTTGTCGTTTGTTTGTTAAATTACTTATCGTTGATTCATTCGGTTTTATGTTCATCACATGAATTGTTTCATCAAGCACATATCCTTCTTTGGCGCTGACTTCTTGAAAATAAACACTTCCTGGATTTATTTGATCTGCTTTTGCATATCCATTGACATCTGTCGTAAATGTTTTAAATGGATTGCTCATGTCGGCGTGATAAGACATATTGTATGTTGTATTAGAAAGTTTATTTCCATTTTCTTCATCACTTTTATTTACTATTAAGTTACCAAACTTATTCACTTTAATTCCAATACTTGCTTCAATTGGATCTGATAGCTTAAATTTAGCCATTTCTTGTGAGTTGTTTTTCCTATACACAATAGAAGATCCTATATATTTTGCTTTAATTTTTGAAAATTTAATTGTAGCATTGTCTTTTGCGTTAAGCGTTCCTGTTACTACTAAATTATTGCCTTCAATACGTGCGTTTAAACCATCAGTTGATGTAATAGAAAACTTATTTAATATATTTTTAGTATCTGGAATAGTTAAACTTTGACCAACATTAATTTCATTATTCTTCACACCATCAAAAGATGGTTTATTACTATGTACCTGTATTCTATTCTGTATTCTACTTTTATACGAACTATAACTAGCAAAACTTGTAGACGTAATACTTCCGCCTACTGCTTCCCAAATCATAAACTGAGTAGCTAAATAGTCTTCCTTTGTTTTTGAGGACATTTCCCAACCTTCGTAAGCAATTAGCGATAATTCACGTCGTTCTATTGAACTCGGTGTAAAACCACCACCAGGATACAAAAGAATTCCAGGATCAATACAAAAGCCAACTTCGCCATCAACATACACAATTGGATAATCTGCATTCCAATCCATATGAACACCATCTGCTGCATAACAAATAACTGAGTAACCAGTTCCTGCACCAAGCGTTACATTAGAACTAGTTCTAACTCCTCTCAATTTATTATGTAATTCAGATTCTATTTCAACTTTATACTTTTCTTTTTCTGATTCTGTTAAATTATTTATTTTTTTCTTAACAAATAACCCTTTCACTTCATCCTTCATCCAAATTTCAGTATTTTCAATCTGCAATGGAGTCATCAGCTTTTTTTGTACATCATTTGGTTGTAGTTCTTTTTTTGAAGTGCTATCTTTTAATGCGTTATTTTTATTTTTAGCAACATGTGGTGGTTCATTACCTAAATTTTCTTTACGTGTAATATCTTCACTTTTGAAATCACTCTCTTTATTAGGTATCGTGTTTTCATTTTGTTTCGGTGTTTCTTTTTGTTGTTCAAGCATAGCTTGTTCATTTTGTTCTGCTTTTTCGCTGCCCTTTGAAGTATCAATAATATTATTTGATCTATTATCATTTATGACACCTTCAAATGCTTTTATATTGATGTTGGTAAATAACATTAGAGCTGTTAACATTACAATCCCTAAACGTTTAAATTTTATTTTCATTTGTATTCTCCTCGTTATTTTTTCATAAAAAAAGAACTTCATTGAGTTCTTAAATAAGTTTCTATATAGGTATTATGTCTTTTATACTGAAGACAACCTTTCATTTCCTTGTGCTTTTCAAAGCTACAGCAATACTCTGTTATAATTACTCATTCCACAATCCTTTCACAATCTTCTATTTGACTGCATTTACTTGATAAAGCAACTGTTGAGTAAATTGCTAATAGAGATAATACAATAAAAACACTTACAATTATCATTGGCATTTGAATTTCTCCTTCCATAGAAAAGCACCCAGATTACTCCAAGTGCCTTTTGTTCATCATTATTAAGCTCCTATTTCTGTAGAATCTGTTTTCTTTAAATATGTTTTTCATTTATACTGATCGTATTGCATATTTGTTAATTAACTTTTTCATTTTGATTTTTTCTTTCCTTTTTTATTTAATTTTTTGTCAATATATTCATGACTAGATTGATCATGAGATCTTTTTCTTTTGGATCTGATTCAGCAATCATAAGCGTTATTGCAACTAAGGCACCGTTACTTATCCGCTTATAATTTCCTATATACAGAAAATCATTCATATGCAAGAACTGCAAGAATACGCATGCTGATATCCTCTTACATCCATCAGCATATGGATGGTCTTTAATAAAGAAATATAGTATATTTGCTGCCTTTTCTTCTAGCGTAGGATATACTTCTTGACCAAATACAGCTTGGAATACCGCTGCCAATATGCTGCAACCTTTCCTTGTTCTTTTTCTATACCGAATACTGCTGATTTGCCAGTAAATGGCATTTTACTAATTAAGTTACAACATTCTTTATAAGATAATTTATATAAAGCCTTTGACCCTCTTGGCTTTGCTACAATTTGATGATCATAATCATCAAGTAAACCCAATGCTTGATCGTAAGCTTCTATTACCATATATATTTCATCGGTTTCAACATCTAAGCTACTAGCTAACATTCTAGATTGTATATCAATTGTTTTTCCAAGAGTTAAAAGCCTTTTTTCATTGATTACCACTCCTTTGATTATATATTCTTTTAATACACCATTCGCCCATTTTCGAAATGCAACACCTATAGGTGATTTGACACGATAACCTACAGAAATGATAACATCCAAATTAAAAACTTTTGGTGGTCTAGTTTTTCCTTTAGTACTTCGGGGGGAAATCCCCCCCGAAGTCGTTTCATCTAGTTCACCTTCTTTATATATATTCCTTACATGCTCACCAATAGTAGAACGATCCTTCTTATATAAATATGCCATCTGATCAAGTGTTAACCAAACTGTATCTTTATCAGGTGTAACTTGAACATTAAGTTCAATCCCATTTTGGTTGAATTTAATGATTTCATTTTCCATTAATTTATCCTCACTTTTTTATACATGAACATTATGTCCATGTAAACAATATTTCTCACTGTAATCACATCATAGATTCTTGCCAAATTATCCCAATCATTTTAGGAATGTTTTTTCATTAATTTTCATACTATTTAACATTTTTTTATTTGAATTTCTCCTTTCACAAAAAAACACTTAGATTATCCTAAGTGCCTTTCATTAATTGTTATTAAACCCAATATATAGTGTATCCAACAACATCTTGACAGGCGTTAAAAACTGGAATCGCCGAAAATTCTCTACCATATTCTACGCTTCCATCATTCCACATTTGAATACCTGCATTGTAAGCTTCTTCATTCGTTTTCCATATACCAACTGTTGCGACTAATTTCGCATCCTCCTCACTGAAATAAGCATTTGGGTCACAAGCAGGTGTAGGTTTTGGCGTTACTGGTACTGTAGTAGATTCTTGCTTTTCAATAACCTTATTATTACTTGGTACATCTATACGTGGTGTTTTGGGTAGCGTTGCTTCTTGTTCTTTCTTTGTTTGTTCATTAATAGGTATAGTACCTTCCTTTGTTTTCGTTAAATCTTTTGTACCCTTCAATACTTCTATTGTAGCGTCTTTTGTTACTTTATTCTTGTATTTATCGCTAGCAGTTACAATTACTTTATAAGAACCTTCTTTAGTAATATCAAAGGTGTTCATTTTATCTCTACTTTCCACAGTTATTTTTGTATCACTTGCATCAATTGCTTTGAAGTATTGTGTTAAATCAACATTCTTTGTATTCACTTGTATTTTTATTATTTCCTTAAAATCAACAAAAGTTGGCGCTTTTGTATCCTTTACATGGATTGTTAAATTTAGTTTTTCTTTTTTGTATTCTATAGTACCTTTATACGTACCTATTTGTGTTGGAAGTGTTTTATTTAGTTTTAAATGTACTTTAGTTTCTTTTAATATTTCCTCATCTGTTTTCTGTAAATACGTTTTAGCATCCATACTAATGGGTTCTCCATACTCAACGCTGAATTCATCTTGCTTTAAAACGATGACTGGTTTATTTTGATTTATCAAATAAACCATACTAGCGATTATGATACAAATTACGATGACTACTCCTCCAACATACTTGTATTTATGTACTACGTTTTTCATTTATATTCCCTCCACTTGATAGTTATTAATTACTATATCATTGTTTTTTACAATAGAAAAAGCACATAGATAAAATTTCTACATGCTTGTTTATATGCTATATTTTCGTTTGCTTAAGATACATAAGAATTAGGGAACATTGCTGCACCAACAATTCCAGGTTCTTCTAATTGTGCTTCGACAAATTTAACTTCTTGCATTCCTTTGTGGATCATTGTACGATAATAACTTTCCATTTTATCAAAGAATACATCTTTTCCTTTCATTACACCACCACCTAATACAAATACTTCAGGGTCTACAACATGTGCAATAATAGAGAACATAACAGCTAAATCATATGCCATACTATCACAAAGTTCTATTGCTTTAGCATTGCCTTTTCTTGCTAAATCAAACACATCACCAGCATGTTCTATAGCATCATCACCAAATATTACTTTACCTTTACGTGTTAGTGCAGTTCCACTCGCTTCATTCTCAACGGCTCCAACATTTAAATAGTTCACTTTTTGACGATTACGATCAATAATAATATTTGCCACTTCTCCTGCATGACCATGTTTTCCTGCAACAACTCGTTGATTGACAATCATGGCTCCACCAATACCTGTAGAAACTGTTACATAATATACAATATCTTTTCCTTTACCTGCACCTAGCATTGCTTCTCCCATTCCTGCAACATTTACATCATTATCTAGAAATGTTGGAAGATGGAAATAATCTGATATTCTTTTTGCTAAAGGAAATCCTTCAAAACCAGGAAGATTCGTTGCTAAAACCATTTTTCCATTGATTGTATCTACCGGTCCTGGAACACCCATTCCAATTCCAATACAGTCTTGATATCCATCAATTGATTCAATCATGGTTATGATTTTATTAATGACATGTTCCGTTCCTTTTTTAATTTCAGTTGCATTCTTAATTATTTGTAAAATATTCCCTTTTTCATCTACTTTTGCAACACGTACATTCGTGCCACCTAAATCTACTCCGATAAAAGTTTTCATATTGCTCCTCCTTAAAACTTACCCTTATTTTAGCACATTTGAAGCACTTTTTCGAATATTTATTAGATATTCCACTATCTTTTTAGAATAGAACTACAATGTTAGTAACACCAGTTTTCTTTCCTACTCTATTCTTTCGAATCCTTTTGTACCTTACCATAATATCACATAAGAACTTGCAGTGCACACGCAAATAAAACGCATTTTACACGCAAAAAAAAAGGATGCAATGAAACACATCCTTTACTTATATTATTTAACTTCAATAATTTTCATTGTATTTGTAGCACCACAACCAACAGGATATCCTGCAACAATAATAATTGTTGAACCAGGTTTAACACCCATATCTTTTGCAATTTCAATTGCTAATGCACATTCATTGTTTTGGTTATTAGCAACTTCAGATAGAACAGTAGTAACACCCCAGTTCATTGCTAATGAACGTCTTGTTTTATCATCAAAGGTTGCAGCAATAACTGGTACTTCTGGACGGAATTTAGAAATTCTACGTGCCGTAGTTCCACTTTGTGTAAAGGCAATAACCGCAGCTACATCAAGTGACATTGCTGTATCTGCAACGGATATTGCGATTGCATCATTTTTAGTACGTTGACTCGTTTTTACTGAAGCTTTTAATCTTTCTCTATAAGGTAGTGTTGGTTCCATTGCTCTAGCAATTTTATCCATCGTTTGTACTGCTTCAATTGGATACAATCCAGCAGCACTCTCTCCACTTAACATAATCGCATCAGTACCATCTAAAATCGCATTCGCTACGTCACTTGCTTCCGCACGAGTAGGTCTTGGATTTCCTTGCATACTCTCTAACATATGAGTTGCCGTAATTACTGGCTTTCCTAATGCATTTGCTGTTTTAATAATCTTCTTTTGGTAAATTGGAACTAATTCAAAACTAACATCTACTCCTAAATCACCACGAGCAACCATAACTCCATCAGAAACTTCTAAAATTTCTTCTAAGTTATCAAATCCTTCTTGGTTTTCAATCTTTGGAATAATTTGAATATCTTCTTTACCTTCTTCTTTAAGAATTTGACGAATTGCTAAAACATCTTCTTTTCTTCTTGTAAAAGAAGCCGCAATATAATCAATACCCATTTTACATCCAAAACGAATATCAGCTTCATCTTTTTCAGAAATAAAAGGCATGCTTAATTTAACGCCTGGAAGATTACATCCTTTTTTACTCTTTAAAAATCCTGGATTTTCGATACGACAAACCAATTCTCCCGCTTTTTTCTCAATAACAGTTAAACGCATTTTTCCATCATCAATTAAAATTGTTCCATTCATTTCTACATCATCGAAAATTTCAGGACACTGTACATGAAATCTTTCATGTGTTCCTTCTATTTTCTCACGAACGATTGTTACAGTATCACCTTTTTTATATTCTTCTTCTTTGTTGATAAAGTCACCTAAACGAACTTCAGGTCCTTTTGTATCAAGTAGAATCGCAATATTTTTACCAGTTTCTTTAACAACCTCGCGGATATTTTTAATTCGATTCCCATGTTCTTCAAAATCTCCATGAGAGAAGTTTAAACGAATGATATTCATTCCGTTATTTACTAATTTTGTTAACATTTCCTTGCTTTCAGAAGCAGGTCCAATCGTACAGATAATTTTTGTTTTTCTTGTAGCTAGCATATTTTTTTTACATTTCCTTCCTGATTACCTAATCATATGGTTACTAAACTAAACGTTCAAATAAATTCTGTAATCTCTTGCGAGATTCACGAGGCGTATTTAATGCTTCTTCAATAGGTACAGAAATAATTTGATTGTCCTTAATGCTCACACATTGTCCTCCAACGTTTTGCATTAATAAATCAACAGCTTTTTCACCCATTCTAGAAGCCAATACTCGATCTGTTGGTGTCGGTGATCCTCCACGTTGTACGTGTCCTAAAACCGTGGCTCTTCCAGAAAATCCAGTATTTAAACTAACTTTTTTAGCAAATTGGTGAACATCTGTCATTTTTTCTGATATTACAACAATCGCATGACGTTTCTTTTTGATTAAATCAAAATCACGCAATCTTTCCAACACTTCGCCTTCCTCAAAGCCGGTTGAAGATGTAATAACAATTTCGGCTCCGCAAGCAATTCCTGACCAAATAGCCAAGTCTCCACAACGGTTCCCCATTACTTCAACAATCGAACAACGATGATGAGAACTTGATGTATCTCTTAGTTTATCGACAGCCTCCACAATGGTTGTTAAAGCCGTATCAAACCCAATTGTAAAATCGGTACATGTGATATCATTATCAATTGTTCCAGGAATTCCGATACAGTTAATTCCCATTTCAGTTAGCGCTAAAGCACCACGATAAGATCCATCTCCACCAATTACTACAATTGCTTCAATTCCACGTTTTTTTAATTGTTGTACTGCTTTTTTACGCACTTCGATGTCTTTGAATTCAGGTAAACGAGCAGAACCTAATAATGTTCCTCCTCGATCAATGATTTCGCCAACACTAGCCTTTGTTAAAGGTTCAATATACCCTTCAGCCATGCCTTTATATCCATCATAAATGCCAAAAACTTCAATTCCACTATTCAGTGCGACTCTTGTGACGGCACGAATGGCAGCATTCATTCCAGGTGCATCTCCACCAGATGTTAGAATACCAATACGTTTTACCATAAAAATTCCTCCATTCACGGTTATAATAATACCATTTTATTACATTTATTACTAGCTTTATTTTCGACGTGATTCGCCTTTAACAAAAATTTCACAGGATAGTGCTTTGATACGCTCAATTAAACGTTCTGCAGCCATCGGTTCATTGTTTTTATTCGTTGTTCCACTTAATTTCTGTTTTACTTCATTCATCGCATAATTACTAGTAAAAATTGTTAACTTCTTCGCTTCCATGCGTGCATCTAACAATGGCAACAAAATATCATCACGACTCCAAGAAGTTACACTCTCTCCACCAATATCATCAAGAACGAGAACATCCGCTTTTTTTATTTGATAAAGTTTTCGTTCCATGGCTTCACTTTCATGAAACATCATCTTTAAATCCGAAATTAACTTTGGTACATTCACAAAGGCAACACGTTTTGATTGTTTGGCATAATAATTACATATTCCTGCTGCTAAATAAGTTTTTCCACTTCCTGGCTTTCCCCATAAGTATAAGCCCTTTAAGGGATGTTCATCCATAAGAAGATCAATTACTTTATCATAACAAGCTTTATATTCTTTGCTCTCTTTTGAAACATCCAACGTTTTTAAATCTATCAAAAAATAAGGTTTGCTAATATCTCCTTCACAATAGAACTTTTGATGTTGTAATGCACGTAATTCTTTTTGTTGATATGCACAATTAACCACTCGATTGTATAACAAACCATCTACATATAAATCTAGTTGTTTGCCAAGCGTTGGTTGCCTGCAAAAATCTAAACCTGCACAAGACGTACACTTTCCCATCATTTCACAATAATCGCTCAATTTTCCACTATGATTGTATACAAATTCTTCATCTACTTGATACTTGTTCATCCATTTTTTTAATATTGGATTTTTTAACAAACGTTCTACCTTTTGTTGTTTCTTAATCTTTTGTTCTTCACTTAAGGCATATGTAAACGTTACTTTTTCCATTTATTCACCTCTTAATTTTTTTAACTTTTCTGCTAGTTTTGCTTCATCAAAATCGTTTGTATCAACTTGTACACTATCTTGATCTGCATACCAAGCTGGTAATTCTTTAGCCTTTGTAGGCGCATAATAAGCATTTCCTTTTTGTTCTTCTTGAATATGTGCCAATGCTTTTTCATAAGTATCAATTTCTAAACGAACCCATGTACCTGCTATCTTTTCAACATAAGCTTTCGAAAATTGTTGATTTCTTGTTTGTAATACATATTCAATTAAAACGTTAACCACCTCAGGTTTCATTTTAAAATCTGAGATTAAAGTTTCTATCACCTGCTTATCGCCACGACTAACTTCAATTCCGTGTTGTTTGTTTTGTAGAAAACGTACAGGAGGAACTCCATAAGGATGCGCATGTTCCTTTTCCACATAAACGCTTTTTGATTCTCGTACTTTTTTCTTTAATACTTCAATCTTCAAAGTATTATCTTTTACATCCATACTTTTAGAAACTAATTTTCGCATTTCTAATTCGTCAATTCCATGTATCGTCGCAAGCTCACCAATCATCCGTAGGTTCTTTTCGTTTCTAGCAATATTGGGAAATACACTTTCTGATAGATCACTTAAGAAACGATCAAAATTAAAGCTTAAAGGCAGTTCATTTGTATGTAAGATGTCACTTTTAGGTTTCATCTTTTTAAACATTTCTTCTTCACTGTCTTCCCAATCCTCTTTTAAATTATTGACAAAAGGAATCGTAATATCTTGATATGTTTTTTTATCTTCAACATTACTTGCAAAACTCAGCTTATTAAACTCATACACTTGTTTTCCCATTTCTTTCATATATAAGCGTCCAAATACTTCATGCCGCAAAAATGCTTGTCCATCTTTTGGCATAAATATTTGATAGATATACGCATCATTAAGTGCATCATAAAATGTTTTTACAAGTAAATACTGTTCTAATATATGGCGACTCTTCTCCATTACTTCCATGCTTAAATTTGATAATTTTTGGATTAAAATATGATTTTTAATTTTTTGATTACGCGTACCGATACTTAATAATGTTTGATATAAAATACAAGCATCACTACCGATAAGTGGAAAATATAGCATTTGCAAAGAAGCAAAACGTTCCATTGTTAATTCTCCTTGTACTTCAATTCGACATTTATCTTCTTTTCTCGCCATATCTTCTCCTCTTTTTTAAAAATTCACCTTCAGTATATCATAAATTTGCCGTTTTAAATTTTCTTTATCTGAATTATTATAAAAAACAACATCGGCTTTTTTAATTTTTTCACACTGTGGAATTTGATGTGCAATTCGTGCGCGTGCAACTTTTTCATCAATTTTTCGATACTGTTTCAAACGTTCTAATAAAATATCTTCGTCACAAGCAACAACCCATACTTCATCAAAAAAAGCTTCCCATTTGCATTCAAACAATAAAGGCACTTCCACAACGACTAATTTTTCATCTTTATGTTTTTCTATTTCTTTTTTAATTTCTTCTTTAATCAACGGATGCAATATTCCTTCTGCTAGTAATCGACTTTGTTCATCTTGAAATATAATCGTACTCATTAAAGTTTTATCTATATTAGCATCTCCATCCAGTAGTTCTTTACCAAAAACACTCACAAGTTTTACATAGCCAGCATTTCCTTTACATAATAAGTTTGCATTTATTTTATCAGCATCTAAAACAGTGATAGAATGCTTTTCTAAAATTGCGATAACACTTGACTTACCCGCTCCCATAATCCCTGTTAATCCAATGGTTTTCATTTCTTTTTTTGACATGTTGGACAATAATATGTTCCACGCGTGGCTACCACTATCTTTAAAATTTCACTCTGACACACGCTACATGGCTCTCCTTTTTTTGCATGTACTTTTAATTTTAATTGAAATCTTCCATCAACACCTAAAGAGGAAGTATACGAACGTATAGTTGTTCCTCCAGCTTGAATTGCACCAGTTAATATCCTTCTAGTTTCATATAATAAACGTTCAAAGTCGACCTTACGTAAATGGGATATATCTGTTTCTGGATGTAACTTTAACGCAAAACAAATCTCATCTGCATATATATTTCCAATTCCAGCAATATAAGCTTGATTTAATAAAACAGCTTTTAAACACTGATGCTTTTTATGTAACAATTGATATAAATACGTTGCATCTAAACGTTTATCAAAGGCATCATATCCAATGTTTTTAAAACATGGATAGGTTGTATGATCATCATTTTTTTCATACAGATACATCTTTCCAAATTTTCTTGTATCATGATAGCGAAGTTCAAGTCCATTGGATAACGTAAAGAAGACATGCGTATGTTTATCATATGCTACCTTGTGTTCTTGTACGTAAAACTTTCCTTCCATTCGCAAATGAACAATGAGTTCATGACTTCCTAAATCAAAGCGTAAGTATTTACCATGGCGATGATATCCTAGAATTGTTTTATGTTTCATTGTTTCACAAAATTCTTGTACGCTAGGGTACGCTATAATATTTTCCCATAGAACAATACAATCAAGGATGCTTACTTGTTGTAGTTGATGTTCTAATGTTCTTACAACAGTTTCTACTTCTGGTAATTCTGGCATATTTTCACCTACTTTGCATCAAACCAAGTTTTTCCAGTATTTGCTTCAGCAAGTAAAGGCACACGTATTTGCATTGCATGTTGCATACCATCTTCCACAATTTGTTTCATTTGTTCGAGTTCATCAAGACAAACATCAAAAATTAATTCATCATGTATTTGTAAAATCATTTTAGATTTCACTTGTTCTTCTTCCATTTTATTATAGATATGAATCATCGCTAGTTTAATTAAATCTGCAGCACTTCCCTGAATTGGAGCATTCATTGCTGCTCTTTTTCCAAACTCACGCATCATATAGTTCGCATCACTAATCTCAGGAATATAGCGACGACGATGAAACAAAGTCTGCACATATCCATGTTCTTCACAAAATGCTATTGTTTGATCCATAAATCCTTTAATACTAGGGTAAGAAGCAAAGTACTTTTCAATAAAGTTATGCGCTTCTTTACGTGTTATTCCTAACTGTTCACTTAAGCCAAAATCACTTTGTCCATAAACGATTCCAAAGTTTACTGTTTTTGCACTTCTGCGCATAGCACTATCTACTTGATCTTGTTCTACATCAAATATTTTCATAGCGGTTTTCGTATGAATATCAACACCGTGTTGAAAAGCATCAATCATTGCACTCTCATTAGCCATATGAGCAAGTATTCTTAATTCAATTTGTGAATAATCAGCAGATAATAAAACATGATCATGACTTGCTTCAAATGCTTTACGTATTTCTTTTCCTTCTTCATCACGCACCGAAATATTTTGTAAATTAGGTTCAGAAGAAGACAATCTACCTGTTTGTGTTTGTATCTGATTAAAAATCGTATGTATCTTGCCATCACCTTTTACATGTTTACTTAAACCTATTGCATACGTACTATATATTTTTTGATATTTCCGTTGTTCTAGTAACAAAGGAATAATTGGATGTACATGAACTAGCTTTTCTAAAACATCTGCTGCTGTACTACGTTTCTTTCCAGCCTTTAAACCTAACTCATCATATAAAATAATAGCCAATTGTTTCGGGGAATTAATATTAAATTCACTTCCTGCATATTCATATATCTGCTTACTTAGTATTTCAATTTTTTCTGCAGTACTTTTTGCTATTTCATCAAGCGTTGCTAGATTGCACATAACGCCTTCTTTTTCCATTGCATAAAGAACTCTTGTTAAAGGCATTTCTATCGTATCTAATAATTCCTGCATTTCTAAATTTTTAATTTCGGTTTTTAATCCCGCACTCATATCCGCTAAATTATCGGCTTGAATAAGGGCAAATTGACTTTCCTCAATAGGATCTACAAACTTTGGTTTTCCTTTTTTACCAAAAACATCATTCTTTAAAAGACTACGATCAAAGTTATATTTTTCTGCTAATTTTTCATAATCTGAAATTGTTCCATCTACTAAGAACGCCGCAATCATAATGTCAAACGTTAATTCTCCACAAGCAAATCCAAATGCATTCATCAAATGATAAAAATTCTTTGCATCATAGACAATCTTTTGATTCGATGCTTTTAGATATTTTTTAAATTCTTCATCTTTTTTCGCATCTTCTAAACTTATATAAACACTTTCATCATCTTTACTTAGTGCAAATCCATAAAGTGTTGCATCTTCATAATTTTCATTATCTACATTCGCATAAACAACACAATCATCCACTAATAAAGTTTTTGGTACACTTTCCACTACACTTCTTGAACCTTTTCGTTCAACTTTTTTAACATCCATTGTTGTATTGGCAAATCCGTTCATCTCATATTTAACAAAGAAATCATGAAGTTCGCCTTTTGGTTCTTTGCGCATCAACTCGTCAATAGTAAATGGGATACTTGCATCTACTTTAATGGTTGCTAACCATTTAGATAAAAATGCTTGTTCTTTATCATTCTCTAATTTTTCTTTTAATTTTCCTTTAAAATCCTCAAGATGTTCATATACGTTATCAACTGTTGTATACTCAGCCAACAATTTTAAAGCCGTTTTCTCACCAATTCCTTTTACACCAGGAATATTATCTGCACTATCTCCCATCAATGCTTTTAAATCGATAATTTGACTAGGAACAATCCCCATACTTTCTTGCAATTTAGCTTCATTCATAATGTCCATTTCACTAATTCCTTTTTTCATTAAATAGACATCGGTGGTAGGATCAATCAATTGTAATAAATCTCGATCACTTGTTAAAATATGAATATTGGTATTTGGATTTTGTTTCGCCATTGATCCAATAATATCATCTGCTTCTATACCATCACACTCATAGCGTTGCATTCCATAAGCATCTAAGTATTCACGAACAATGGAAAACTGAACAATTAATTCTTGATCTAAAGGTTTTCTGGTTCCTTTATATTCTTTAAAAGTATCATGACGAAACGTAGGCTTTCCACTATCCCAAGCAACTAGTACACCATCAGGTTGAAGAAGTGTGATTGCCTTATTGATCATATTAATGAACCCGTATACTCCATTTGTTGGTACACCGTTACTCGTTTTCATCATTCTCCCATAAAGTGTTGCATAATACGCACGAAACAAGACTGAATTTCCATCTATCAATAATAAATTTTTCATATTTTAATTTCCTCCATACGCTTATTATTTTACCACAGTTTCTTATTATTCGCCTTATTTACCCTCTCATTTACAAAAAAAATAGATACCTTAATGTTTTCGGTATCCATTTCTTTTATGAGCCCATAACTTCTAAAGATTTTAAATTATCATACATAATCGTTAAATAATCTTTACTTGTTTCTTCATCACTCTTTGTAATACTAGACAAATTACGTAAATCAATAGGAATCAAACCCAATTCATTAATTAATTCGTCTCTTAGTTTTTGCATGTCCTCTGGTAAGTTTTGCTCCATTGCCATATATCGAACATGATCTTTCTTTATGCGTTCCTTAATCAATGTCAACTGGTCACTTGTAGGAAGAGCTCCATAACGTGAAATTGAAATTGGGTAAACTTTAATCCCATAAGATTTTTGCCAATTTCCAAAGCTTGGTGTCATTGACACAAAACTAATTTCCATCTTTTGATCTGGTATCATTTGATAGTCCGCATCTAAACGAGCTAAATCGAGTTCTAAGATATCATAGTTCTCATTAAATATTTTTTCATATTGAGGATATTTTTCCACTAAATATGCACGTACATCACTTGCCATACTCGCCATTGCAACTGGATCCATCCATAACATTGGATCTGCACTATACGTATCCATACTTTGAAATTCTTCTCCCTCGTAGTATTTACTTTCAATCCCCGCTGTTTTTCCATCAATTGTTATGGATGAATAACGTTCAAATTTATAAATAGCACTCTTAGTTGCTAAATCAATCATATCAACATCACTATCACGTATATCATTAGCATACAAATCCATATATGGTTCTAATCCAGCAATATAAAACAGTGCATCAGCTTTATCTAGGATGTCTTTATAATTAGATTTTATCTGTACTCTTTGTACAATAGAATTATTAGATATATTTGTTGAAGTAACATATTTTCCACCAATTCTTTCCACAAGATATTGTACAGGATAGATGGTTGTTGCGACACTTGGCTTCTTTTCTTCACAACCCGTTATGAGGAACAGACTTATGAGTGAAACTAACATTATTTTTATTTTCATAACTTTGCGCCTCCTTGTTTTAAATTATAACATAAAACAAGGTATTGCGACTACTCTTTTTCACTACCTCTATTCTTATTATTAAAATACTTTGCTAACCATTTTTCCTCTTCTATCCACCCTTTATTCACTCTCATTATATTATAACGTCCTCGATATAAATCATGATGCTGATTCATGATGATCGGATAGTTTACCTTATGCATATAACGATAATAATAAAACTGTAATTGTTGGAATCCAATATCTTTCCAAGCAATTCCTATTTCAAATACAAATAATAACAGTACTAAACATCCTCCAACTCCTTGTAATACACGAAAATACAACAACCAACAAACACATACAATTGAAATTACATAGGTTGCTTGTTGTGCTCTTTTAAACGGTAAAAAGCTATGAAAAAAAGCTTGCAATAATCTTCCGCCATCAAGCGGATATAAAGGTAACAGATTAAAAATCAAGATACTAGCATTCATCATATACAAATAATCTAAGAAGGAAGAAGAAATATACCCCATAGTATACAACGAGCGAAAAAGAAAAGGAAATAGCATATGCATCAAAGGTCCACTAGCTATCATACAAACTTCTTGTATGATATTTCCAAACCCAATATATCCGATTTGTGCCGCTATTCCAAAAGGATAAATACGGACTTGTTGGATTGGGTAATGAAAGAAAGTGGCACATGCAATATGTGCCATTTCATGTATTGATAGTACTAAAAAAATATAAAAAATCACTTTTCCAATATGCAAAAACGGTAACAACAACAAATACGGGATCCATAAAAATGAAACTTTAATTTTTTTGCAAGGCAGCATCATACGTTATTTTATTATTATCTTTCAAAAAGTTCAATGTTACGTAATTATCAAATGTTCCAACTGGTTTTCCTTTTAGAATACGTTCATCTTGTTTCACGCTTGCTTCTTTTATATTCCCATACGTGCTAACAACCCCATTATCCTGTTTTAAAGTCACACTGTATTTATTATCGCTTGCTTTTTTTACATGAAGAACGACACTATCATAAATTGAAAAAGCTGAGTTTGATCCATTGGCATATTGATCATCTTTAAGTAAAGTATAAGCTTGCTTAGACACCACCGCTACTTCTTTCAAAGAAAACCAATTTTCAAAAGGGAGCCAAGAAGCTAGGTTTTCTATTTTAAAATTAGTGAGTACTGTTGGTAATTTAATTAGGTTTAGTTTTTGATTTAACAACAATGCTAAAGCAAGAACACTTAAACACATCATGAGCATTACCAAATGATAAAGAAAACGAAATAAGGAGAATGAATGATGCTTTTCCTCATCAGCTTCATGATATCTTCTACTCTTTATTCTTTTCCTTATATTTTTTAGATCATCCATATCGTCCCTCCTATGAATAGTATATGAAACAATATAAAAAAAAGAACAAGCAGCTATTCGCTGCTTGTAAATATTGAATCTTCATGTTGTTCTTGATATAACTCTAATGAAGTCTTGACAATTATCATAACCGGTACTGCTATCATAATTCCAAAAGGTCCTATCAAAACACCTCCAGCAAACACTGCAAACAAAGTACTTAAAGGACCTAAAGAACTACGTTTCTCGTGAACTAAAGGAGAAATAACATAGGCATCTACGTTTGATAAAATTAAAATCCCAATAAGTAATGCTGCAATACGCTGTGGGGCTAATGTTAACCCCGTAATAATTCCAATTCCATTCGCAATCGTTCCTCCTAAATAAGGAACAATAACTCCTAGTGAAGTTAATATACCAATAATTAACCAAGCTCGATGACCAACTAAGAAATAAAAAGCACAATACTCAAAGAACTTTATAACCATTAAAATAATTAATGATTTTAAATATACCGATACATCAACATTCATACGGTGTAAATATAAAGGACTTTCAGGAATAAAAAATCTAAAAATACGTATAATACCAGTTTTAATACGATCAAAATCAAACAACATATAAATTGCAACAATAATGGAAAACAAAACATTCGTTGTAATATCTAAAAAAGTTGTCATTAATCCGGGTAACGAAGAGATTACCTGTGGCATCCAATTATCATAAGATTCAATCAATTTAACAATATTATCTGTAATGCTATTCACTAAAGAGAAATCATTTAGTTTTCCGACCATTTTAATCTTATCGCTAATCCACATAACACCATCAATCATAGATGCCATAAATTCACTAGTTTTATCATATAAAATAGGCATTAACATAACTAATAAAATAACCATAAAGATAATAATCAAAACCCATAAACCCATAATTGCTAAGTTTCTAGGTACCCCTTTGCGTTGTAAATACTTCACCATCGGATTCATAATAAAAGCTAAAATAAAACCAATTACAAAAGGTTGTAGAATAGATTGAAATAAGGATAGCCAACTTCCCCAAAAGGATTCAGTTTTAATTATTAAAAATAAGATTAAAAGAAACCCAATAATTTTTGATAGCGTATAAATAGAACAATGTTCATCTAATTTCAATAAGATTTTTTTTAACATATGCTCACCAGTCTTTCTATTGTATTATTTTATCACGTAAGACCATAAAAAACTAGATTAAATAGCAATTTTGCTAACCAAACAGCTTCTGTAAGATTGTTTTTTCTTTATATTTTGGTAATATTGCTCGTTCTCCCAACATTCTTTTTGTGATTGCTTGAAAACAAGAATAAAGGATGGATTCACGTTGTAGTGTAATTGGTCTTCCATGATTATTTGCACGCATCATATTTTCATCATCAAAAATATAACCAAGAAAATCAATGGCTAAATATTCTTTGGCTTCTTCTAATGAAACACTAATTCCTTTCTCTATGTATTTTGTATTCATGCGGTTAATTACAAAAGAAAGATGTTCTAATCCCTCTTTTAATAATATCCCAATTACACGATCTGCGTCTTGTAATGCCGTGATATCTAACGTAGAAACTAAAATAGCTCGTTTTACACAGGCTATTGCATCCACAAAACCTTTTTCAATTCCCGCAGGTGTATCCAACAATACATAATCAAAGCTTTGTATAAGCTTATCAACAATCATTTTTAACTCTTCTCCTTTAAAGTATTGAATATGGATAGTTTTACAAGCAGGTAATAAATACAAATTATCTTCATGCTTATCTTTAATCATTGCTTGATGTAATGAACACTTTCCTTCCATCACATCTTTTAAGTCATAAATAACACGATTTTCTAAGCCTAACATAATATCTAGATTTTTAAGTCCTAAATCCACATCTATTAAACATACTTTATAGCCCATCTGTGACAAGCTCATCCCAATATTTATACAAACACTACTCTTACCAACCCCTCCTTTACCAGAAGTAATTGCTATTGCCTCTCCCATTGCTTGTCCTCCTTATAATCACTTATTATTAAACATCTGTTTTTATAATAGACTTTACAAGGCGCATAACATGTCATATTTTGGTAAGAGGTATCACAAATCCGTACACTAGCCTCTATTTTTGATGCACAGAGAAAGTTATCTTCATATAAAAAATCAACACTCCCAGCTACTTTCCCTATTACATATAGATTACCTTTACAAGTAACAAATGCTTGTTTATGAATATTACCTAAAAGTATTGTATCTTCACTAAAGGTATATTGTTCTCCCCCACGTAAATCTTCTTCAATATAGTTCGTTACTGATTGAAGTGGTACATAGTTGATTCCTAATATAATAGTATGATAGTGTTCACAAAGCACAAATAGTTGTTTTAATTCCTTACTAGAAATTTTTTGAATATGAAAAAAAGCCTCAAAGCATCTAGTTTCATTACCTAAAATAGCCTTTAGCCTTTTTTTGAATTCATTTATAAATATATCAAAATCTTCAAATATTACATAGATATGGTAAGCTTCTTGTATTACTTTTATTTTAATCTGAACCATTCTACTTTCTCTCCTTTTCGAATACGAAGAGCTTTCATTTTTAGATAGTCATCTTTGATACGAATAAAAAAGACAATCACCATAACTAGAATAGCATTTGCTAACAATGTTAACAATTCAAACTTTTCTGCCCATTCCATCAATGACATATTCGTACTCTTTTGAAAGCTCATATAGAAGTATACCAAAAGATCTTTGACGAATATTGTCACAATACAGAGAATTAACGATTCTATGATGGTATCCGTTAAATGCTTTGACCATAGTTGTAATAAACAAGCTACAATCGTAAATGCAATTGCATAAACGAGGAAAGAGTTAGCAAATACAAAATCATAAATCATACCGCAACCAAATGAAAATAAACAACTATCAATAAAATTAAATTTACGAATGGTTAAAATCATAGCACAAAAACCTAAATTCGGAATAAATAACAAATCATTTAATAAATAACTATTTGGAAACACGCTAATTAATATTTCATCCAAACTAAAACAAATCAAAACAAATATTAAATGTGCCATTATTGACCTTCTTTCGAATCTGTTATAACAGATACAATTTCAAAGCTTTGAAAGTCATCAATGGGTTTCACATAAATTGTTTGTCCTGTTTGGTTATTTAAAGCTTGTACACTTTCTACGTTACCCACTAATAAACCACTTGGATAAACGCCTCCATTACCAGAAGTTACAGCCTGCATTCCTTTTTTTATTTCTGTACTATCATCAAACAAGGTAATTACGTACCGCCCTTTTCTTACATCATAATTTTCAAGAATACCCATACTACTTTTCTCATTGTCTAAAATTATTTTAATAGATAGTGTATTTAATTTATCTTCTGAAGTCAATAGTTTAACCACACTAGTATTATGCGAAACACTTTTCACTTTACCAATAACACCATGAACACTAGTTACTGCCATATTAGGTTTGACACCATCTTTGCTTCCTAAATCAATTGTAATACTATTGTTCCAGCTTGCCTGATCTCTACCTATTACATTCGCCCATTCTCGCTTGAATTTTTTATCTTCACTATCAATTTTTAAAGCTTTACTTAACTCTGCATTCTTTTGTTTTTCATTTTCATAACTTGCTTTATAAGAAGGATTTTTACTAAGTTCATATTGTAAACGGTCGTTTTCTTTATTTACTGCCCACAAATTCGAAAAATCTTTCGTCCAACTTTTGATTGTCGCTGTAGGATTGTCAATCAATGCATATTTTAGCATACTAATGCCATCATATCCTATATTATTAGTTTGCGTTCCGCTAACACTCTTTAGTAGTATACCTAGCACTAAAAAAGCAACGATAATGCCAAGGATTATTTTTTGTAATCGATTCAGTTTTATCATGATTTCACCTATCTTTGTTGTTTCACTAACTTATTATAAAGGTAAAAACAAAATAGTTCAATCTATTAGTCGTTTTTGTCGAAAACTAATGTAAGAATTCTTACTAATAATGATATGATCCATTAATGGAATGGCTACTATTTTACCACATTCAACAATACTTTGTGTAATTTGGATATCTGCTTCACTAGGACTAGGATCGCCGGAGGGATGATTATGAATGCACATTATTTTTGCGCACCCAATACGCATAGCTTCTTTATAAATTTCACGCGGATGTACACTAGCATTAGTTAGCGTACCTTTAAACATCGTACGATATTTTATAATGCAATTTTTTTGATTTAAAAATAATACTAAAAAATGTTCTTGCTTTTCAAATCCAATTTGTTGACTTAACCAATCAACAATATCACGTGGACTTTCAATTCCTTTACCTGCTTTGATTGTTTCAAAAGCAATTCTTCTTCCCATTTCAAAAGACGCTTGTAACTCAATTGCTTTGGCTTGTTTTATCCCTTTTATTTTCATTAATTCCTCTAAAGATGCTTTTCCTAACTCTCCTAAATTATCATAGCTTTGTAAAAGTTTGTCACCGAGCTCTAATGCTGATAACTCTTTTGTTCCCGTACGTAAAAAAATAGCAATTAATTCACGATTGCTTAATTTTTCTATACCCAGCAAGCATGCTTTTTCTCTAGGTCGTTCTTGTATATTTAAATCCTTTACCTTCATTTTCCAATCCCTTCTAGTGCTTTCGCATATTCTTTATTATCAATCAGTTTGCTTATTGCATTATTTTCAACACTTACATTTTTTTGTATGTAGTTAAATTTCAAAGTTTTTAACTTCTCCGCCCCTTCTTTTGTTTCTTTAACATCGCTACTTACGTTACATACAACTGCCTTTGCATCTCCTTGTTTAACTACATAGCTTGTCAATCCCGCCTTTTCTAGTTTCCCTTTCATTTCTTTTATACTATCTTCTTGTTTATATAAACCTACCTGGTTCATATACAACGTTCTTTTTTCTACGTTTGAAATTAACATAGTCGAAAACAGGAAATAGTAAAGTAATGAAAAAATAATTGAAAAGCCTATACCAAATAGTACCAACAATTTTTTGTTTTCCATATCTTTCACCTCATTAAAGAATATGCGAGTTTGTACTACTCCATAACTGAATTGACAAGAATGGCTAAAATCCCCCTTACTATCTATATACGTAAAAATATTATGAAATTCCTAAACAATAGCAAAAAAAGTCCAATCAAGGACTTTATCATAAACAAATAGCCAGCTTTAGTTTTTATTATACTATCAGTCCCTAACTTAGTCCCTAACATGATTTCCCTATAAAAAAAGCCCAACAATTGGGCTAAAGTTTCCATTGGCGGAGAGCATGAGATTCGAACTCACGGTAGCTTACACTACGCCACCTTTCCAAGATGGTGCCTTAAACCGCTCGGCCAACTCTCCAAGG
>JAVWIF010000008.1:0-51703 GCA_036639635.1 Longicatena sp.
CAAGCTTCGCAAATTGACCTGTTGTAAAGTTCTTTTTCATATGTTCTATTATACAGTAATAGCTCTATGAATCAATAATTGTGGATAAAATTGTTACGATTAGATTTCAAATATCTTGATGCTATATTTAATACAAGTTCCCTGACTTTTTTGTTGCTATTTATTTAACACACGGTAAGCTATCTTTATGAGGAATTATAGAACATGCAAGTAATTCATCGAATTCTTCATTTAATATATACCCTAGTTTATCTCCACTCGTAAAACTTTTTAAATTAGAAAGTTTTACGAGTGGAATATAATAGAGCAATGAGATGAATAAAAATCAATGTACAAAATTATTTATAAGCTTTTAGTATAAAAGGATAAATATCACTTTTAATAAATAGTAAAACTGTTATCATACTTAAAATCAATAAATATTGGTTACTGGTCCATGATATGGCACACTATTTATAGAAGATACGAGGAGAGCAAACATGATAAAAATAACACCAACTAAAACGTTACGAGGAGTAACCATATCAGGAGACTATCATGATTTTGATGAATTAATTGATGCCATTTATGCAATTAGTGATACTGAATACAACCAAGCAATGGGGAATGATGCAACAAGTTCTTTATTGCTTAGTATTGCTTATGATGTGCGGCATGCTAATATGGGAATGCGAGAAACTACAATGGTAGAAAACGGTTCTTCTGGTTGGAACCTTGATGAAAATAAAAAGAAAATATTAAAGTCGCTTTCTAAAGAAAATTTGTATTATTCAGTAGTTACACCTTATATTACATGTTTTTTTGTTGCGTTAAGTATTGATACCTTAAATCGTAATTATCTTAACAAGTGTAAAAAGCTTTTAGAAGATGGGTATCCAAGTTTGAATAAAGATATAAACACTTGTAAAACAAATGAAGAACGAGCTTTGTTATGGGAGGCTCAATTCGTTCATAATATGAAAGAAAGTTATGCATCTGTTAATTTAGACGATGAACACTTTAGTCTTGATCTTAAGATGATAAACGCACGTAAGTCCATCCAAGTTTTAAACAACTTTAGTCAATGTGTTTGGAACTCTTTATCTGGAATACTGCCTAATAATGAAATCAATTCTTTATATGACGAATATGAATTGATTGTTCAAAAAGGATATCCTTATTATCAAAACTTCATCTCTCAATATATTGAGTTCTTAGAACTTGATTACATAACTTTAAGAACCAAAAAAGAACGTCTTATAAAACTTCCACAAACTATTTCTGATATCATTAATTTAGGGGAGTCTTATAAAGAGTTTTGCAAGAATATAGCCGCATCAGCACGCAAACAAAATTGTCGAGTTGAAGACTTACATTATGATTATCCCGAAGATATTAAATGGTAATGCATTCTAAATACGTAGGAAAAGGACTTGGCAAGAGCAAGTCCTTTTTAGTGATTTTCCATTATATTTTTTTTGCTATTTGAGACATTGAGCTTGCTGCATGTTGTAAAAAGTCTTGATAGCCACAATAATTTTCTTCCAAAAAAACGCTATTAATCCGTTTACAATTTCCATTACAGATTTTGCGAAATTCACAAAGCGAACATAGCCTTTTTGTAGTTTTACCTTCTTCTTTAAAAATACTAAAAGCGGAGCAATTTTCTATCGTATCCAATTCCATACTTTTAATATTTCCCCCATAATACTTATCTAGTACATAAAAATCACAGGGATAAACTCCACCATTACTCTCTACAACTAATTGTGGATTACATTGCCCCAATGTTCCACATTGATATGGAGGAATACCAATGAATAATGGGATAATATTATCAAACAAAGTAACACTTAAATATCGTCCCTTTTTATAGTCTTCAAGCCATAAATCATAAAACAATTTATAGAATGATGCAAATAATTTTGGAGTTAGCGAATATTCATTTCTTTTTTCATCCAAGCCACTTAAACAAGGGATAAGCTGAATATATGAAAAATTCTGTTCTTTATAAAAATTGTATAATTTTTCAGGATGCTTTGCTAGTTGAGCACTTAAAACTGTTAATATATTAAACTCTACTTCATATTTCCGAAGTACTGCAATTGATTTCATTACGCTTTTATAAGTTGGTGATTTACTAGCTGTCATTCTAAAATAATCATGGTTTTCTTGATATCCATCCAATGAAATTCCTATCAGAAAATTATATTTATGAAAAAACGAACACCAAGCATCATCTAACAGTATTCCATTTGTTTGTATTGAATATGAAACTCTCTGGGTACTCTTTTTATTAGTTTCTACATATTGTACAAATGCTTCAAAATACGATAATCCTGCTAGCGTTGGTTCGCCCCCTTGAAAGGCAAAGGCAATTATATGCTCTGTTTCACGTAATGCTTTATCAATTAATAATTGCATTGTTTCATACGTCATTATGCCGTTTGATTTGATTTCTCGATGTTCACTAACATCTACATAAAAACAATATTTACACATTAAATTACAATTAGATGATACCGGTTTGATTAAAAAAGTACGGTTTTTCATTTTCTTCACCTTCCTTAATATTTCATATAATTAAAAAAATATAGAAATAGCATTGTAAATATTTAACAGTATTATAAACACTACAGAATATATAAATATTTTATGAACAATGGTTGTTGTTGCTTTTTTATTTATATACGTCCCCAATATCCCACCAAGTAAAGCTGCAGGTAAAGTATACCATAATAAATTCAAATCAAATATACCAAATCCTGTTGTACTTGCAATGGTTACTAACTTTGAACCTTGGGAAAACAGTATAGTTGCAATTGAATATACTGTTGCTTTTTTAATATCAACACTAAAAAACATTATAAATACTGCAACATTTATTGGACCACCTCCAATACCTAAAAACGTCGAAATAATTCCAAGTAATAAACCAACACCTACAACAAGTATCTTATTTTTAATTTTATATGTCTTAAAATTACCATTAACATTTATTAAAACTGCAATAAGTAAAACTGCTAAAATTAAAGATTGGGCACATTTAACAATTGTTGGATTATATATTGTTAATACATATGAAAAAAGTGATCCTCCCCAATTACCTCCTATAATAGCGCCTACTGAAATCAATAATACTACAACATAATCCAACTTTACTTTATTAAAAAGCTGTTTAATTGTTGAATAAAAAGCCATCGTAAAAACCGCGCTTGATGACAAAAAAGAAATGGTATTTATATCATGAGCTCCAACAAAATCCAGTATTGGTTTAATAATAACACCACCACCAAGGCCTGCAATAGCTCCTAAAAATGTTGCAATTAAAATTACAACAAAATAAATAATAGTAATCATGTTTATTCCTCTCTTTTAAGCTGAAAATCATATCTACAAATATGTTGATGTAATATTTATTCATTATTGTCGATATTAAAACAAATCTTAGACACAATAAAAACATCTATTAATTAGAAAAATTATACTCATTTATTTAATCTACACAGTGTATAACTAGCTTACTTTGTAAAACGAATTCTTAATTATCTAACACGCTCATATAAGGATAACACTGACTTGGCTAACTTCTCATCAATTATTAACGTATTTACATAGCCACCTCTTAATGCGCCTAATACTGCTGTCTTTTTAATTTCACCAGCTGCAACTAATACTACATTTGGAATTTTCTTAAGATCTTCTAACGAAATCCCTATTACTTGTTTATCTAGCTGTTTGTCCGCTAGTTTACCTTCTTTATTTATAAAATGCGCCAATAAAACTCCCGCAGTATTTTCTCTCATTAATCTTCTTTTAGTTTCTTCTGTCAGATGTTCTTCCCATGCCATTGTTTTTGAATTATAAAATTCTCCTACACTTGTTAACACAACCTCTACTTTTCGGGCTTGTTCTAATGCCCATTTAATTACAGGTTCTCTCATAAGTGAATCTCTAACGATATCATTTTCAACAACTAATGGTGAATAAATTTGCGAACAACTTCCTCCATACTTTTCAACCATCAATCTTAATAGTTCTGGTGAATTATAAGCAGAATTTTTTCCATAGTATGTTACTCCCATCATTTGAATAACTTCAATATCTTTTTTATGTTTTGGTTTCATAGCTTCTACAGTATGGTATACACTTCCTCCCCATGTAATTCCAATTGGCATACGGTAAGTGATTATCTCATCTAAATACTGTGCTGCAGCTTTCCCAATTCTCTTTAATAAAATCTCCTTTGATGTATAGTAATTCTTTATTATAATAACCTCATTAAGATTAAATATTTTTTTCATTTTCAACTCTATTTCTTCACATCTATCTAAAGGATAATTAATAGAAACTTCGACAATTTTATCTGACATAGCTTGTGTAAGTAATCTTGACACTTTTGATCGCGAAAAAAATAACATATCCGCTATTTCTTGCTGAGACATTTGCTTTTCATAATACAAGTATGCCATTTCCACCATTAATCCCGTGTTTTCGTCTGCCTGTTTCATATTTATTCATCTCCTCGTATAATATATACAGAATTATCAAATCGGTCTTTGTATAATTCGTTGTTTATTATATCATAACATGAATCATAAAATTATCTACTAGCTATAAATAGACCAGTTGGTAAAAATTTCCATTTTTTCAAAAAAAGCCACCGCTATTTATACAATTTAATAGCTGGTGACTTCATTTAAATAAATTGCTCTAGACCTAATCGATAATATTGTTCCTTAGGACAATCATTATTTTTCATCTGTTGAATTAATTTATTAATCATCATAGTTTCAATTTTTTCATTTTGAATAGGATGCAATTGTAATGGATCTGCTTTAATATCGTACAATAAATTCCCAAATTTACTAACACCATATTTGTCACTACCTTTTATTTTTAATACTTTGCATTCTTTAGTAAATGAAAACGGTTCTACTAATTGCATGTCTTTCAATTGATTAACTGGTATTCTACGTGTCATATACATAGGCATCAATGTATAATTGTATATTTCGTTTTCTCGACCAGAATAACTAGCTCGCATATATACATAATGACCATCAGTTATATTAACATGACCACTAAACACACCAAATATAGCATCATTACGTATTGCAATATCATCTTTAACTACTTCATTTAATGGTTTGCCTTGCATATCTTTTGGCACCTTCAAAGAGAAGAAATCTAGTAAGGTCGGTGCCCAATCAATTAACTGAACAATGGAAGAGCGATGCTCGTCTCTTACATTGTATCTAGGATCCCAAAGAAAGAAAGGAGTATTTGCTATCTCATTGTAATAAGGCATTTGATTCTTGCCCCAATATCCATGTTCAGCTAATAAAAATCCATGATCTGTTCCAACAATTAGCATTGTGTCTTTCCACATATCATATGTATCCATCAGATCTAAAACTTTACCTAAGTTTTGATCACACATGCTAACCAATGCTCGATATTGATTTCTACAATGCTCAATTTCCGAATCATTTTCTTTCACTTCTCCTCTAGGCCAATCAAAGTGTTTACCTTCATATTCTTCTGGATATAATTCTTGGTATTTGTCTGGAGAAAAGAATGGTTCATGTGGATCAAATGTTTCAATTTGCAATAACCAATCATCTTCTTGATGATTATCTTTAATAAATTCACATCCTAAGTCGAAAACTCCAACACCTGGATATTCATTTTCTTGTTTGATATGACTTCTATTAATCCAATCATATCGCCAACCAGATGCGATACCAGTACCATCTTGTTTGGGAGGAACACTAACACATGGCGGAATTTCTACATTTCCAACATGACCTTTCCAATGATCTCCTTCTTGTCCTCTTACAATTTCCCAAGAAGAAAAGCGTGTATGATAATTACAACCACCGTCTTCCCAATAATGTAAGTGATCTGAAACAATGTGAGTATAAACACCATTACTTTTTAATATTTCTGGCATAGAATCATCAAATGGTTCTAATGGTCCCCATTCACGATGTAAGAAATTATACCTACCTGTATGTAATTCTCTTCTTGCAGGCATACACGGCATACTTCCAACATAAGAGTTATCAAACGTAACAGAATGCTCTCCTAATCTTTTAAAATTCGGAGCTTCTACTTTACAATCAGATTCATAATTAGGTAAGCATCGTTTATTTAAGCTATCATAAAAAACGACGATGGCTTTCATTTTTCGCTTTGTCTAGCATTTGGATAAAATTCATCAATAATCTTACCAACAGAAGCCGCTATTCCTTTTCCATCCATTACGTTTATAACTTTAATAACATGTTCATTTTCTTTAAATGAAACGCCTTCTGCTAACTTAGTAGAGATAACAATAATGTCCGTCCATTCTTTCATAGAATCCATTTCGCCTACCGCTGTGTGTTTTACTTCTGCATTTATTTTTTCTATTACTAATGCTTTTTTAACAATACTTTCTGATATCGCACTACTACCAACACCATAACCACAAACAAACAAAATATTAACTTTATCTTTCATCCTTAATTCCTCCTATTAGTTAATTAATGTATAAGATTACCAATCCAATTCATAAATTGTGTTACCGCTGGCCAGAATGTAGCAAAGTCAAACATACCAGACCAACCTACTCCTTTTGGATACGCCATCAGGCCAATAGCCCAAACAGTTCCAAATGTTTGAATAAAACCAAGTAAAAGCGAGCAAATAATTACTGACTTAATACCTCCATATTTATTAGCAACAATACCAATAGGACCACCACTAAAGAATAGAGGGACAAATCCTGGAAGTACCATAATACCCGCTCCCATTCCAATCAATACAAACATTGCTAATATAGTTCCAATTGTTGTGAAAATAAAACCAAGTGTTGCAGAATTTGGTGCAAATGGTAACAATGCTGCTACATCAATTGCAGGTACTGCATTTGGTACTAATTTTTCTTGAATACCTTTAAATGCTCCAGTTAATTCTCCACACATCATTCGAACCCCAGTTAATAAAATAACCATATTCATTGAGAAATTAATTCCAATCATAATAATATAATTTATCCAATGTTGTTTTCCTGCAAGTTTTTGAATACCCTCAATTCCTAATGGTGACATAAATGCACCTACGAATAGCGTCATAATAACAGCTACAGATACAACGTTATTATTAAATATTGACAACCATCCTGGCAATTTCATGTTTTCACAATCTTGTTCAGGTTTTCCAAAGAAATGTGCTATCTTACCAAAAAACCATATACCGATTTGTTGATTATGACCAATTGTAAATCCTGCACCACCAGTAACATCATCTACAGTTTTATATGCAAGTGTTGTAGAAAACGCCCAATATACACCAACAAGCACTCCAGCGATTGCTACAGAATACATATTACCTAAGCCTAGAGCAGCAATCACTAACCATAAAATTGCTTGTGAGTGTGCAATCCCAGCATTTCCTGTTAAGAATACACCTTTAGCTTTTGTATATTTCCCAAAATATACTAATATCAAGTTTACAGCAAAAGCAATAACGAATACGTATCCAACCAAACCGAATGCGCTTCCTAATGCTTCTTGTGTTGTTGCTTTCATTGCATAAGAATCCATAATATAACCTTGAATTCCAAATGAATTAGCAACCGCTGCAGTAATAGGCTTAAACAAACTTGTGAATTGACTTCCTCCAAATATAACCATTTGAATTCCAACCATGGCTGTTATTGTCCCTGTTATTACTTTTGTTGGTTTTTCTTTTGTTAAAATATAACCAACGCAAATAAGAATACCTATCAGGATTACAGGCTCAGTTAGAAAGTCATTCGTAATAAACTTTATAATTCCATCCATCTTTATCTCTCCTTTTTCCTTTTAAATTTTTTCAAAAATTTTGTAAATCTCATCTTTGTCGTTTGTTTCTAGTAATTTTTCTATAGTATCTAAGTCCCCTAATACTTCAGCAACTCTTCCCAGCATTTCCATGTGTCCCTCATTACTAGTGCATGCAATTGGTATAATCAGAATTGCACGGCTATCTTCATTTTCATCAAAATATACAGGCTGACTTAATTTTAAAAGACTTACACTATCTTTAAAGACATTATTCTTACTTCTTGCGTGTGGCAATGCAATATTTGGTGCAAGAACAATATATGAACCAAGATCAATAACTGTTTGTATCATCGCATCTACGTATGTAACATCAATACTACCATCATTCAATAATGGCTGCGCTGCAACTTTAATTGCCTCTTTCCAATCTTTTACATTAGGCATTACCTGAATATGTGATTCTTTTAGAAGGGTCTCTTTCATTCTTCCTCCTTTCCCGCTTTTGAAAGCGTTATCAATGAACTTGCATGCATAGGATATAATTCAAAAAGAACTTTGTCAACAGAATATAACATCATAGCAATTATGTTCAATATCTATTTTCTAATCCTTACTTTATTGGAACAAATGTGCATTTTATTTGTCTAAATCAAGTTCTTGTACTATTAATAGATAAGCGTTATTAGTGATGAAAAAAACAATATAGTCATCACCTATCTGTGTTAACAATATTGTTTGTATTTTAATTATTTTTATACAGTCATTTGCGATAAATAACTAATACTTAAAATTTGCTAATGGCTCTAACATAATTGTATTTAAACCCATTTCTTTGATTGCATTCACTTCTTCTTCATTTGCTAAAGTATCCGTTATAAGATAATCAAAAGAGTTAATAGCACCACTTATAAAACTGTGATTATTTCCAATTTTTGTATGATCCGCTAAAATAAACTTTTCTCCAATAGAGCGACTAATCATGACTTCGTTGATTGCCACTTCTTGAAGAATAGCAGTTGTCATTCCCGAAGTTGCACTAATCCCACTACAACCTAAAAAAGCTTTGTTTGCAGACACACGATTCAGATTATTTAATGCGAAATTTCCAACCATACTTTCTTTAGGAATACGTAGTTCTCCACCAGTTAAACAAATAGATACAAAAGGATCATGATCTATAAAAATTGCTTTTGCATTATTTGTGATTACAGTTACTCTTTTATTCTTTATATATTTCAGTACTAACAAAGCTGTTGAACTAGTATTAATAAAAATAGTATCTCCTTCTTGTACATATTGCGCAGCATATTTGGCAATTGCATGCTTATAAGCTTCATTGGATAGTGTTAGATCATCGTTTGCAACAAAGTTCTGCACAAGTTTAGCTCCTCCATAGAAACGTTCTACAGCACCTTTTTCTTCCCAAAACTGTAAGTCACGGCGTATTGTTAAAGGTGATACTTGTAAACTTTCTGCTAAGTCATCTACAAGCATTCTTCCCTTGTTCTGTATTAATTTCATGATTTCATTACGTCTTGTATCTACTACCTCTTTATTCATTTTCATATGATTTCCCTCTATCGTTTATTGCGTAAGCTTTTTGCTTCTTTCGCATAGGCTAGTTGTTTTCCATTTTCCATTGCCTTTTCATACATTTTATTTGCATTCTCAACATCATTTAAACTCGCATAAACTTTCCCAAATTCTAAATAATACTGTGAACATTCTCTTGGATTCATATTCTTAGTATTGATTTTTTTAAACATTGACAAACTATTTTTATAATCTTTGTTATTAAACAAATGAATCGCTTCAATAAACTCCCAGTTATATAAAGGGGATACTTTCATACCTTTACCTTTTGCGCCTTTAAGTTTCATTACTTCAGGATAATATTTCTTTACTTGTGTACGATTACCTAATCGGTAATAAGAAAAGAAATATGTATAATATTTAATTAATAAGTAATCTAAAGAAGACTTAAATACTTTTTCATTGTCTTCAATTACTTGAATACATTTCTTTGGTTGATTGTTATCTTGATAATATAAGGTGTCAAAAACTAACAGCGTTTGGCGATAGCTTTTTAAGAAATCTCTTTTTTTCAAAACATTATAATAATGCTTCGCTTCACTTAGGTCGCCTTTCATAGTTAATGCTTTAATCATACGCTGATATAAGATACGTAAGTACTCTGCCCAACAAGCAATTCCTAAAAATAAAGCCATTAAGATAAGATAGGATACTTTACCAGCAGCACTAGGTTCATTGATTAATTTATACGTTGTATATACGGTAAAAATAATATAAATGATATACGTTATAAACTGGCGAGTTTGTTCATTAAATGCAAATTTACGGATATTTTTCATAAGTAGCACCTCTTCATGACTTCATTATATGAACACAGCATTCCTTTTGTCAAGCATAAAGTTCATAAAATAATTCATTAAATATAATTATATGAATTGTAACCGAATACAACGATATAATCAATCATAAAATTGTTTAATTGTTCATAAAAATAGCTTGTCAAGAATTCATAAAGCGTTTAGGATATAGATGTACAAAGAAACAACCTAGGTAATCATTTGTAAAGATAAAATTGGAGGAATACTAATGAGTAAAGTTGATGAAATAACAAGGGAGTCTTGGATTCTTGGAGCTTTCCCAGAATGGGGTACTTGGTTAAATGAAGAAATTGATCAAGAAGTAGTAGAAAAAGGAACATTCGCTATGTGGTGGATTGGTTGTACTGGCCTTTGGATAAAAAGTGAGAACAACACAAACATCTCAATTGATTTATGGTTTGGTAATGGAAAACGTACAAAGAAGAATAAAGAGATGGATAAATATCATCAGATGCGTAATATGACAGGTGGACGCGCCACACAGCCTAACTTACGTGCCGCTCCTATTGTATATGACCCATTTGCTGTGACTAGCGTAGATGCTGTTTTATCTACACACTATCACAATGACCATATTGACCCTTACTACGCAAGTGCTGTTTTAAAGAATTGTAAAGATGATGTTCCTTTTATTGGTCCTTTAAAAAGTGTTGAGAAGTGGTTAAGTTATGGTGTACCAAAATCACGTTGTATTACAGTTAAACCAGGAGATGTTATTAAAGTAAAAGATATTGAAATCATCGTTGTTGATAGTTTCGATAGAACTTGTTTAGTAACAAATGATGAAGATGTAAAAGGTGTGTGTCCTACTGATATGGATGACAAAGCAGTGAACTATATTATAAAAACACCTGCTGGAAGTGTATATCATAGTGGTGATTCTCATTATTCAACTTACTTTGCTAAGCATGGTAAAGATTATGATATTGATATTGCCTTAGGTTCTTATGGTGAGAACCCTGCTGGTAACCAAGATAAAATGACTTCTGTTGATATCTTAAGAATGGCTGAAGCCCTACAATGTAAAGTAGTCATACCTTTCCATTATGATGTATGGACAAACTTTAAAGCAGATCCTCAAGAAATCAATATGTTATACGAATACAAGAAAGATGTATTACAATATCAATTCAAACCATTCATTTGGGATGTAGGTGGAAAGTTTATTTGGCCAAACGATGCAAACAAACGTCAATTTCATTACCGTAGAGGTTTTGAAGATTGCTTCAGTGATGAGCCGAACGTTCCATTCCGTTCGATTTTATAAAAGGAGAGTAAACTTATGTTAAAGGCTATTGTAGAACAAGGGCATTTCTGTTTTGAAGAAGGATTTACATCTTGGCAAGAAGGCGTACGTGTTTCTTACAAGCCATTATTGGATGCACATATTGTAGAAAATGAATATATAGATGCTGTTGTTGCTTGTATTGAAAAGTATGGTCCTTATATTATCATCGCTCCACATATCGCTATGCCCCACTCAACGGAAGGTGCTTCTGGTGTTAATGGAACTGCTATTTCCTTTATGAAAGTGAAACATCCCGTAAGTTTTGATAAAGATGATAATGAAAAGGATGCCACGTTATTCTTCTCATTAGCTTCTGTAGATCATGAACAACACTTAAAAAACATCATGGAACTAAGTGAAATGCTAATGAACGATGAAATTGTTGAAGATTTATTGAAAGCTGAAAATAAAAATGATTTAGAAGTAATTATAACAAAATATAACTTATAGAAATATAAGAGAAAGGTGTTTATTATGGATTTTGTACTATCTATTTGGGATTTCTTTGCGAAGAACATCCTAACACAACCAGCTTACTTCATAGGATTAATGGTTTTAGTTGGTTATATATTATTAAAGAAACCGCTATACGAATCATTTGCAGGATTTATTAAAGCAACTGTTGGATATTTGATTTTAACTGTTGGTTCAGGAGGATTAGTAAATAACTTCCGTCCAATTCTTGTTGGATTAAAAGATCGATTTAATCTAGATGCCATGGTTATTGACCCTTACTTTGGTCAAAATGCCGTCACAGAGGGTTTAGGACCTGTATTTGCGCGAACGTTCTCACAAGTTATGTTATTATTATTAATTGCCTTCATTATGAACTTATTACTTGTTCGTTTTAAGAAATACACAAAATTACGTGCAGTATTCACTACAGGACACGTTCAGATGCAACAAGCTTCTACCGCTTTCTGGATTATTCTATTCTGTTTCCCAACATTAGGAAACACACAGATTCTAATCATTATGGGAATTATACTGGGGCTTTATTGGGCAGTAGCAAGTAACTTAACTGTTGAAATTACCCAAGACTTAACTGAAGGTGGAGGTTTCTGTGTTGCCCACCAACAAATGTTTGGTTTATTCTTCTTCTCCAAATTATCTGAAAAATTAAGCAAACGTGTAAAATCAAGCAAGAAATTAGAAGACATTAAATTCCCTGGTTTCTTATCAATCTTCAATGAAAACATGGTAGCAACATCAGTCTTAATGTTAATCTTCTTTGGAGGTATTCTATTACTATTAGGTGAACCATACTTGGTAAGTGCTAAGTTTATGAAGCCTACAGATAACTTCTTCTTCTATATTATGACAACTTCTTTAAACTTTGCTGTTTATTTAGCAATTCTTCAATTAGGAGTTCGTACATTCGTAACTGAATTAACGGAATCTTTCCAAGGTATTAGTAATTCATTCTTACCAGGAGCAGTTCCTGGTATCGACTGTGCTGCTGTTTATGGATTTGGTTCTCCAAATGCCGTTACTGTAGGTTTCTTATTTGGAGCATTAGGTCAATTTTTAGCAATTGGAGCTCTAATTCTTATGAAATCACCAACGCTTGTTATTGCAGGATTCGTACCACTATTCTTCGATAACGCAACAATCGCTGTATTTGCTAACAACAAAGGTGGAGTTAAGGCTGCTATGTTAATGCCATTCATCTCTGGATTAATTCAAGTATTTGGTTCTGCAATCTTCGCTAGCTGGGTAGGACTTGCTACTTACGGTGGATACCTAGGTATGTTTGACTGGGTTACTGTATGGCCATTCTTCACAGTACTAATGAAATTCTTAGGATACTTTGGTGTTGCTTTAGTCGCTATTATCTTACTAGCTATTCCACAGTTACAATATCGTAAACATAAAGACACTTACTTCTTAGTTACTGAAGACTACGAAGCTTATGTTGAAAAAATGAATGCTGAAAAAGCAGCATAAAGGAGAGTATTGTTATGGCTAAAAGTGTAAAAATATTAGTCTCTTGTGCAAATGGTGCAGGTACTAGTTTAATGATGAAAATGAGAGTCG
This sequence comes from Longicatena sp., assembly GCA_036639635.1. GTDB lineage: Bacteria > Bacillota_I > Bacilli_A > Erysipelotrichales > Erysipelotrichaceae > JAVWIF01. The sequence continues at coordinate 13,530 of JAVWIF010000008.1, forward strand.
AAAAAGCAACAAAAGATTTAAAAGTACCAGTTCAAATTATTCATCACTGTTCTTTATCAGAAGGAAAAAGTGCTGCTTCACAATATGATATCGTATTTTGTCCATTAAACTTTGTAAGTATGTTTGACTCAGCAAAGAAAAAAGGCGTACATATTATTGGAATGAAGAACTGTTTATCTGACAAAGAAGCAAAAGACGGATTGATCGCTGCCGGTGTAGTAGAAAACCCAGAAGAATAATAATCTAACTACCGGTTATATTGTCATAACCGGTAGTATTTTTATACCAAAAAGAAATGGAGATATATTATGAATATAGAAAAGATTAAACTTGCGGATATGAAACGTTGTTATTGTGCAAGTAATATAGAATTAAATGGTACTAATCACCCTATCTTCGCTAGTGAAGACCCTAATGTTGGTTGTATCATGTTTGATGGTAAAAACTTTGAACAACAAGTTACCTTATGGAAAGAGGCTGGTGGTTGTATGTCCATCATTCCTATTCCTAACACACAAGGAGAGTTTCTTGCTGTCCAAGAGTTTTATTTGAAAGTAAGTCCTTCCCTATCCAAAATAGTATGGGGGAAATATACAGATAACGGCTTTGTAATTAAAGATGTGCTCCAAATGCCTTATATTCATCGTTTTGATATATATGAAAAAAATGGAATCAATTATTTCATAGGTGCCACGATAGCTTCTAGCAAAGAAAACAAAGAAGACTGGAGTGTTCCAGGTAGAATTTATGTAGGAACTTTACCAACAGATTTAAATGAAGGTTTAAAAGTAGAAGTGTTGGCAGATGGTTTCTTTAAGAATCATGGATACTGGCATGATTTAGAAGAAGGTTGTGGATACTTTGGAAGTGATCAAGGAATTGTTAAAGTAAGTGCTCCTGCTAGTAAAGAAGATACTTGGAAAATCGAAAAAGTCATGGATGGTCAAATTGGTGAAATTGCTGTGCTTGATATTGATGGAGATGGTGAAAAAGAAATAATGACCATAGAACCTTTCCATGGGACTGGCATACATATTTATAAGAAGATTGAAGGTACGTATCAAATCGTCTATACGTATGCCAATGAAATAGACTTCGCACATACGCTTGTTGGTGGTTATTTACGAGGAGTGCCTACATTTTTAGCAGGTGTTCGTAGATTAGATGCTGAATTATTCTACGTTCAATACATTGAAGGAAAATTTGTTACAACGCTTATAGAAAAAGGTGTTGGACCAGCAAATATTATGTTAATTAATGAAAAAGATCGCGATATCATTATTGCTGCTAATCACACCAAAAATGAAGCAGCACTTTATATCGTAAAAGATTAGGAGATAAAACATGTTAGAAAAATTAAAACAAGAAGTATTTGAAGCGAATTTATTACTCCCTAAATATGGCTTAATAACCTTTACTTGGGGCAATGTATCAGGTATTGATCGAGATAGTGGAATCATCGCCATTAAACCTAGTGGTGTAGAATATGACAATATGAATGCAAATGATATTGTGCTTTGTGATTTAGAAGGTAATGTTGTTGAAGGAAGCCTAAAACCTAGTAGTGATCTGATGACGCACATTGAATTCTATAAGAACTTTCCAAATATTAAAGGTGCTGTTCATACTCATTCACGTTGGGCAACAGCCTTTGCTCAAGCAGGTGTACCAATCCCTGCGTTAGGAACAACACAGGCAGATTACTTCTATGGAGATATCCCTTGTACAAGACTTATGAGTGAAAGTGAGATTCATGGCGAATATGAATTAGAAACAGGGAACGTAATTGTTGAAACTTTCAAAGAAAAAGGATTAAATCCTGATCATATGCCTGGCGTATTAGTTCATAGTCATGGTCCTTTTGCTTGGGGTAAAGATCCTTTAGAAGCAGTTCATAACGCTGTTGTTATGGAAGAATGTGCATCTATGGCTTTTATATCTGTTGTGTTACAAGGAGGAAATGTTCAGCCTATGCAACAAGTATTAATAGACAAACACTTTAAAAGAAAGCACGGTCCTAATGCATATTATGGACAGGCTAAATAAATGAGAGCATACGAACTAGGGCAATATGAAAAATCAATGCCTAGCAGCTTATCATGGAAAGAAAAACTAGAACTATGTAAAGAATTTGGTTTTGATTATTTAGAAATGAGTATCGACGAAAGTGCCATAAAGCTTTCTCGTCTAGATGCAACAAAAGAAGAACGCAAAGCGCTGCGTAATCTTATCTTTGAAACAGGTGTTCCAATTCATTCCATTTGTTTAAGTGGGCATCGTAAATACCCGCTAGGTCATAGTGATTTAGAAATTCAAAAAATTGCTTTGATGATTATGGAAAAAGCGATTCAATTAGCCGATGATTTAGGGATACGTATCATTCAATTGGCAGGCTATGATGTATATTATGAAGAAGGAACACAAGAAACAAAAAACATATTTGAAAAGAATCTTAAAATTGCGGTAGAAATGGCTGCTAAGAAAGGTGTTTTATTAGGGTTTGAAACGATGGAAACACCATTCATGGACACGGTAGAGAAAAGTATGGAGTATATAGGGAAAATAAATAGTCCATACTTAGGAGTGTATCCTGATATAGGGAATTTAAAGAATGCTAGTTTGCTTTATGGGAAGAGTGTTAACGAAGATATCAAAACAGGTTCTGGGCATATGATTGCTGCGCATTTAAAAGAAACAATACCATCATATTATAGGGAAATACCTTTTGGTAGTGGACATAGTGAATATGTAGATAACATAAAAGTATTAAAGCAACAAGGTGTTCGTATGTTTGTTGGTGAGTTTTGGTACACTGACAATCCAAATTGGAAAGAAGATTGTAAACAAGCAGCAATTTTTTTAAGACAAAAATTAGATACTGTCTTTCAAGAAGAATAGTGAAATGAGTGATTATGCGAATATTAAATTAATCGTTGCTGATATGGATGGTACATTGTTAGATGATAAGAAACAAATAGATAATGAAATGATTCCTCTCCTAAAACAATTAAAGGAAAGAAACATTTTATTAACACTAGCTTCTGGAAGAAACATTCATATCATGAAAAGTTTTGTTGAAGAACTATCAATAGAATTACCTATTATTACTAATAATGGCGCTACATTATATTTAAATAATAAATGTATCTATGAAAAAAGCATGCATATAGATGAATTAACTTACGCACTAAATTTACTTACAAACAAAGACATCCCTTATATTGCTTATGCAAAAGAAGGAGTCTATATATTAGAAGAAGATGATCGTTTTCAATTCTTCTTAAGCCGTTTGCGTGGTAAAACAGATATTTATAAGGCTAGTAAACTTTCAGATATTACATTCCATAGCATCTTTAAAGTAGTGGTCATTCACGAAGATACAGCTTATATGAGCGATGTTATGAATGCCATCAATGCACATTGTACGAATCTTCATATCGTCCGTAGTGAAGGCTCTATCTACACTTTGACGCATATCTTAGCTACAAAAGGAGAAACACTAAAACGCATACTTGATATGTACAATATAGATGCTAATGAAGTATTGGCTTTTGGTGACAATTACAATGATATTTCATTATTTAAATGTGCTCGTATAAGTGTAGCTATGAGCAATGCTGAAGAAGAAGTAAAAAAAGAAGCTACTTTTATTACAAAAACAAATAACGAACATGGCGTTAGTATCTTCATTAAAAATTATTTAATAAATAATTAATCAGATCGATTTTATCTTATACAAATATTAATTTAAAAAGTCATAACATTTTCTTGTAGTTAAAGAATAGGTTATGACTTTTTTATATTTGTTATAATAAAATAGTAATTTTTCATATAGTTGAAAATGTGAAATAGCTTAAATTACGACACTTAATAAAAACTAAGAAATTAAAACGAAAGAAATTTGTTTTTAACAAGTATTTGTGATAACTTATAATATGTAAGATTTTACATATAGAAAGACTTTAGGAATTGAGAGGGATTTTTTTTATGGCATTTAATACCATGGCTTTTATTATTTTTTTTGCATGCGTTTTATTATTATACTATATAGTCCCAAGAAAATATCGTTGGATTTTTTTATTAGGTTCTAGTTATTTCTTTTACTTATATGCTAGCGCTAAGTTTGTGATTTTTATTATCCTAACAACCATTACATCTTATGTAGGAACGTTATATATTGGAAAAACACATTCACAAGAAAAAGCTATAATTGAAAAAAAAGATCTTGATGCAAAAGGGAAAAAAGCAGAGAAGAAAAAATTAAAACAGAAAAGGAGATACGCATTAATAATATTATTAGTATTGAATTTTGGTATTTTAGTGTTTTTAAAATATTTTAATTTTTTTGCTGCAAATTTAAATGTTATATTCGAATCCATTTCATTTACCGGGAAGATGCCAAAGCTTAATTTAATATTACCCTTGGGTATTTCGTTTTATACGTTTCAAACGATGTCCTATGTAATTGATGTTTATTGGGGGAAAGTTGAGGCAGAAAAAAACTTTGGGAAAGTGGCTCTCTTTGTATCTTTTTTTCCACAAATCATTCAAGGACCAATCGGTAGATTTAAAGACCTTGCCCCAGAACTCTTTTCACAAAAAAAAGGAAATATACATGATGTTACTTTCGGTGTGCAATTAATGATGTGGGGCTTCTTTAAAAAAATGGTGATAGCAGATCGTGTTGGAATAATTGTAGATTACGTATTTGGACATTACTTAAATATTTCTGGATTTGGTGTAACCTTTGGTGTCGTAATGTATGCAATTCAAGATTATACTGATTTTTCTGGTTGTATTGATATTGCTAGAGGGTGTGCTAAAGCAATGGGAATTGAAATGGCTGAGAACTTTAAACGTCCTTATTTTTCTAGAACTATACCAGAGTTCTGGAGAAGATGGCATATGTCATTAGGAGCGTGGATGAAAGACTATGTTTTTTATCCTTTCTCTTTAACAAAAAGAGTAAGAATCTTAGGTAAAAGCACTAAAAAGCGTTTTGGTAAATTTGTTGGGTTAACATTGCCTGTCGCACTTGGTAATATTCTTGTCTTCTTTTTAGTAGGAGTATGGCATGGAGCTAGTTGGAATTATATTATCTGGGGTTTATTTTACGGTGTTTTAATAGCAGGCGCGGCTTTTCTAAAACCTGTTTTTGATTGGATGGTAAAAAAATTACATATTAATATAGGTTCAAAACTATTTATATTGTTTCAAATTGCTCGTACGTTTTGGATAACTTGCATTGGTTGTATTATTTTTAGAGCTGACGGATTAAAAAATACAATGGCGATTTTATCAAAATTTTTTCAATCATTTGAAATTCCAGAGCATTTTATGAAAGAATTAATGACTTTTGGCTTAGATTATATGAACTATGTGGCGCTGTTTCTTTGCTTGTTTATTCTATTTGTTGTAGATGTCATGCAAGAGAAAATGGTTGTTAGGGAATGGATAGAAAAGAGAAATGTTTTTATTCGATTATCAATATATATTATTGGATTTCTGTTGATATTTACATTAGGAGTATATGGACCTGGTATTACTGCGAATCAGTTTGTTTATATGCAATTTTAGGTGGTGATGTGTATGAAAAGAAAAATTAGACGTAGTTTAGAACTTATTTTATTAATATTAGCTTTAGGAATTAGCTATTTTAGTTGTACCTTTATATTAAATAGAGCACCTAAAGGTACAGATCGTATTAGAGTAAAGAATTTTTATTTGGAAGAAAAAAACAGCTTAGATATTGTTATGATTGGCTCAAGTTATTTATTTACTGCTTATTCCGCTCCTCTAGCTTGGCATAAAAGTGGTTTAACCAGTTATGCTTTGGCGACTAATTCAGCCCCTATGGGGATTGCAAAATCGATGATTATAGAAGCCAGAAAAAGACAGGACCCTAAATTATTTCTTATTGACTTTACTGGAATATTATATAATGACTCTGAAGAAATTAATGAACGAGGGCTTAGGTTTTGGATTGATAGTATGCCATATTCAAAGAACAAGGTGAAAACTATAAAAGAATTGGTACCAAAAAAAGAGCAAAACACTTACTTATATCCAATTTTAAAATATCATAATAATTGGAAGGATTGGGAGCATTGTTTATCTTCCGCATTTTTTGAAATAGAAACGATGATTAAAAAAGAAAATCTATCAATTTCTGGATATGAAGCGATGTCTACAAAAGCAAAGAGAAAAGATATTGTAAATATTAAAGACATGGAAGAGACGCAGCCTTTATATAACTCATCAGGTAAGCATTTGAAAGAATTGTTAGCTTATTTAAAAGATAATAAAATAGACAACGTTGCATTTATAATACCACCAAGATTCTATTCTAAATCTATGGTTAAAGAGCGGAAAATTTTAAATACGGCTAGTAAATTAATCAAACAAGATGGCTATAAAATATATGACTTGGATCAAAGTTTGGAAGCAATGCAATTAGATAAAAATCATGATTATTATAATGCACATGCTAATATTTATGGTCAACGTAAAGTGACTAATTATTTAATCGACACCTTAAAAAAAGATTATTCTTTAGAGGGAAAGCATAGTAATAAAACAAAAGAAAAATGGGATAAAGAATATGAAACATATGAAGAAGTATTTAGTACTATCGATAGATTGATTAAGGCAGGAGACAAAAAATTTACTAGTTACTTTAAGCTTAGAGAACGTGGATTAATTAAATGATAAGCGAGAACATTCTTTATAGCTTCGTTTAGAAAAGTTCAAATCGTAATTAGTGAATATGCAGCGTTATATAATTGGATTAATAAGAGGTTTGAAAAATGCTAAAATACGTATATCGATGTATTTAAAATATCCTTTAAATCTTTTTGTATTTAAAGAATATGGAGTGCTAGCTTTTTCCCTAACTTATGTTACAATAATCTAGGAAGCATGGAGGAATTTATATGAAGTATGATTTAGTAATTGTAGGAGCAGGTCCGGGCGGAATCTTTTCTGCATATGAAGCAATGAAATTAAATCCTGAATTAAAAATAGCTATCTTTGAAACAGGAAACCCTTTAGAAAAAAGAAAGTGTCCAATTGATGGAATACAGATTAAATCCTGTGTTAATTGTCCTACTTGTGCCATCATGAATGGATTTGGAGGTGCTGGTGCATTCTCTGATGGTAAATATAATATTACCAATCAGTTTGGTGGTACCTTATTTGAATATGTTGGTAAAAAAGAAGCCATAGATTTAATGAATTATGTAGACCATATTAATACAACAAATGGTGGAGCAAAAACTAAACTATATTCTACTTCTAATACCTACATTAAAAAGAAATGTATGCAAAATGATTTGCACTTACTAGAAGCTAGTGTAAGACACTTAGGTACTGATATTAACTATGTCGTATTACAGAACTTATATCAACAATTAAAAGATATTGTTGAAATTCACTTTAACACAAATATTGACGCTGTAGAAAAAAATGAAGATGGGTATACCTTACACTCTGGTGACACTACTTATACTGGTACGTCCTGTATTATTTCTACAGGGCGTAGTGGAAGTAAATGGATGGGTAACATCTGTGAATCTTTAGATATTGCAACCAAAAGTAATCGTGTAGACATTGGAGTTCGTGTAGAGCTTCCTTATGAAATATTCTCCGATTTAACGGATGAATTATATGAGAGTAAAATCGTATATCGTACAAAGAAATTTCAAGATTTAGTTAGAACTTTCTGTATGAATCCTCGCGGTGTTGTTGTAAGTGAAAATACCAATGGAATTGTTACCGTTAATGGTCATAGTTATGATGATCCGAAACGTTTTAGTGAAAATACCAACTTTGCGTTGCTTGTTAGTAATCACTTTACAGAACCTTTTAAAGATAGTAATGACTATGGTGAAAGTATTGCACGTTTATCTAATATGCTAGGCGGTGGCGTTATTGTTCAGCGCTTTGGTGACTTAATTAGAGGACAACGAAGTACAACTTCACGTGTAGAAGATAGCTTTGTAACACCTACGCTAAGTGCTACTCCTGGTGACTTAAGTTTAGTTATTCCTAAGCGACAATTAGATAGTATCATAGAAATGATTTATGCTTTAGATAAAGTTGCTCCAGGTACTGCAAATGATGACACCTTATTATATGGTGTTGAAGTTAAGTTCTATAATTTAGAAGTTGCAATAAATAAGAACCTTGAAACAAAACACAAAGGATTATTTGTGATAGGCGATTGTAGTGGAGTCACGCATTCCTTATCTCATGCAAGTGCTAGTGGCATTCATGTAGCAAGATATTTATACCAAAAATAAGTTTTGAGCTATCTTATTAGATAGCTTTTTTCATACAAAAAAAGAGTCATACACAATATATGCATATAACTCTATAATTCACTATCCTACAAATGCTCCATCAACTGAAATGATAGCACCACTAATAAAGGAAGCTAAATCACTTGCTAAGAACATAAATGTATTCGCAATATCTTCAGGTTCTCCTACTCTTTGTAAAGGAATGGTAGCAGCTAGTGCATTGACAATATTTTGATCTAATGCTTTTACCATATCTGTCCCAATAATACCAGGAGCTACTGCATTCACACGAATACCAAATGGTCCTAACTCTCTTGCTAAAGCTTTTGTCATACCATTAACTGCAAATTTACTCGTTGGATAAGCACTTCCTGATTTTTGAGCATATAGACTTACCATTGAACTCGTATTGATAATAACACCTTTTCCTTGTTCCTTCATTCCGGGTTCTACTAATCGAATTAAACGAAATACTGAATCAACATTAATCTTTAGTACATCCATAAAATGATGGTCATCGTACTTTTCAATTGGCAAAGCATCAGACACTCCTGCATTATTAATTAGAACATCTACTTTACCAAATGTTTTTTCTACATCTGCTAACATATCTTTTAATTCTTCTTCGCTAGCTAAATCTGGATGATAGCCTTTTACGCAATAGTTTGCATTTTCTGCTAGTAAAAGTGCCATTGCTTTATCAACTGTTTCTTGACGTGAACCAAGCATTGCTACTTTTGCTCCTTGTTGTAAAAAACCTTGTACTGCCGCAAAGCCAATTCCTCTTGTACCTCCTGTCACTACTACTACTTGATCTTTAAGTGAAACAAATGTGTCTTTCATATATTTACTCCTTTCACATTTTATACCCTCATCTTATCATAAGAAACAGATTAACACTAGCCTTTGTTTAGCGTAATTCAATAAAGGTCAAGCTAGTTAATACCATGATAATAATTAACAAAATACTTGCCCAGTTTTTAAAGAATACGCGTAGTTGTATTCCAAGATTTTCGTCTTTGTATGCTTTTATTTTATTTCTGTTTCTCCATATTATGATAACAGCAAATACCAACAAACCTATTTCAATCAAAGTAAATATCGCGAAACAAATTTGATTGGAATTTATATAATTAAGCTCTGTTATTGCAAAGGTATTATTGATAAAATGTATACAAATTGCAGGTAGTAAAGAACCACTTTCTATTGTTACATACGCTAGAACAATACCAATAAAAAACGTTGGCAAAGATTGCACAAGATTTCCATGCATCAAAGAAAATACAAAAGCCGAAATAACGATTGCAAATACCGTTCCATATTTCTTTAGTGTTCCTAGAATATACCCTCTAAATAAATACTCTTCAAAAATTGGTGCAACTACACACACTAGTAAAATTTGTACAATATTATTAGCTAATGAAGTATCTAGCTCAAATGATTGTGTCGTAAATACTAGTCCTGTTGGTTCTAGTAAGTATTGTACACCTGCAAATAAATAGGATACTAAACTAGATATACCCATTGCCAATAATGTAAAATATAGCATTCTTTTTATTGGATACTTCTTTTCTTTATTCCTAACTACAATTTTAAGTTGTGCACTGCGAGAAAACAACTTTACAACAAAGATTGTACTAGTTATAATAGCAATTCCACTCACTATATTCATAACAAAATCATTTGGTTCTTTTAGCATATTTTCACTGTTTATCACACCAACAAATACTCCTATCAAAAGAACGCAAGGTACTGCCACTATACTTTCCATAATTACTTTACTTAATATTGCTAAACTTACTGTTTTACATGTATTTTTCTGTTCATAATATTCTTCTTCCATAACTCGCCCCTTCTTTCATTAACATGTTTTTATTATAGCCTTCATATGTTATTATGTATAGTATATCTACGAAAGAAAGCGAGGTGCTATTATGAAAAAGTTAAGACGATTGTTTTTATGCTCACTTTCCTTGATGTTATCCATCTCCCTGTTCGGATGTCAGAGCAAAGATAATACTACTCAGCAAGTATCTTTTAATGAATTTATTACAAGTGAATTCATTGATGAAATGGAAAATGACTATCTTACTACGCATATCTATCTTGAACATCCTGAAAACTTTGATGTCAACAAGCAAGAAATTGAGATTCAAATCGGTGAAGAAATTAATGATAAAACGATCCAAAAAAATATAAATGAAACTAAAAAGGCTGAAAAGAAGTTTAAAGAATTTGATCGTGATACTTTAAGTGATGAACAAAAAGATACGTATGATATTTATAACTTTAATTTAACAACTGCACTCACTTCTATTGATTCTAAATTTAAGTACTACGATGCTTACTTTAATACTTTAACTGGGATTCATACACAATTGCCAGTACTGTTTGCGGATTTAACGTTGCGTAATGAGCAAGATGTAAAAGACCTTATACTTTTATTACAAAGTACATTACCTTATATAAATAGCATTTTAACGTATACCAAACAACAATCCAAAGAAGGCTTATTATCCATTGATATGGAACGTGTATTAAGTGATGTTAAAAAGACACTAGAAACTCAAGAAAATAGTAGTACCCTTACTTCTATGTATAAAAACATTGATAAGCTAACGCTTAGTGCAGAATTAAAGACTAGTTATAAAGAAAAAGTAAAAGAAGCATTTATGAATAGTTTTATTCCTGCCTATCAAAATATGTACGATACATTAACATCTCTCAAACTAAGCAAAAATAATACAGAAGGCATATGCAACTTTGAATATGGAAAAGAATATTATGAAATGTTATTTAGTAATGCTATAAGTAGTTCACTCTCTATTAAAAAAACAAAGAAACTTTTAGAAAATACTGCTGATAAATATTTAACAATTGCTCAAAGTGTCATTTTAAAAGATGAAAAAGTGTATGAAAATCTACAAAACGACAAGTACGTTACAAACTACACAAATTTTGAATCTATGTTAAAAGATATAAATAAAGGGATTGAAAAAGACTTCCCATCGATTGGTAAATTATCTTATGAAATTGCCCCATTAGATAAAGACTTACAAAACCAAGGAGTCGCTGCCTACTTTAATCTTCCCGCAATTGATGGTACAACACCTAAACAAATTCGTGTAAATACAAATGGTACGCAAATCAATTCTATAGAAACATTTACAACACTTGCACATGAAGGAATACCAGGACATATGTATCAAGTAAGCTATGCTTATGAAAACTTAAGAGTTCCTTATCGCAAAGTGTTTTCTAACGCCACGGGTTATACTGAAGGGTATGCTACGTATGTTGAGTATTATGCAACGAAATATCTAGCAGATATCGATGAAAATGCTATAAAACTACAAAATGCATTAGCGATATATCAACAATGCTTACTTGCTTTATCCGACATTGGTATTCATTATGAAGGATGGAATCTAAATGATCTAAAAGACTTTTATACAAAAAAAGGACTAGAACTTGATAAAGATAGTTTCACTGATCTTTATCAACAAATTCAAGCAAATCCAACTGCCTTCTTATCTTATTATGTAGGCTTCGCTCAATTTGATAAATTACAAGAAAAGGCAAAAGATAAACTTGGTAAAAACTATCGTGACAAAGATTTTCATGAAGCGATATTAAAAAGTGGAGCAGCTCCTTTTGAAGTAGTTGAAAAGAATGTAGATGCTTATATTTCTTCTAAAAAATAAGGAAAGAACAGAGCCTTTTAAATTGGACTCTGTTCTTTTACCTTTATTGAATAAAATTTATAATTGCTCTAGATAGAAGTGGAACTATTTGATTCTTTCTTGATAATATATCTTCTTGGAAACTATTACTTTCTCCTTTTTTATTAGGGAAAGCTTCTTCTACAACGCTTGCTATATCACCACTTGCATAGAAAATAGAACCGTTTTCTAAAATACTAGTAAAGGCTAAGACTAATAAATCTAATCCTTTTTCTTTTATTACATTATCCATCTCTTTGCAAAGTTCAGCCTCAATATCTTTTGCTTCTGATACTTGATAAGCAACCACTTGGGCAATCATCACACGTTTACCATCCATATCAAACTTTTTAACATCTTGTTCAATCAGTTGGCGTGGTGTTTTATTACTAATATTAGAACTCACTTGAAACATTTCTTTCGCAAATACATCAATATCTAAACCTGCTATATCCGCAAGTACATGGGCTATCCCACTATCTTTTTCAGTTGTTGTTGGAGACTTGAATTTTAAAGTATCTGATAAAATTCCACCAAGCAATAAACCAGCGATATCCTTTGGAATACTCATTTGATTCTCTAAATAAATAGAGGTAATAATCGTTGAAGTACTTCCTATAATTTCATTGCGGAAAGAAATAGGTCGGTTTGTAGAGATATCACAAACACGATGATGATCTATCACTTCTAATAAATCTGCTTTTTCAATACTTTTTACCGATTGTGAATATTCGTTATGATCCACAAGAATTACTTTTTTGTTATGTTGATTCAAAATATGATATCGAGAAGCATACCCACATAAATGATTTTCATCATCAATTACAGGATAACTACGATATCTTGTCTTCATCATTTTTTTACCAACTTCATCAACAAATTCATTAATATTAAAACTAATTAAATCTGTTGTCATTATTAATTTAACTGGTGGAGAAAAGTATAAATAACGTGTTGTATTCATTGTTCCATGACCTGATTTAATAATGGCACAATGGTATTCTTTTGCTAATTCATAAACATGTTCTTCAATACTATCTGTCCACACTACCATTAAAATACCAGCGTTCTTCTTAATTGCCGTTTCTTGCGCTTCTGTACTGTTTCCAACAATGACCAAACGATCACGTAGTTCATAATTACTTAGTTCGGTTTTTGCTATCGCTATTACACTTACTTTCCCATTAAAATGACGTTGATCATCTTCATATAAAACTTGTCCATTAATTGTTTTCGCAATATAACTCGTAGGTGTTTCTTTCAATAATCGAATAGATAATGCCGTATCGCCTAATCCAATAGTAGCTAAGTCTGATTTCGTAACCATCCCCATCAGTTTCCCTTGTTCATTTACTACTCCATAAGATTGCTTATGTTCACTATTCATTAATTCTAATGTTTCTTGGATTGTTGTTTGTGGTGTGATTGTTAATGGTTTGTCAATTTCTATTTCATCCATAGTAGAACGTGCATCCTTAAATAACATTGGTTCTTCCATATTGAAACGATTCAATAAATATCTTGTTTCTGCATTCATATTCCCTAATCTACAAGGTATCGCATTAAATCCTTTACGTCTTTTTAGCTTTGCATAAGCAATGGCAGATACAATAGAATCCGTATCTGGGTGCATATGGCCAGTAATATAAATTTTATCACTATCTTGCATTACCTCGATATCTTCAATGCCTAACGTTTCTAACATAAGCTTCTCCTTCTATTTACATCCCTAAATCTGTATACTTAAATTATAATGCACAAAGGATGAAATGCCAAACGAATATGCACTTTTTTCTTGTATATTAGCATTTGAACGAAATAAAGTTTATTTAAATATGATAAAATCCTTTCATTTAGGATGTTAAGCAATTTCACCTTCATCTGTTTTTACCCATGGGTGCTCTCATGCATTCAGAATTAATCGCACGCTTTGTAAGACAATCCTCATACTATAATGGAAGTAAAACTGTAAACAGCCTACTCTTGCATGTCATAAAAGAAAATATATTGCTAAAGTCCTCTATAGATTACCAAAATATGATTGAAATAGAAAACAACTATTTAATTCACTATTTCAATAAATCGTTATTTTATTGAAATAGCTGTTATATAATAAGTATATTAATTCAAGTTAGAGGTGAAGTTCATGAACCGTTCAGGAAGCTATAAATCTAATTTATTCGGTGCACTGACGTACAAATCATTTTTACCAAATGCACTTCCACCAACGCCAGCTCTTGCATTTGATGAATCCCTTTTACACTTACTAGTGAAGGCTAATTGTGCTGTAGCAAAACTAGAAGCAATTAGTTCACGTCTACCAAGTGTTCCACTTTTTGTTTCAATGTATGTACGCAAAGAAGCTCTACTCTCCTCACAAATCGAAGGAACACAGGCAACCCTTGATGATATTTTAGACCCATATATTGACCAGAATATCAATCAAAATTTTTCTGATGTTATAAACTATATCAAAGCAACCGACTTTGCTACAGAACGCCTCAAAACATTACCTTTATGTTGCCGCCTCCTCATGGAAACTCATGAGGTACTTCTAAGCAATGTGCGTGGTAGTATCGTGGCGAATTTCGCACTAGTCAAAACTGGATTGGATCACAGGGTAGCACATTAAGAACCGCAAGGTACATTCCACCTTTTTATGAGGATATGGAAAATGCCATGTCAGATTTAGAAAAATATATGAATGAAATTGACCATTGCGATCCACTGATAAAAATTGCTTTAATTCATTATCAATTTGAAACCATTCACCCTTTTTTAGATGGCAATGGGTGAATTGGACGACTCATGGTTAATCTATTTCTAAAAGAAAACAGATTACTCACCTACCCTACACTATATATTTCTTATTTCTTAAAACGTAATCGTATTGAATATTATGATCGGTTGAGCGAGGTGCGAGAAAAAGGAAACTTTGAACAATGGGTCAAGTTTTTTTTGCAAGGTATTTATGAATCAGCGATAGATTCTATTGAAACCATAGATGCACTGAGCGCACTCCATGATAAAAATCTTGTTCGCATTATAGCTGTGGATACTCGTACTGGCATTCTTAAAAGGTTGTTCGCCTATTTAGAACAGAGCCCTATCATTGATATCAAGAAAACCTCCACTGTACTAGGGAGTTCTTATAACACCACATCAACTGCTGTTAGGAGACTCATTGAACTTGGTATACTAGCACAAGTTGATAGTCGTAAACGTGAACGTTGCTTTGCCTATCAGGCATACTTAACGATACTGCGTAAAGATACATAATCACGAGTATTTCTTTTCGCAGCCTCCATCTAATGCAATAATTATTATTAATAATTTTCACTTAATAAAAAATCTACAAGATGCATAATTTTTACTCCATTGATATTGCCAGTCGCAAGATCATCTAGTGTTACAACATACTTAGGATAATGGTCTTTTATTTCCAGTAGATTCGCTATCTCGCGATTTGATTCCTCTGGTAGAGCGCGACACACCTGCACATAGACTCGTTCATCACGTAGTACAGCAACAAAGTCTACTTCTTTTTTTTCATATTTACCAACATACACTACATACCCTTTTCTGCGTAATTCGAAATACACAATGTTTTCAAGCATAGCGGCGATTGACTTCGGGTTAAATCCCATGATGCTATATTTTAGCGAGGCATCGGCAAGGTAAAATTTCTCCTGTGTTTTTAATATCGATTTCCCTTGCAAATCGTATCTGGAACAGCGATAGATGACAAAAGCCTTTTCTAACCATTCCAAATAATTATATACAGTTTCAACTGATAAGGAACGTCCTTCATTCTTTAAAAATTTTACAATGGCATTAGCCGAAAAGGTCTTGCCAACGTTTTCTACAACATACTTTACAACACGATTAAACAATTCAAAATTCTTTACCTGATGGCGCTTAGTTATATCACTAGTAATCACAGAATTATAAATTCCTTCTACAATTTGATAGGAAGATTTCTCATCAAAATCACCTGATGCAACAATAGGGAATCCCCCCATACGAATGTATTCATTTAATAGTTCTTTTTTAGAAAATTTGCTATTTTTCTTGAATTCTAAATATTCTCCAAAAGACAAGGTATATACTGGAATAGAAATATATCTTCCAGTTAAGTAGGTGGATATTTCACTAGACATTAGTTTTGAATTTGATCCTGTCACATATATGTCAGTATTAACATCTTCCAACAGAGCGTTTACTGCTTTTTCCCAACCATCAATTTCTTGTACTTCATCCAGCAAAAGATAGTACCTATCATCATCTGTTATCTTTTCATTTATTCCTTGGTACATTTCTTTTGAGGTCATTCCATCTTCAAAGTTTTCCGATGTATAGCGCATACTAATTATGTGATCACAAGAAATACCAGTTTCCATCAGTTCTTTTCTTAACATTTCTAAAATAGTTGATTTTCCAGATCTTCTTATTCCTGCAAGTATTTTCACTAGTGGTACATCACGATAGATTCTAAGAATATCTAAATAATGTGGTCTTACAATCATAATATCTCCTCCTTTATCCACAGTATACATAAATACTTGTTATATTTCAATAGTTTTTACTTATTTTGAATAAAAACCAATATAAATATATAAGTATTTATTTATTTTAAGTATAAACTAAGTGATATTTATTATTTTTTATATTCAATTGAAATAATAAGTTCAAAAAAAGATGATATCCGTAAATAAACTTAGGGATATCATCTTATGATTAATGTTTAAAGTGTCGTACTCCAGTAAATACCATAGCTATTCCATGTTCATTACAGAAATCTATGGAAGCTTGGTCTTTAATAGAACCACCTGGTTGTATAATTGCACTTACACCTGCTTTATATGCTTCTTCTACAGTATCACTCATAGGGAAGAAAGCATCACTGCTCATAACAGAGCCTCTAGCTTTGTCTCCAGCTTGTTCAATAGCAATCTTAGCGGCACCAACACGATTCATTTGTCCTGCCCCAACACCGATTGTCATATTGTCTTTTACTAAAACAATGGCATTACTCTTTACATGTTTTACAACTTTCCAAGCAAATAATAATTGTTTTATTTCTTCTTCTGAAGGTTTTTTGTTGGTAACACAACGTAAGTCTTCTGATGTAATTGTATCTTCATCAATATCTTGAATCAGTAAACCATCATTTACATTTGTTACTTTATAATTCGCATATACATTTAATGTAGTATCTAATTGCATTAAACGAATATTCTTTTTCTTAGAAAGAATGGCTAAAGCTTCTTCATCAAAAGCGGGCGCAATAATAATTTCTAGGAATATATTTGCTAATTCTTCTGCTACTGATGCAGTTACTTTTTCATTAAAAGCAATGATTCCACCAAAGATAGAAATAGGATCAGCTGCATAAGCTTTCGCCCATGCTTCTTCAATATTGTTTCCAATACCAACACCACATGGATTCATATGTTTTAGTGCAACTGCAGCACTTTGTCCTTCAAAACTTTTTAAGATTTCTATAGCAGCATTTCCATCTTGAATGTTATTGTAAGATAATTCTTTTCCATGCAATTGAATAGCATTTGCTAATGAATATTGTGGATGCATGTTTTTATAGAAAGCTGCACTTTGATGTGGGTTTTCTCCATATCGTAAGTCTTGCACCTTATCGTATGTAATCGTTAATTTTTCTGGATATTTTTCTTCTGTTCGCTCACTTAAATAAGATGCAATCATCGTATCATAGCTTGCTGTATGGCGGAATACTTTAGCGGCTAAATGTTCTCTAGTAGAAAGTGTTGTTTCTCCGCATTCTTGTAATTGTTTAATAATGGTTGGATAATCATTAGGATCACAAATAACAGGAATAAACTTATAATTTTTAGAAGCACTTCGTAACATACTAGGACCACCAATATCAATATTTTCAATGATTTCTTCATGGCTAACCCCTGGTTTTTGAACTGTTTCTTTAAATGGATATAAGTTTACACAAACCAAATCAATGTATTCTATACCTAAATCTTGAATTTGTTTTACATGATCTGGATTGTCACGTACACACAATAACGCACCATGAACTTTAGGGTGTAATGTTTTTACACGACCATCCATAATTTCAGGAAAACCAGTTACTTCAGAAATACCAATTGTTTTAATATTTGCTGCTTCTAATGCTTTTTTTGTTCCTCCAGTAGATATTATTTCATAGCCAAGTTTTGTTAATTCAGCTACAAATTCTACTAGGTTTGTTTTGTCTGAAACACTTACTAATGCTCTTTTCATATCAACACCGCTTCTTTCTATCTATTTTTTTCAATTTCACTGCAAACCTGATAAACAACTTCTGGGAATAATTTATATTCCATTGCATGAATATGTTCTTCAAGGGTTTCTAGTGACTCATTTGGATCAATACTAATTTTTTCTTGTCTAATAATTTCCCCACTATCTACACCTTCATCAACATAATGAACGCTAACTCCAGTATAGCTAGCCTTTGCGCTGAATGCATCAAGAATACTATGAGCACCAGGAAAAGCTGGCAAGTATGCAGGATGCAAGTTAATAATACGATTAGGAAAAGCCTCTAATAAGACCTTTCCAATAAAACGCATATATCCAGCTAATACAATTAATTCCACTTGCTTTTCTTTTAAAATCTTTTCAATTTCACTTTCATATGCTTCCTTGTTTGCATATGCTTTAGGGTTCACATAGACATAAGGAATATGTAACTTCTTTGCTCTTTCTATTGCGAATGCTTTTTCTTTATCCACAATCAATATAGCACATTGTGCATTGGGAATACTTTTATCATTCATGTGGTTTACTAAATTTTCAAAATTAGATCCATTTCCACTCGCAAAAATTGCGATATTTACCATTTTAAATCTACACTTCCACTGTTGGTAACTTCTCCAATAACATAAGATTCTTCATCAATTTCTTTTAATAAAGTTTGAACTTTTTCAACGTCGTTTTTGTCAACGGCCATCAAAAATCCAATTCCCATATTAAATACGTTACACATTTCGTTCATTGGAATTTCTCCCACTTTCGCAATCATATCAAAGATTGCTTTATGTGGATAAGAAGTCATATTAATGCTTACACCTTGTCCCTCTTTTAACATACGAGGAACATTTTCATAGAATCCACCACCAGTTATATGGCTCATTCCTTTAATATCTACTTTGTCTAATAAATGTTTTATTGCTTTCACATATATTTTAGTAGGTGTTAATAAAACATCTCCTAATTTTTCTCCACCTAATTCATCAAATGTTTGATGTAAATCAAGTTTTGCATCTTTTAGTAATACTTTACGAATTAATGAGAAACCATTAGAATGAACACCAGAACTTGGTAATCCAATTAATACATTTCCTGCTTCTATTTTTTGTCCATCTAATAATTTGCTTTTATCGACTGCTCCTACACAAAATCCTGCAATATCATAGTGTTTTACATCATACATATCTGGCATTTCAGCTGTTTCTCCACCGATTAATGCACATTGCGCTTGGACACAGCCATCTGCAACTCCTTTTACTAATTGTTCGATTTTCTTTGGTTCATTTTTACCTACTGCTAAGTAATCAAGAAAGAATATAGGAGCAGCTCCTTGTACCAATACATCATTTACACACATCGCAACAGCATCAATACCAACACTATCATGTTTATCCATTTCAAATGCTACTAATAATTTTGTTCCAACACCATCAGTTCCACTTACAAGCACTGGTTCTTTTAAATTAAGTGTTGATAAATCAAACATTCCACCAAAAGCTCCTATTGAATCAATAGCTCCTTTAATCTTAGTTCTTGCGACATGACTTTTAATTAATTTAACTGATTCATATCCAGCTTCTAAATCAACACCGGCTTCTCTATATTTATCACTCATCTTTTTTTCTCACTTTCTAAAATTTCTCCATAACTAAATAAGCTTGTACAATATTTACCATCAAAACAAGAAGTACATAGATTTTTTGTCCCAAATGCTTCTCCCATAGATTCTACTTTCATAAAGTGTAAAGAATCCGCACCAATAAATTTACATAATTCATCATGATTTAATCGTGCAGAAATTAATTCATCATAAGTTGATGTATCAACTCCATAGAAACAAGGATTGGTTAATGGGGCAGATGCAATACGTACATGAACTTCAGTTGCTCCTGCTTCCTTTAATAATTGGACAATACGTTTACTAGTCGTTCCACGTACTATAGAATCATCAATCATAAATACACGTTTCCCTTTTACAATGGATTTCACTGCAGATAATTTCATACGCACACCACGTTCTCTTTGTTTTTGTGTTGGTTGTATAAACGTTCTTCCTACATAACGGTTCTTAATTAATCCAATTTCATAAGGAAGTCCACTTTCTTCACTAAATCCAATAGCTGCAGATATTGAAGAATCTGGAACACCGATTACAATATCAGCTTCTTTATCTTCTACACGAGCAAGTGCTCTACCAGATAAACGACGAGCTGTATGAACATTAATTCCATCAATATTACTATCAGGACGTGCAAAGTAAATATATTCCATAGCACACATCTTATATTGAATTTCACTTGTATATTGGAAAGCATGTAAGCCTTCTTCATCTATTCTCACAATTTCACCAGGGCGAATGTCACGAATATAAGTAGCTCCAACAATATCAAAGGCACAAGTTTCACTACTTACACAATATCCTCCATCTGATAAACGAGCTAAGGCTAAAGGACGAAGTCCGTTCTTATCACGAATGGCATAAACGGCATCTTCTGTTAAAATAACAAAAGCAAAAGCTCCTTCAAATTTTTCACAAGCCTTCATAATCTTTGTAGTAAAGTCGCCTTTTTCTACTTGGATTAAATGGGCTAATAATTCACTATCACTAACCCCTTGGAAGATACTTCCGCTAACTTCTAATTCATTTTTTAACTCGGGAGCATTTACAATTTGTCCATTATGAGCAACAGCAAAAGAATTTGTATGTGAACGAACCATAATTGGTTGTACATTTTCTAATTGATTAGCATCTGCTTTAGAATAGCGTACATGTCCAATCGCATTCTTTCCAGGTAATCCTTTAATAATATCGTTGTTGAATACTTCTGCTAATAAACCTTTTCCTTTATAACAATTGATTTCTTTTCCACAATCACTGGCTGCAATTCCTGCAGCTTCTTGCCCTCTATGTTGTAAAGCATGTAAACCAAAGTATGATAATGATGCAGCATCTGTATTATTATAGATTGCAAATACTCCACATTCTTCGTGAAGCTCGCGTGATAAGAATTCATCTCTTTCAAAGTTCATCTATGTATCGCTCCTTTTCTATTGGAATTTCTTGAAGTAATTAACTCCATTTATGAAGATGTTTTGATTTTTATCTCCATCAATATTTTTATATAATCCATCTTCATAACGTTCGCTATGTCCCATTTTACCAAATATTCTTCCATCCGCTGATGTAATTCCTTCAATTGCATAACATGAACCATTGATGTTATATGTTCCATTCATGGTTGTATTTCCATCGATATCAACGTATTGTGTTGCTACTTGTCCATTCGCAAATAATTCTTTTGCGACGCTTTCACTAACGACAAATTTACCTTCTCCGTGTGACATTGCTACACTATGCGTAGCACCCGGTGTAAAGCTTGATAACCATGGTGATTTATTTGATGTAATTTGTGTTGATGCCATATGCGAAATATGACGGTTAATATCATTTCTAAATAATGTTGGAGATCCTTCGTTTAGTTTTGTGATATCTCCATAAGGAAGTAATCCACTCTTAATCAATGCTTGGAATCCATTACATATACCAAGAATTAAACCATCGTTTGCAAGTAAAGTTTGTACGGCTTTGTTTACTTGTGGATTGCTTAGTACATTGGCTATAAACTTACCACTACCATCTGGTTCATCTCCACTTGAGAATCCACCAACAACCATTAAGATTTGTGCATTGGCTATTTTTTCACTTAATTCTTTTAAAGAACGTTCAATACTTGTTACATTTAAATTATTGAACACATAGATTTCGGCTTCTGCTCCTGCTCTTTCAAATTGTTGTTTAGTGTCATATTCACAGTTTTGTCCAGGAAATACAGGAATAATTACCTTTGGTTTATCAACTGTCTGATGTGCTTTTTTTACTTCTGTTGCATTATACAATGGTGTTTTAATTGTTGCTTTCTCTTCATTTACAACCATTGGATAAATCTTATGGAAAGTTTTGCACCAAGTTTGAATCGCTTCGTCTATAGCAATCGTTTCATTATTAATATGGATTTCTTTGTTTGTTGTCGTCTTTCCTAATAAGATAAATGCTTCATCTTTAATTTCTGTTGCACTTTCAACAATCATACTACCAATACTTAAATCATATACTGCTTCAGATGTTGAAACATCTACTCCTATTTTATTACCAAAACTCATTTTACATAAAGCTTCACTAATTCCACCAAACTTAATAGTAGATGCCGCAATAATTGTTTTATTTAGGATGAAAGCATGGACCTTCTTAAAGTTTTCTTTACATTGTTCATAATTAGGTGTCTTATTTGCATTTGGTGTATGTTTCACATAATACACATAAGAACCTGCTTTTTTAAACTCTGAAGATATAATATTTTCTGTTTTTTCTGTTGTAACAGCAAACGTAATCAGTGTTGGTGGCACGGTAATTTCATTAAAAGTACCACTCATTGAATCTTTACCACCAATGGCAGGTGTTTCAAATGCCATTTCTGCTTCAATTAATCCAAGCAATGCTTGCATTGGTTTTCCCCACTTAGCACGATCATCATGTAAACGTTCAAAATACTCTTGGTTTGTTAAACGACAAGTTGCGTAATTACCACCCATTGCACTTACTCGTGCAAGTGCTTCAACAACTGAATAAGCCGCCCCTAAGTAAGGAGAATATAAAGAAACATCTGGATTATAACCATGTGTCATAATACTACATGTATTTGTAAAACCAAAGACTGGAAGTTTTTGAACACTTCCTTCACTTTCACTAAGTTGATATTTTCCACCAAAAGGCATTAATACAGTCGATTTACCAATGGATGCATCAAACATTTCAGCAAGTCCTATTTGAGATGCCACATTTGCTTGTTGTAGGTTTTCTTGGATTGTTTTAATCTCACTATGGAATGGATTAGATGTTGTTATTCCTTCACGAATTAATACATCTTGTAAACCTCTTACTCCATTTGTATCTAAGAAAGCACGAGATATGTTTACAATTTCTTGTCCATGGAAGGTTAGAATTAAACGTTTTTCTTCTGTTACAACTGCGCATATGCAAGCATCTAAGTTCTCTTCATATGCCAATTGTTTAAATGTTTCGAAGTTTTCTTTTTCAATTAATACAGCCATTCTCTCTTGTGATTCAGAGATTGCTAATTCTGTTCCTGATAACCCGTTATATTTTACTGGTACTTTATCCAAATCAATAATTAATCCATCCGCAATTTCACCAACGGCAACACTGACTCCACCTGCTCCAAAGTCATTTGCTTTTTTGATTAACTTAGTGGCTTTAGGATTACGGAATAATCGTTGTAATTTACGTTCAATTGGAGCATTTCCTTTTTGTACTTCACTAGAACACTTCGTTAATGAAGTATCATTATGTTCTTTTGAAGAACCAGTGGCTCCTCCTACTCCATCACGTCCTGTAGCTCCACCAATTAACACAACGATGTCTCCTGTGTTTGGTGATTTTCTAATAACGTTTTCTTTTGGTGCAGCACCAATAACTGCTCCTACTTCCATCCGTTTTGCTACATATCCATCATTATAAATCTCTTTCACATAAGTCGTTGCTAATCCAATTTGGTTTCCATAAGAAGAATAACCAGCGGCAGCTCCTTTTGATATACGTGATTGTGGTAATTTATTAGGAAGTGCTTCTTTTATATCTTTTGTAATATCCCCAGCACCACTTATTCGCATTGCTTGGTATACATAACTTCTTCCAGAAAGTGGATCACGAATTGCTCCACCAATACATGTACTAGCCCCTCCAAAAGGTTCTATTTCTGTAGGGTGATTATGCGTTTCGTTTTTAAACATTAATAGCCAAGGTTGATTTACGCCATCCACATCTACGTTTATTTCAATAGAACAAGCATTGATTTCATCGCTAATTTCCATGTCATCAAGTTTTCCTTGTTTACGTAAGTATTTGCCAGCAATCGTTGCCATATCCATTAAGGTCATAACTTTTCTACCACCATGAACTTCTTCACGTAGTTTTAAATATGCATCATAGGCTTTTTGGATCGTTTCTTGTAATTCACCTGCATCAAATGTAATATTTTGTAATACTGTTTCAAATGTTGTATGACGACAGTGATCAGACCAATACGTATCTAACACTTTTAATTCCGTCAATGTTAAATCTCTTTTTTCTTCATTTTTAAAATACGTTTGAATATGTTTTACATCTGCAAGGGTCATTGCTAAACCATGAACTGCTCTTAAATCTTCTAGTTGCGCATCATCTAGTTCACAGAAACCATGTAAAACTGGTACTGCTTCTATTTCTACATCTTCTTCATATCCTAAAACATTTAAATCTTTTTCACGATTTTCAACAGGGTTAATTAAATATTTTTTTATAGCAACTACTTCATCAGATGTAATTGTTCCTTCTAATATTACAATATGACCACTTTTAATCACAACATCTTGTTTGTTATTTAGTAACATTAAACATTGTTGTGCACTATCCGCACGTTGATCATATTGTCCTGGTAAACATTCGTAAGCAATATATGTTTTTCCACTTAAATCAATGGTATCAAATACTTCATCGGTAACTTTTTCTGCTAATACTTTATCTTTTAATAATTCCATATCATGTTCATCTCCATGAAAAACATCATAGGTATTATATAATTCTATTGCTTGCATTCCTTTTAAATTTAAATTTTGTTTAAGTTCATGAAATAAAGAATCTGCTTCTATTTTATAGGCTTCTTTCTTTTTTACGAATACACGATAATTCATGTCCATCACCTTTCTATTCTACTTCAATTACAGAATCTGCGATTACTTTATCTGCCATTGATTTTTTGAATGCTACTAATTTATTTGCCATCTCTTCATCACTTAAAGCTATCATTTGTGCCGCAAGAATAGCAGCATTTTTAGCACCAGCTTTTCCTATCGCAACAGTTGCTACTGGGATTCCTCCTGGCATTTGTACTGTAGATAATAATGAATCCATTCCACCTAAAGCACTTGTTTGAATAGGTACTCCAATAACTGGTAGTGTTGTACTAGAAGCGATCACACCACCTAAGTGAGCAGCACCACCTGCAGCTGCAATAATCACTTTAATACCTCGTTCTTTTGCACCTTCAGCAAGATGAATTACTTCATTTGGTGTACGATGTGCAGATAATGCATGTGCTTCAAAAGGAATGTCAAATTCCTTTAATTGTTGAAAGCAGTTTTCCATTGTTGGAAGATCAGATCTGCTTCCCATTAAAATAGCGACGATTGGTTTCTTGTTCATAAAATTCTCCTCCTCGAAATAAAAAAATACATATTGTAATCCCAATATGTACACTAAAAAACGTTATGTTGTGTTATTAATATAGCGTATCTTCTTAAGACCATAAGTAAGACCTCCTATAAAAATATAAAGATGTACTCGCTCGCACCTAGCAAACAAACACATCTTTTCGATAAAAAGAGTTTTTGTTTACTTGTAGCCCACAATTTACGGTTGTGGCTAGAGACTTCTCGACCATATTTCAAGATATATACAAGTAGTAATCAATACCCTTCTATTTTACTAAACTTCATCAATGATTACAATAGTAAAAACACATTTCCTATAAAAACATCGCCATATATACAGGCAAATATATAATATCATCTTTTGCCTTTACATCTTTTGCATATAGAACATAGGATTGTCCAATTTTTTTCTTGCCTTTTGCTTTCAATTTATCAATAGATTTATGCATCTTATAATTAGAAATCTTCATTTCTATAAGACCAACTTTATGATGTTTTACCTCCGAACTACTACCGTGATCAAATTGTATTATTCATATTTACACGAATATGCAATTTGTTTATACGTTAATATGCACGAAATCACAATTTGTTAGCATATTTATACCATTTTACTCTTCAAACAATGATATATTTTGTACTTTCTTTTTATCTTCACGAATACAAATGTGGTCTCTTTCGCTAAGCTGACCTAACAAAACCGAACTGTTGGGATCATGTGTCAACATGCGTTCTTTTATTTGTTTTGCATCATAGTTTGCATAACAATACAGGCAAGAATGTGCGCAACAATTGTAATCGCCAATATCTACAGTTGGTAAACAATTACATGATTTCCGTACCCCTTTTTTATTATCTAAAACCAATGGATGACCAATCAGCTTTTCTATGTCGCTACGATTAATACATAATCCCTTTGTAATACCAAAATCACTTAGGTCAACTTCTTCAGCGCAAGTCTGTAATTGAATATGATATCGTTTCCCAATATCGCCTAGTACTTGCCCAACTGCTCTCATATCTACTTCACTTATTTCTTTTAACCCCATAACATAACTGTTTTCTTTTGTATTTTTATACATATCCACAAAACTAATTATTATTTTATCAACATATTCTGATAATATTGAACACAACTTCTCAAATGCTTTTTTATGATATGCAAGGGTATATGTTTTTGAAAGAATAATGGGATCATAACGTACAATCACACGTTCTTTTCCTATTTGTTTTGATAAATGAATGATTGCTTGGATGATATCCTTCTTATTTGTAATTTGTTCAATGTCTTCTTTATAAGGAGTAAATGTGATATGAAATACATAAGGAATGTTTTTGATTTCTGATAAACGTTCCATCATTGGTATTGGATTTTTTGTACAAAACAATATAGCATCGATATGTTTTTCATCTAATATGATTCTACTAATTTGATGATCATTAAAAGGATTTCGTACATCTACGAAACCCTCTTTTAAGCGCTGATAAAACCATGAACTATAGAAAGCCGGTATATCACAACGTCCACTTACAAACAGTATCATATAATCACCTCAGCTTATGCAATCATATCTTGATTGTTCTCCCATTGTTCCTTTGTTATACAAGAAACATGTTCTTTTCGTATTTCATGTAACAAGCTACAATTAACTGCGTCTATTGTATGATGGTAAACAAATCCACATTTTTCTTGTACCCGTTTTGATTTTATATTACCTTCATAGTATCCACACCAAAGCGACTGCATTTTCAAATCAACAAAGGCATGCTGCATAATTTCTTTTAACGCTTCGCTCACTAGTCCTTGTCCCCAATAAGGAACACCAATCCAATAGCCAACTTCTGCTTCATTTTCAGGTAATGCTAAATTTGCATCTTTTCCTATCATTAACCCTATACTACCAATTGCCTGGTCTTCTTCTACTAAAGTGATTGCATAACTTTCGTCTTTCGCAAGAACATTTTGAATGATTTGTAAGCTATCACTTACACTAGTATGAATTGGCCATCCAGCTGCAGGTCCTACGAATGGATCTTTCGCAAAACTATATAAACTTGTTGCGTCGCTCTTTAACCATGGGCGTAATGTTAATCGCTTCGTTGTTAGATTCATAAGCTACTCAATTCCTCCATTACATCGTATCTAATATGTCTTTCATTGCTTTGGCTAAGCCAACACACTTTTGAACACTTAGACTACAAATTGCTACACGTATTCCTTTATTTACTTTTACTGTATATATATGATGAGCCATTAACGCCTCATGAAACTTATCTCGAAGTGCATTATCTTCTATCTTTAAAGTCACAAAGAAGCCTTCCTTATAAGGATATGTAATAAGCGAACATGCTTTCGCCTCATTCATAAACACAACACTACGTTGTTTCAACAAGTCCACATAACCTGCTTTTTCACTCATATAAGCATCATAATTTGTAGTGGTTACATAGGTAAAGTTTTCCATTGCTGAATTTGATATATTTGACCAAGTTGCTCTTGCACTCTTTTCAAATACAATTTCAACACTACGTACACTTTCTTCACTTTGCGCTAATAAAATAGCAGCACCACAACGAAGTCCATAGGATGTCAATGCTTTACTACAACTAAAAGCAATAACAACCATAACATTATTTGATATTTCATTAAACGTTGTAATATAGTCACGACAATGTTCTAGATTATAAGAATAATCAATGTACGCAATATCATTTAATAAAACAACCGGCACTTCTTTTCCACATTCATTTAAGAATGCTACAACACTCTTCCATTCTGCATTACTTAAAGAATATCCTGTTGGATTATGACAAGGATCATTGATTACAACCAATAATTTTTTTTGTGTTTTCATTACTTCTGTACAAACTGCTTTAAAACTTGTCAAATTAAAATGGTCCCCTTCAAATAAAGAATATGTTTTCACTTGTAAGTTATCCATTGTAGCCATTAGCTTATAAGAACCCCAAGCTATCTCTGGTAAGATAACCGTTTCATTTTCATCCAGTATTTCTTGTAACGTAATAGCTACAGCTCCAGTACCACCTGGAGTGGCTATAACACTGTGGGCAAGTGTTGATTGCGTACCACCAACAATCCAATTATAAACTTGTTTACGATAACTATCATTTCCAACAAAACTTCCCGCATAGGCCGCTTTCACTTCTTTTGCGATCGCATTATAAGGCGTAAATACACTATCAAATGCTACTATTTTTCCATCTTCATTATATAAAGAACCAATGGTAGCATCTATTACATTTTCTGCTCCGTTCTTATCAATGTCTGCTTTTGCTTTCTTTACAATTGCAAATACTGTATCTTCAATTGGTGTCGTATTCACCTTTTCTTTAACAAAACTCATCATTCATCCCTGCTTTCTTTTTGATATGAGCCAACAATCTTAACTTCTTCACAAATAGCTCGTAATTCTTCTACCATTTGTTGTTCTTTACTATTATTTAAATCGCCTGCTATTTCCACATAGAAATAATATTCCCATGGTCGTTTCTTGATAGATCTTGATTTAATGCTCTGCATATTAAATCCATATTTAGCAATCACATTCATAGCTTCTACTAAAGATCCTGCTTTATGATGCACAATAAATGTTAAACTGAATACATTCCCTTGTTTTATTAATGCATCACTTATCACAATAAAACGCGTTGTATTCTGATTACTTGTATTAATATCACTTGCTAAAATATCTAATCCATATAAACTAGCATTTTCACTCGCAGCAATTGCTGCCTTTGTTTTATCTTGGCATTTCGCAACATATTCTGCAGCTAATGCAGTATTGGGATAAGGTATTAATTCATATCCTCTTCCATTTAAGAACTCTTTAGATTGATAAATTGCTTGATCTTTAGAATATACTTGTTTAATATCTTCTAGTTTGGCTCCTTTTATCCCTAATAAGTTCTGTGATATTTTCAAATCATAAATCTCGTTTATATAGACCTTATATTGTGACAACAAGTCTAATACTTCGCCAACTTCTCCTGTATAAGAATTTTCAAAAGGAATAACTCCGTAAGCAATCTCTTTATCACATACTGCTTGAAATACTTCTTCAAACGTTGCATAATTCTTTTTCTTGTTATCAAGAAATAATCGCTCACTAGCAATATGAGAAAAAGCCCCTTTTACGCCAGCGTATCCTACACATTCTTTATTGATAAGGCAACGTTGATATTTTTTTGATATTTCCATCATTTCTTTTATAAACTGAATATAACTATCTTTATATTGTTCATTTTGAATATATTCTACATTATGTGTAATTATCTGTTGTTCTCTCGAGGTATCTAAGACCTTCATCTGATGTGCTTGTTTATAACGAATCACATCATCTACTGCTTTCATGCGTGTTTCAAAAAGTTCAGCCATTTCTTCATCGACTTTGTTTATCTGTTTGCGTGCATCCTCTAATAAGCTCATACCATCACCTAGTTTCCTTATTAATTATACATGAAAGAAACCTGTAATCCTACTATTTTTGAAAATAAATGTCATGTTTGTTGAAAGAATTTGTTTTGTTTCAAATGCAAATACAAGCAAATCCTTTTCGTCTTAGTTTTATAAACATGATGCTCATCGTTGTATTCATATAAATTAGTTTATTTAGTAAATTATTTATCCTTCCTTTTATTATATTTATATGTTCTAATCTTCACTAGAATAAATATCTTAAGCAGCTAATAGAACTTCACGAAAACTATAAGTTACATGTTTCTTACATAAAATGAAATTATTTTCATAAACTAGATATTTTTCTTGTGTTTTGTTAACTTTTATATTATGATATTGGTAAATGGAGTGATTAATATGCATAACAAAGGATTTTATTATTTTAAATAGCCCGTTATAAAGCCATAGTTATGCTAGTGGTGGTTTTAGTTTACTTTATAACGATAATACAAAAGCATCCAACGAAATCTGTGGTGCTTTTTTTCTTTTAAGGGAGGAATACACATGAAATTACATGTTGATTTACAAGAGAATGGTTACGATATTATATTAGAACATGGTGCAATTCACCATGTTGCTGAATTTATTAATCTAAAGCGAAAGGTATTTATTATTAGTGATAGTGGCGTACCGAAAGAATATGCGCACTATATCGCGAAACAGTGCCTTGATCCTTATATCCATATAGTGGAACAAGGAGAAGAGTCAAAAAGCTTTCATGTGTTTGAAGAAATATGTAGTGAATTATTAGCTAATAAATTTTCACGTAAAGACTGCGTTATCGCATTAGGTGGTGGAGTTGTTGGAGATTTATCTGGTTATGTAGCGGCTTCTTATATGCGCGGTATTGATTTTATTCAAGTGCCTACTACAACACTTTCACAAATTGATAGTAGCATTGGTGGAAAAGTAGCAATCAACTTAGACAATGTTAAAAATATTATAGGGGCTTTTTATCAACCAAAAATAGTAATTATAGATCCTGATACGTTATCAACACTTCCTAAACGGCATAGAATTAATGGCTTAATCGAAGCAATAAAAGCCGGTCTTATCTATGATAAGAGTTTATTTGAACTATTTGAAAATGGTGATATTGAAAAAGATTTAGATACCATTATCTATAAAGCTTTATGTGTAAAAAAAGAAGTTGTTGAAAAAGATGAGAAGGAACAAAACTTACGTAAAATTCTTAACTTTGGACACACAATCGGACATGCGATAGAGAGTTATTATCATTTATCAAAATATCTACATGGCGAGTGCGTTGCGCTTGGAATGCTATACTTTATTGATAATGAAGAAAGTAAACAACGTGTACTTGCCTTATATCATAAACTAGGAATCCAAAGTGAAGTTAGCTATGATCCTCAAGAAGTATATGAACTGTTATGTAACGATAAAAAAGCAAGTGGTGATAAGGTAAGTGTTGTTAAAGTAAATGAAATAGGACAGGCACAATTAGTAGAAACAAAACTATTAGATATTAAAGAACTTTTGAAAGGATAAAACTTATGAAAAATACATTTGGAAATCATGTACAAGTGACTTTATTTGGTGAAAGTCATGGAGAAGCAATTGGTGTGGTTATTGATGGATTAGCTGCTGGTATTGCTTTAGATATTGAATTTATGAAACAACAGATGGAGAAACGTAAAGCGAAAGGTAAGATTTCAACACAACGTAAAGAACAAGATGAAGTTCATATTGTGAGTGGATATTTTAATGGATATACAACCGGTACTCCTTTAACCATTCTGATTGAAAACACAAATACAAGAAGCAAAGATTATGAAAAGACAAAGAATCAATTACGTCCTTCTCATGCTGATTATTGTGCAAGCGAAAAATATCTTGGCTATCAGGATTATCGCGGTGGTGGACATTTTAGTGGAAGAATCAGTGCGCCACTTGTGGCAGCTGGTGCTATTGCTTTACAAGTATTGGCTCAAAAAGGAATCGTTATAGGTAGTCATATTCTACAATGTAAAGACGTATATGATCATTGCTTTGCAAAAGATGAAAAACAAATTGATGAAGAAATTGCTTTATTAAATACTAGGGAGTTTCCTACATTAAGTGAAACTAGTGCGAAGAAGATGATACAAGTCATTGAAGAAAGTGCTGCTCTTGGTGATAGTGTTGGAGGTATTCTAGAAAGTTGTATTCTTCATGTTCCAACAGGAGTTGGAGAACCTTTCTTTGATTCTATAGAAAGTCGGCTTAGTCATTTACTGTTTAGTGTTCCTGCCTTAAAAGGTGTAGAGTTTGGTCTAGGTTTTGGATTTGCCAACAAGTATGGTAGTGAAGCAAATGATAGCATTATCTATGCCGATAATAGAGTGCAAACAACAACCAATAACAATGGAGGTATCAACGGAGGTATTAGCAATGGTATGCCAATTCTAATTAGAAGTGTCATAAAGCCAACGCCTTCTATCTATAAACCACAAGATAGCATTGATTTAGAAACACATGAAGCTCTTAAGTTACAAATTCAAGGACGACATGATCCTGCTATTATTCATCGAGCAAGAGTCGTTGTTGATAGTGTATTAGCACTTGGTATATTAGATTTATTAATGGAAAAAGAAGCTACAATCTCAATGAGATAGCTAGAAATAGGAGAAAATAAAATGATTATTACAATGAAGAAAGATGCAACTAAACAAGATATTGAACAGGTAATGAAACAATTAAAAGAAAAAGGATTACAAATTCATGAAAGTATTGGTGAGAACTACAATGTGTTTGGTGTCGTTGGTGATACGAGTTTAATCGATCCAAAACGAATTGCAGCAAATCCACATGTTGATAACATAATTCGTGTTTCTTCCCCCTTTAAAAAAGCAAGTCGCATGTTTCACCCAGAAGATACGATTGTCGATGTGGCTGGTATTAAAATAGGTGGTAAAGAAAAAATTGTTGTGATTGGAGGACCTTGTTCAGTTGAAGGAAAAGACATGATTGTTCAAGTCGCTAAAGAAGTTAAAAACGCTGGTGGAGAAATGTTACGTGGTGGTGCTTACAAGCCAAGAACAAGCCCCTATGCTTTTCAAGGTATGGGATTTGAAGGAATTCAGGCAATGGTAGAAGCTCGTAAAGTAACCCACTTACCGATTGTTTCTGAATTAATGAGTGCTGATAAATTAGATGAATTTGTAGAGAATGTGGACTTAATTCAAATTGGTGCACGTAATATGCAAAACTTTGATTTATTAAAAGCCGTTGGTAAAACAAATAAACCAATCCTTTTAAAACGTGGTTTAGCTAATACAATTGAAGAATGGATTATGTCTGCAGAATACATTATGTCAGAAGGAAATGAAAATGTAATCTTATGCGAACGTGGTATTCGTACATTCGAGCCTTACACAAGAAACACCTTAGATTTAAGTGTCATCCCAATAATTAAAAAGAAAACACATCTTCCTATTATTATCGATCCAAGTCATGCTACTGGTGATTGGGAACTAGTTGAATCTGCTTCTTTAGCAGCGATTGCTGCTGGTGCTGATGGTTTGATTATTGAAGTTCATGAAACCCCTGAATGTGCTTGGAGTGATGGTGCGCAATCTTTAAAACCGGCTTTATTTAAAGAAGTCATCCGTAAAGGAAAAGCGATTGCGAAAGTAATTGGGAGAGATATGTAATGAAGGCAAGAATCACACCTTCTACATGTGGTGGTACAATTCATATTCCACCAAGTAAAAGCATGTCTCATCGTGCCATTATCTGTGCTTCTTTAGCAAACGCTACTAGTACCATTTCCAATATTGCGTATTCTAAAGATATTCAGACAACCATTGATGGTATGCGTTTATTAGGAGCAAAAATAGAAACAAAAGAAAATTCTGTAGTTATTGAAGGGATTAAGGATTTTAATCATTTAAGTCAAGAAGAAATCTTTTGTAGTGAATCTGGTTCTACCCTACGTTTCTTCATCCCCATCTTTTCTTTATGTAATAAAAAAGTTGTCTTTAAAGGAGCAGGTCGTCTGTTACAACGCCCACAAAAAGTATATGAAGATATCTTTGCACAACAGCATCTTCCTTTCTTTCAAGATACAAAAAGTATCACCATCGAACAATCATTAAAGGCGCAAGACTATACCTTACAAGGAGATGTTAGTTCTCAATTTATCAGTGGCTTATTGTTTACTTTACCATTTTTAAAAGAAGACTCACGTATTCATATTCTTCCTCCTTTTGAATCTAAATCTTATGTGGACTTAACTTTACAGATGTTAGATACTTTTGGTATTCATGCTTCTTTCGAAGATGAAACGACACTTTTTATTCCTGGCAATCAAACATATATAGCAACTGATTATGAAGTGGAAGGTGATTATTCTCAATTGGCTTTCTTTGCGGTACTTGGTGCTATTCAAAATGATATTGAGATTACAGGAGTTAGTTTGCATTCACAACAAGGAGACAAGGAGATTATTGAAATACTTCGCTCTTTTGGTACGCATATTGAAGAAATTGATAAAGGCTATCGTATCTATAAAAGCGAGCTAACAGCACATCCTATTGATTTAGCTAACTGTCCTGATTTAGGGCCTATCTTATGTGTACTTGGGATGTATTCCCTAGGAAATACTCATATTTATCATGCCGGTCGCTTACGTATTAAAGAAAGTGATCGCATCTTAGCCATGGAAAGCGAACTAAAAAAATTCAACGCTAGCATCCATTCAAATACAGATGAAATTTGGATAGAAGGAAAAACAATGAGTGCTAGCAACGCTGAGTTGCTTGGACATAATGATCATCGTATTGTTATGGCACTTAGTATTGCGACTATTTGTAGTACGAAAAGTTGCACCATTGATGAAGCCGAAGCTATCAATAAAAGTTATCCAACGTTCTTTGATGATTTACAAAAAATTAATGGAAAGGTGGAACTGTTATGATAACAAAAGATACTCGATTTTTAATTGTTGGTCTTGGT
The DNA here is from genome assembly GCA_036639635.1 of Longicatena sp. Classification (GTDB taxonomy): domain Bacteria; phylum Bacillota_I; class Bacilli_A; order Erysipelotrichales; family Erysipelotrichaceae; genus JAVWIF01. Next base: position 48,533 of record JAVWIF010000008.1, read on the forward strand.
TTAATTGGTGGAAGCTATGCTATGGGACTTAAGAAAAATGGATACCATGTAGATGCTATTGAAATAAACCAATTAAGTATTGATTATGCAGTCCAACATCATATCATTGATGAGGGTTCTACTTTTGATTTAGAACTCATTAAAAATGCCGATTTCATTATTTCTGGATTATACCCAAACAGCATGGTTGATTGGTTTGCAACATATCAAAAGTATATGAAAAAGGGCGCCCTATTAAGTGATGTGAGTGGTGTTAAAACAAATATTGTAGAACAAGTACAAGCTAATTTACGCGATGATTTAGAATTTCTAGCTTCCCATCCAATGGCAGGTAAAGAAGTTAGTGGCGTAAAATACGCCGATGATTCTATATTTAATATTGCGAACTTTATTATAACGCCCACTGATAAAAATACAGAAGCAAGCATTCTCCAACTAAAAGAATTTGCTACTATCTTAGGTTTTTCTAATATTAGTGTATTGTCTGTTTCAAAGCATGATGAAATGATTGGCTTTGTTTCTCAATTAACGCATGCAATAGCTGTATCCTTAATGAATACCAATGATAATACACATTTAGTTGAATATACTGGTGATAGCTTTCGTGACTTAACAAGAATTGCCAATATCAATGAAAATTTATGGAGTGAATTATTTTTCTTAAATAAAGAGAACCTTATTCGTGAAATAGATGATTTTACTAAAGAAATTACCAATTTAAAGCAAAAACTTATCGATAATGATGAAGATGGTTTAAAAGAACTCTTCATTCAATCAACTGCACGTAGAAAGCTCTTTAATCGCTAAAGGAAGGACAAATTGTCCTTCCTTTACTTTATGTTTATGACTATCTACCTAATATTCATTCATTAAGAATTCTAATATTTTTTTATTATTCTATCAATAAACTCTGTAATTTCTTATGCTTTCCTTGTTTCTTCATAGAAATCTAGAGAACTCGACATTACTTTTAAATTGCAATTATACACAAATAGAAATTGATGATCATCGATTTTTATTTCAAACCAGTTTGTTTTTCATTTTTTTCCACCCTCTAATATTTTCGACAATATTTCCTTTTTTCTGCTTTAGTATACTACTTATAAATTTAGAATAATTCACAAATATTAGTTTATTTAAAAGTTATAAATTTATGAAATAAACAGAAAATAACAAGGAATTCTTTTCATGGTCTCAACACTATTAAAATTATAGTAAATAGACTATAATAAGAAAGTGTTTCAATAGAAGGAGGGAATCATCATGGAAATTATGAAGAAATTTATAAGTTATTACAAACCATATAAAAAAGTGTTTTTATTAGATATGTTTTGTGCCTTAATCATTAGTTGTATTGATTTAGCATTTCCACAGATCTTAAATTATTTAAATAACACTTTGTATATACAACCTAAAGAAATGATCTATCAAAGCTTATTATTCTTGGCTTGTGGTTTATTAGTTATGTATTTAGTACGTGCCTTTGCTCGCTATTATGTATCTGCACAAGGACATGTTATGGGTGCACGCATGGAAAGTGATATGCGCCAAGATTTATTTGACCAATTCGAACGCTTATCTTTTTCATATTATGACAATAATAATACAGGAGAAATGATGAGTAAGTTAGTATCTGATTTATTTGATATATCAGAATTTGCTCACCATGGACCAGAAAATGTATTTATTAGTTTATTAAAGATCATTGGATCGTTTATATTGTTATTGTATATTAACGTTCCACTAACACTATTATTAATACTAGTTACGGTGCTTATGTTTATATTTAGTTTTGTTCAAAACAAAAAAATGCAAACAACATTTATGGATAATCGGAAAAAAATTGCTGGTGTAAACGCAAGTTTACAGGATAGCTTAGCTGGTATTAGAATTGTTAAATCTTTTGCGAATGAAGATATTGAACGTGATAAGTTCTATCATAGTAATCAAATGTTTTTAAAGTCTAAAGAGAATAATTATTATCGGATGGGATTATTTCATGCTGGAAACAACTTCTTTCAAGGTTTATTGTTTCTTACGATACTTGTAGCTGGAGGTTTCTTTATTGCGGATGGAAGCTTGGATGCTGTGTCATTAGCAACCTATGCATTGTATATTAATATCTTTGTTTCTCCAATTGAAGTATTGGTTGAGTTTACGGAAATGTTTCAAAAAGGTTTCTCTGGATTTAGACGTTTCTTAGAAGTTGTGGAAACTGAACCTGAAATAGTTGATCGTCCTAATGCACATGATATACATAGTGTTCAAGGTGTCATTGATTATGAAAATGTCTCCTTCTCTTATAATCAAGATGAGCCTGTTTTAAGTAATATTAATATCCATATTGAAGCAGGTAAATCAATTGCTTTAGTAGGTCCTAGTGGTGGTGGGAAAACTACAATATGTAGTCTGTTACCTCGTTTCTATGATATAAACGAAGGAGCTATTAAAGTAGATGGACAAGATATTCGTGATATAAGTCTTGAAAGTTTACGTAATACAATTGGTATTGTTCAACAAGAAGTATATTTATTTACTGGTTCTATTAAAGAAAATATTGCGTATGGAAAACCTGGCGCAAGTGAAGAAGAAATTATTGAAGCTGCAAAGAAAGCAAATATTCATGACTTTATAATTGGTCTTCTCGATGGTTATGATACTTATGTGGGTGAGCGTGGTACTCGTTTATCTGGTGGACAAAAGCAACGCATAAGCATTGCTAGGGTTTTCTTAAAGGATCCAAAAATATTAATATTAGATGAAGCCACAAGTGCTTTAGATAATGAAAGTGAACGCCATATTCAACAAAGTTTAGAAGAACTTTCTAAACATCGTACTTCAATCACGATTGCTCATCGCCTATCTACGATTCGTAATGCTGATGAAATTATTGTTATAACTGAAAATGGATTAGAAGAGCGTGGAAATCATGAACAACTTCTGAAGCGTGGTGGTGTCTATGCCAAATATTATCACCTACAATTTGAAGGATTAGATTATGATGAACAAACAAAAGATACCATACATTCTTTAGTATAAGAAAGAAGCGTATTTTACTAAAAAACAGGTTATAGTCAAGAGAACGAAATAAAAACAAGCTATAGTTTTACACAAGAAAGCTAGAATATTTCATTAACGAAAGGTCTAAGGGAGGTTATGGAAAATGAAAGA
>JAVWIF010000009.1:0-45447 GCA_036639635.1 Longicatena sp.
TTAAAAACGCGCAAGTATATATAGCCATACAAGAAGAATTTGGATCTTTTTCTACTTATTTGTGGAACTTTACAAATAATAAAAGTATTCCTTTAAGTGAAGAGGGTCTAACACATTCTGCCTTATCTGATAAAATATCAAAGGATTTATATAATCGTGGTATGCGTTTTGTTGGTAGTGTCATTATCTATGCTTATCTAGAAGCAGTTGGAGTACTTCATAATCATGCTCGTAACTGTTTTCTCTATCATAAAAAAGACTAAGTTTTGTCTTAGCCTTTGTTTACAATTTTACTAATAAGGGGAAAACTAATATATGCAATAACGACGCCAATACCACCTTGTAAAAGATTGGCAAGAACGCCACTTAGTCCTAAAGCAAAGCTTTGATTAATAAATGAGTCACATACCAAGTAGCCTAACACCATCCAACATCCAGCAATGATATAGATGATCCAATTTGCTTTATTCATATACTTATGTGCAACATACGCAACCATACAACCTTCTAACCCTTTAATTATTAAAGTAGGTATGAAATAGATGCCATAACCACCAACAACATCGGCTAAGCCACTTCCTACTCCTCCTATTAAAAAGGCCAAGAAAGGATTTACAAAACAAGCAAATAACATAATGAAACCATCACCTAAATTAAAATAACCTTGAATTCCATTTGGTATTTTAATAAGAAAGGTAGCAAGGAATACAAGTGCCATACCCAGAGCTCCAAGAACCAATTCATTTACACTTATTTTTTTCATGCTTGTTCCTCACTGATTTTTCTAATTCCACTTTTTTTATTTATTGAATGAAAACTTTTTTGAATAACAGGTAAGCAAATAATAGATATCGCAAAACCAATTCCTGATTGTAATAAATTTTCAGCTACTCCACTTAAGGCAATGACCATACTTCCTTTTAAGTACCATTTCGCAAAGAAATAACCAACAACCATAATACTACAACCTACAAAGTAGGCAATCCATTTAACTTTATCTCCGAATTTACGAAACAAACTAGCAACGATGAATCCTTCTAAACCTTTTATGATCAATGTTGGAAAGAAATAATAAGCATATCCTCCTGCAATATCCGCAAGTCCACTGCCTAGTCCTCCTATTAAAAACCCACCCAAAGGACTGACTATAGAAGAAAACAATAAAATAAAACCATCCCCTAGATTAAAATAACCATCTAAACCATTTGGTATTTTAATATACATGGTCGCAACAAATACAACCGCCATCCCTAGTGCATATAAAACAATCTCTTGTGTTGTTAATTTACTTTTATTCATAACAAATCTCCCCATACCTTTTTGGTATAGGAGTATTCTAACAGATAACTGTATATATAAAAATGCACAGAATTGAGTATAATTTAGAGTACAGTTTTAAAAGTGTGATATACTAGGTACAGGTGATATTATGAAAATTAAGACGATTAACTTCGAGCGTGAGGGGAATACTGCACTTTATATGCAAATATACAAAAAAATACAACACGATATCTTATCAAACTATCTTAAAAAAGGTGATCAATTACCGAGTATTCGTAAAGCGACTACTTTAATGAAAGTATCGAAGACGAGTATAGAGCGTGCTTATGAACAATTAGCTGAAGAAGGCTTTATTATATCAATTCCACAAAAAGGTTACTTTGTGGATGTGGATTTGGAACAAGTTGCCTTACGTAATCAAATGAAAAAACGAAGTATACCTACGAAAACGGATTTGATTCGCTATGACTTTCGTTCTCAAAGCATGGATAGTGATAGTTTTGACATGAAACTATGGAAAAAATATTTAAAAGAAGTATTGGATGAACCAATGCAAATATCAACTTATGGAGATGCACAAGGCGAAGTCATATTAAGAAATGCTTTACAAAATTATGCGTATTCCATTCGAGGGGTTTTATGTACGAGTGAACAAATCTTAATTGGTTCTAGTTTTCAATCATTGCTTTATATCCTTTGTGGACTTTTGCCACAAGACTGTATTATAGGAATGGAAGAAACAGGGTTTATTCCAGCTGAAACAGTCTTCTTTGATTATGGCTTACAAGTACGAAAACTTCCCACTCATGAAGAAGGTATTTTACTAAAAGATTTACAAGCAAGCGATGTACAAGTTTTATATATCAATAGTGTTTCACAAGGGTGTAATCATCAACCAATTACCAAAAAGACACGGCAAGCCTATATTCAGTGGGCTGTAAAAACTAATGCTCTCATTATTGAAGATGATCATAATGGTGAGTTGCGTTATCAAAGTAAATTAACACCGGCTATGCAAGGCTTTGATATGGGAGAACATATCGTATACATAGGATCTTTTTCTAAGTTATTATTGCCATCGTTACGAATCAGTTATATGGTATTTACCAAAGCATTACAAGAACGATACTTAGCACGTAAAAATACCTATAGCCCAACTTCAAGTAAGATTGAACAACTTGCTTTAGCTCATTACATTACTGATGGACATCTAGAGCGTCATGTGAAACGTTTACGTAAACGTTATGAACAAAAGAGTCACCAAATGTTATGTTTATTACAAGTGTATTTTCCAGATACAACCCTAATTTTAGAAGAAGCTGCCTTGCAAATTATTGTGCGTTTTCATGAAACAATAGATATTGATGCATTTATTGAAAAAGCTAAACAACAATACCTTATGATTCAAAAAAATAACATGAATGAATTGGTATTATCATTTGCGGCTATTAAAGAAGATGAAATGCGTGATGCGTTGCAAGTATTGAGAGCTTGCTTCAATGCTGCTTAAATACTACTTACAAATTATTTCTTGCATAATTGACAAGTTTAGCTTAAAATAAACATACAAACGAATAGGTTTTAAACCTCCATTTTACTATTTTCATGAACATAAAATAGATAATGGAGGTTTTTTTTGTGAAAAGAGGGAATTATATGCAAACAAAAGAAACAAATAAAATGGGAATTAAACCAGTCTTTCCCTTATTGATGTCCATGGCTTTTCCACCAATGTTATCAATGTTAATTCAGTCTTTATATAACATTGTTGATAGTGTGTTTGTTGCACAAATTGGAGAACAAGCACTAACTGCTGTTTCACTAGCTTTTCCAATACAGACGCTAATGATAGCATGTTCTGTGGGAATTGGTGTTGGACTAAATTCATATATATCAAGGAAACTAGGAGAAAAGAATATTAAAGAAGCCAACAGTGCTATTTTACATGGTTTACTATTGGCTTTTTTAGGGTATTTAATGTTTGTAGTAGCAGGATTTTTCTTAATTCGTCCATTCTTTACGATGTTTACAAGTGATCTTGTCATACTAGAACAAGCTTGTACTTATACCTATATATGTGTCTTCTTTAGTTTTGGATGTTTTCTACATATTTGTATCGAGAAAGTATTTCAATCCACTGGAAAGATGATTTTTCCAATGGCAATTCAAACGATTGGAGCAATTATTAATATTATCTTAGATCCGATTATGATTTTTGGATACTTTGGGTTTCCTGCAATGGGAGTGGCAGGAGCTGCTGTTGCTACGGTTATTGGACAAATATTTGCAGGAGTATTATCACTTTATATTCTACTAACAAAAGAACACGATGTAAAAATAGATGTAAATAACTTTAAATTCTCTAAAACAACGATGAAAAAGATATTATTGGTAGCTATTCCAAATGCTTGTATGAATGCGTTAGGAAGTATCTTAGTAATTGGATTAAATGCTATTCTGATTACATTCTCAAATGTAGCAGTTGCGGTATTTGGTATTTATTTTAAGTTACAGACTTTTGTTTTTATGCCCGCAAGTGGCTTAACACAAGGGGCAATGCCAATCTTTGGTTATAATTATGGTGCTCATTATCACGAACGTTTAGTCAGTACACTCAAGTATTCCATTATTGTTACTGGCGTTATTATGTCATGTGGAACTTTATTATTCTTAATTTTACCAGAACAATTATTATCACTATTTCATGCAAATGCAGAAATGGTCGCAATAGGAGTTCCTGCATTACGTATCATTGGAATTAGTTTTATACCAGCAACGCTAGGCTTTGTACTCCCAACGCTTTTTCAAGCGATAGGATTAGGAATCCATTCTTTACTCATTTTCTTATTACGACAATTATGTATTACGTTGCCTTTGTCATTCGTATTTGCAGGTCCTTTTGGACTCGTTGGCATATGGTCAACTTTTATAATTGCGGAAAGTGTAGCAGCGCTTGTTGCTGTCTTTATGTACTTTCATATTCGTAAAAATGATCCAATTCTTGCAAAGAGTCAAGAAGCTTGATTGCTTCTTTTTATATGCAATCTTGTCATTATCGTAAAATACGATATAATAAAAGCAGGGAAAGATATGAAGAGGATAGTTTATGAAAAAAATAATTATTTATTGTCTGAAAGAGTTTTCGATAACCCTCTATAAAATAGAAGGGATAATACAGTTTAAACAGCCAAATTTGTAAATATAGGTGATATTTCACTAATTAGTAATACATTTCTAGACGTATTTTTTTTGTCAATCCTATTCATAACTAATTTGATACGTTTATCTTGTAATAAATGATAAATTTGTATTATATTACCTAGTTTTTGTGGTAAAATAACATTATTTGGAATTGTAGTGGTTTTCGAAGTATTTGTAATCTTGCGTAAAGCGTGAGAATGGAGGATAATATGGTTGACTTGCATTTGCATTTAGATGGTTCTCTTTCGCCAAATGAAATATTGGAGCTTGCAGATATTTCAAATGTGAAGCTGCCGACAAAAGATATATTTGAATTAAAAAGGCTTCTAACGCTTAATGAGAATTGTACTAGTCTTTCTGAATATTTAGAAAAGTTTGCACTACCTCAAATGGTCTTACAAACAATAGAAAGTATAGAAGAATCAGTTTACATGTTGATTGTAAAATTAGCAAAACAAGGTTTGTGTTATGCTGAAATTCGTTTTGCTCCACAGTTTCACACACGAAATGGATTAACGCAAAAGCAAGTTGTTTTAGCTGCTATAAAAGGATTGAATAAAGGGATTGAACAAACAGGTATGCAATGTCAATTAATTTTATGCTGTATGCGTAACGCAGGAAATCTTCGTGAAAACATGGAAAGCGTTAAAGTAGCAAAAGAATTTTTAGGTAGCGGTGTATGTGCTATAGATTTAGCCGGTAATGAAGCAGCTTATCCAACGAAAATGTTTGCAGAGGTTTTTGAACAGGCTAAAAATGATAATATACCAATTATAATTCATGCAGGAGAAGCAGCGGGTGCTGAAAGTGTGAGAGAAGCGTTAAAACTAGGTGCAGTCCGTATTGGACATGGTATTCATGTGGTAGAAGATGATGAGTTACTAAAACAGTTACAAACAACAGGTATTATTTTAGAAACTTGTTTTACTAGTAATTTGCAAACCAAAGCCGTTCATGATTACAAAGAATATCCAATTCTTAAACTTATTGAATCCGATATTTTAGTAAGCGTGAATACGGATAACATGACGGTTTCGCGCACTTCTCTAAAAAAAGAGTATAATTTGTTAAAGTATCATTTTTCTTTGAGTGATGATACTTTAAAACGCTTAGCATTAAACGCAGTTACGGGTGCGTTTGTTTCAGAAGAAAAAAAGAAGCTTCTTAGAGATGAAATAAACAATAGATTTGTTGATTGGCTTATCGAAAAATAAAACATTTAAGAAAACAGGAGAGGAAATATGAACACAGACTATATATGTGAACGCAAACTTCAACAATGTAATCCAGAGTTACATCGATTGTTTAAGGACAGTGTGATTTGCTTACAACAACTATTAATAAAATACAAAAACATTTTTCCAATGTTTACAGATCATACAAGTCTGCATTCTTTAGAAGTTATTGCTTTTTGTAATACTTTAATTGGAAACGAAAACTTAGCCAAAATGAATTCGCATGAAATATATATCCTGTTAATGAGTGCATATTTACATGATACAGGTATGGGAATTTCGATGGCAGATTATGCGGAATTCAGTAAAAAAATTGATTTTGGTGATTATTTTAATCATCATAGTAAAGATAATATTCCTGATATCATTAGAACTTTTCATAATGAGTTTAGTGGTGAATACATAAGAAAATATGCGGCTATTTTTGATATTCCGTCAGAGGAACATATTTTTTCAATTATACAGGTATCAAGAGGACATCGTAAAACTGATTTATATGATGAAAAAGAATATCCGACAAATTTTAAAGTACCAAGTGGTGAAAATATTTGCCTTCCGTATTTGGCAGCATTAATAAGACTTGCAGATGAGCTAGATGTTGCTTCGGATCGAAATTTACAATTTATTTATGATATTAATAATATTGACGGGGCAAAAGATATAATGGAATTCAAAAAGCATTATGCTATACGCACGATGATCACTAATGAAAAAACATTCACTATGGAAGTGGATACAAGCGATGAAATTATATTTAACGAAATACTAAAATTAGTTAAGAAACTAAATCAAACTTTAGAAGAATGTCGTGATGTAATAAATAATAAAACGCCTTTTAAAATAACACAGGAAGAAATTATAATTATTCCAATAAATGGGAATGGAATGTGAGATATAATAAAAAACTAAATGATATTATCTTTGTCAGTGTGTACTAATAAGAAAAAAACATGATAAAAGATATAGAGCAATTAAATTCTTTTGAGTACAAAATTGGTGTTACAATAGATTCTGCTATAGTTTGAATTGCTGGAAAATCTTTTTTACAAGGTAACAAAGTCTATAGTAATATATAAAACACTGAAATTAATCAGTACTTCATATACACAATCATTGGGTTTAGATACGAGCCTACGCTATCGTTCATTTATTCAATAGAATGTTTGGTAGCATAAGTCTTAATGAAACAAGTTAGTCTTATATACTTTCGAGTACATTTGGAAGTTTGATAATTGAGAACCTAACGTGCTTTAGCACGTTGAAGTCGATTTTTAAGAATACATAGCAATTAAAAAAATTTGGAGGAAAAGGAAATGAATATTCAAAAACAATCTATTGGTGATAAATTGATTTTAGTTTTAGAGGGACGTCTTGATACGACTACTGCACCTCAGCTTGATGCTGAATTAAAAAAAACAATTGATGGTGTAAAAGAATTGGAATTTGATTTTGCAAAGCTTAAATACATATCTTCTGCTGGACTTCGTGTAATTCTTGCGACACAAAAAGTAATGAATAAACAAGGGTCTATGCTTTTGCGCAATGTAAATGATGTAATTATGGAAATATTTGAGATTACTGGATTTATCGATATATTTACGTTTGAAGAATCTCTTGAATCAGCAGAAACTACAAAGATTATTGCATAATGCGTTAATTTACAAAGCAACTTCTTGAAAAAAATCCTTCAAAATTAGAAAGTAGAGGTCTCTCCTCTGCTTTCTTTTATGAATAGTAATTAGTATGTGATTATAAAGAAATACGCATAGAATTACTCACTTGAATGCGTCATAATTTAATATGTGTTGAAAGTAGATCAGTAAGTAATAAAAGAATAAATATGATATAATAAAACGAGATGATAAATAGGAGGATTACAGTGATGGATTCTTATATTATGGCAATTGATCAAGGGACAACGAGTACACGTGCAATACTATTTGACAAAGAAAGTAATATTGTTGGAGTTGCACAAAAAGAATTAGATAATTATTACCCACATAGTGGTTGGGTTGAACAAAATGCCAATGATATTTGGGCTAGTGTTGTTGGAGTTATGTTTGAAGTATTAGCAAAAACAGGCATTAAAGATAGCCAAATAGCAGCAATTGGTATTACTAATCAAAGAGAAACAAGTGTGATTTGGGATAAAGAAACAGGTGTTCCTATCTATTTTGCAATTGTTTGGCAATCACGACAAAGTGATGCATACTGTGTAGCTTTAAAAGAACAAGGGAAAGAAGAACTGATAAAAGAGAAGACAGGATTATTATTAGATCCTTATTTTTCAGCAAGTAAAATTAGATGGATATTAGATAACGTAGAAGGTGCACAATCAAGAGCACAAAATGGAGAACTGTTATTTGGTACGATGGATACTTGGCTATTGTGGAAGTTAACAAACGGAGAGAAACATATGAGTGATGTGTCAAATGCATCACGTACAATGCTATTAAATATTCATACGTTAGACTATGACGAAGAATTGTTAAGACTATGGAATATTCCAAGATGCATATTACCTGAAATCCATGATACTAGTGAAGTTTACGGGGTTACTAAAGGATTGTTTGATCATCCAATTCCGATTGCATCACTGGTAGGTGATCAACAAGCAGCACTCTTTGGTCAAACTTGTTTTGAAGCAGGAAATGTGAAGAATACTTATGGAACTGGTTGCTTCTTATTGATGAATACCAAAGATAAGATTATTCATTCTCGTAATGGCTTAGTGACATGCGTTGGTTGGAGAATAAAAGGGGAAGTGGATTATGTATTAGAAGGCAGTGTATTTGTGGCAGGAGCGGCAATACAGTGGTTACGTGATGGATTACAAATCATCGCTAAGAGTAGTGAAAGTGAAGAACGAGCAATTAAGGTAGAAGATAGTGGTGGGGTTTATGTTGTCCCTTCTTTTACTGGACTAGGTGCACCTTATTGGAAACCACAAGTAAAAGGAGCAATGTTTGGACTAACACGTGGTACGAATCAAAATCATATCATACGTGCAACACTCGAATCACTTGCCTATCAAACCAACGATGTTTTAATGGCAATGAAAGAAGATAGTGGTTTAGATATTGGAAGTATGCAAGTTGATGGTGGTGCTAGTCGTAACAATTATTTATTACAGTTTCAAAGTGATATAACAAAAACGCAGGTAGTACGCTCAACCATTAGCGAAACTACCGCATTAGGAGCGGCTTACTTAGCAGGACTAGCGATTGGATACTGGAAAGATAAAGCAGAAATTAAAGCGCAATTTAAAGTGTCTAATACGTATCTGCCAACAATGTCTGAGATAAAGCGAGAAGAAAACTTAGCTGGTTGGAAAAAAGCAATTCATGCAGTTATGGAATTCTAAGAAATGAAAATAATCATATGAATCGTCGTAGACTATCTATAACCTTGTAAATACAGCAAAAGCATAAAATAAACGCAAAATAAATACGTAAAGTCGAGAAATCGACTTTTTTTATCTATTTTGTATAAAGGTACTTTCGTTAACCATACTATTAATAAAGTTGAAAGGATGATAATCTCTGATGAAAAAATTAATTGTATGGATAGGTTGTTCTATTCTGTTGTTTGGTTGTAAAAGTGCAACGGCTAAAGTAGGAAATGGAACGCATAAGAATGCCAATGGTGAAGTAGTAAGTGCGAAGGTGACGCTAAAAGATGATAAAATTAGTGAAGTCAGTCTTGATGAAAGTGCCAAGGATAAAGATAAAACAAAAAAAGAACTTGGTAGTGCATATAACATGAAACAAGCAAGTCCGATTAAGAAAGAATGGAATGAACAAGTGGATTTCTTTGAAAAGTATGTTAGTAAGCACGGTATTGATTCAATCTCATTAAATGCGGAGGGTAAAGCGAACAATCCTGATGTAAAAAGTGGCTGTACAATTTCAGTTGATGGCTTTATAAAAGCGATTGAAGATGCCAAAAAGAATGCAAAGTAGAGGACGAGTTCCTCTTTTCTTTTTGTTCGTTGATTCAAATAATGTTTTGCAAATAACGCAATATCGAGTATAATAGGTTATAACATATCGGAGGAATATATGAACAAAGCAGATAAAATATTTGTCATGATAGTTGTTGTGTGTGCTTGCTTGTTGTATGTCCCTTTGCTTTGGATAAATGCTAAAAATCAAGGGAAAGCAAAAGAAGTAGTCGTAAACTATAAAAGCAGCGAAATATTAAGAGTCAAACTTGCGGAAGATAAGAATTATCTTGTAAAAGGAAGTCTAGGCGATGTAAATATAGAAGTACAGAATAAAAAGGTACGTGTAGAGAAAGAAACTTCACCTTATCATTTATGTTCAATACAAGGATGGGTGGATCAACCCAATCGCCCCATTGTTTGTTTGCCAAACAATATCGTTGTACAAATTGAAACGGATAGTACTACTAAAGATGATGTAGATACGGTGATTCAATGATGAATAAAACAAAGAAAATGACAACAATTACCATGTTAGTTGCTATCAGTATTTTATTTCATATGATTGAATCAATGATACCATTACCGATCCCAATCCCTGGCTTTAAATTAGGATTGGCAAATATCGTTGGTCTTGTGGCCTTATACTTGTTTGATAGTAAGGTTATGCTAGAAGTAAATGTTTTACGTGTGATACTTGCTTCTTTGTTAAGAGGTATCTTGTTTGGAACAGGGTTTTATTTATCAATGAGTGGAGTATTACTTAGTTGCATGGCTTGTGTAATTGCCTATAAGAAAACGAGTATGAGTATATTTGGGGTGAGCGTTGCCGGTAGTGTATTTCATGCCGTAGGACAAGTTTTAGCAGTTAGTTTTATTTATCAACAGTTTTTTATGCAAGCAATGCTACCAGTTTTAATGATACTAGCAATTCCAACAGGTCTTGGTATGGCTTTTATTAGTAAGCAGGTATTAAAAAGAATTAACATATAAAAAGAAAGAGGAAAAATTATGGAGACATTTGTTTATAAGCCAAAAGGTGTTTGTTCAAGAGAGATGCGCTTTGAAATGGAAGGCGATATCATTCGTGATGTAACAATCGTAGGTGGTTGTGCAGGTAATTTATTAGGGATTTCTAGAATTATAAAAGATAAACATATCGAAGAAGTATTAGGTGCATTTGAAGGCGTTCGTTGTGGAAGTAAAAAAACATCTTGTCCAGATCAAATATCTATCGGATTAAAAGAATATGCAAGAAAACTAGGGTAAGAAAACATACAATTAGGAATGCTAATATGCATAGGCACATGTTGGCTGTTTTTCTGCAGTAGAAAGTAGGGGAGTAAATGAATGGTATAAAATTTATATGGAAATATGTAAAACCATATCAAAGACAACTGATTCTGATTTTTTTGGATATTTCTTTTTATGTATTTTTATTATTGTTATCACCTCTTATCTTGTCATATATGATAGACAATATTATTAAAGGAGTCCCTATTGAACATGAGTGGATACAATCCTTAGTAAATTTGCTTGGTGGTACTACATGGTTACAACATAATTTATGGGTTGGTAGTTTATTAATTGTGATGGTATTTAGCTTTACATGTTTGGCACTTTATAAAGGAAAGATGCACTCAGGTAATACCAGTGAGTCATTAGCACAGAATGTTCGGAATGATATGTATAATCATTTGCAAACTTTACCTTATGCATATCATAAACAAAAAGATAGTGGAGATTTAATACAGAGAAGTACTTCGGACATTGAAACAATAAGACGTTTTCTTGGTACACAATTTTCGAGCATGATTTTTTCTATTGTTAATGCAATAATTGCGATTCTTATCTTATTTCAATTGAATCAGAAACTAACACTAATTTCAGTTGCTTTTATTCCATTTATTTTATTTGCGTCCTTTTTGTTTTTTAAAAGAGCTAAAAAGATATTTTTAGATTGTGATATCGCTGAAAGTAAAATGACAACTGTACTTCAAGAAAATTTAAATGCTATGCGTGTGGTAAAAGCTTTTCATCAAGAATTAAACGAAATAGATAAATTTGAAGAATTTAATGATGAATATAGTAAAAAGTGTTTTAAGCTAATGCATACGCTTGCGCTATTTTGGAGTAGTACAGATTTTTTAGGACAGATGCAAATCTTATTAACCGTTGTCTGCGGGATTTTAATGGCCCTAAAAGGGGAACTTACCTTAGGAGTCTTTTTTGTTTTCTTTATTTATGCTTCGTTGATTGTTTGGCCAATGCGCCAACTTGGAAGAATTTTAGCAGATATGGGGAAAGTCAGTGTTTCTATATCACGCATACAAGAGATATTGAACGAAGAGTGTGAAGATTTAACGACGGGGTTAACGCCAGTATTGAAAGGTGATATTGTTTTTGAAGATGTTAATTTTCAATATGAAGATGAAGGATTACCAACTTTGAAAGATATTAATTTTACGATTAAAGCAAATAGTAAAGTAGCTATATTAGGACCTACTGGAAGTGGGAAGTCTAGTTTGGTACAACTATTGACACGTATTTATGAGTATGATAGTGGCTCAATTAGTATCGATGGAATTGAACTTAAGGATATTGTTAAATCAGCATTACGTCAACAAGTAAAAATTGTATTGCAAGAACCATTCTTGTTTTCAAAAACTATCTATGAAAATATCCATTTAGCAAGTAAACAAACCAATCGTGATGATGTTATGGCGGCAGCCTATCAAGCAAGTATTCATACAGATATTTCTAATTTTGATCAAGGATATGAGACAGCAGTAGGTGAAAAGGGAGCCACACTTTCAGGAGGACAAAAGCAAAGAGTAGCCATTGCACGTACTTTACTAACGAAAAGTCCAATTATTATTTTAGATGATTCTTTAAGTGCGTTAGATACAAAAACAGATGCACATATTCAAGATGCATTAGCAAATATGGACCCTTCTATGACAATGTTAATGATCACCCATAGAGTGAATACTGCACGTTTTGCTGATTATATTCTAGTGTTGGAAAATGGATGTATTAGTCAAAGTGGGACTCATGAAGAATTAATTCAACAAGATGGATTATATCGACGTATATATAAGATTCAAAGTGAAGGGGGACATGATGAATGAGCACAATAAATGAAACAGAGTACGAAAGTGATGTGTTTGATAAGCAAATATGGACAAAAGTTTTTTCATTACTTTTGGTACATAAAAAAATTTAGTATTCTTAATCTTCTTTAATATTTGTTTGGCTATTAGTGACGTTATAATGCCTTTATTAAATCGTTTTGCATTAAATGAATATGTGGATGGTGGTACGAGTGCGAAAACATTACCAGTATTTATTGGCGTGTATGTGTTCGTAATCTTAATTCAATGCGCTAGTGTGTATTTATTCTTTCGTTTATCTTCACGCATTGAAAGTGATTTTGGGAAAGACTTGCGCCGTTTATGTTTTCGTAAGTTACAAGAACAAACATTTTCTTACTTTGATCGAAATGAAAATGGCTGGTTATTGGCAACAATGACATCAGATACCGCACGACTCACAAAAGTGTTATCTTGGGCGATTGTAGATTTGGTGTGGGGTGTTTTTGTAATGATAGGAATTACGATTGTTATGTTTGTTGTGAATTGGCAGATGGCGATTGTCGTACTTATTGTTGTTCCAATATTATGGATTATTTCATTATATTTTCAACGTCATATTTTACACGCCCAACGCGCGAGTAGGAAAGCTAATTCTATGATAACAGCAGCATTTGTTGAAGGCATTAATGGGGTAGCAACTACGAAAACGTTAGGGATAGAAAAAGAAAACTATGAAGAGTTTCAAAGTAAAACGGCAAGTATGAATAGCTGCAGTATGCGTGCTGTTAAATGGAATGCGTTGTTTCAACCAATTGTGTATTTATTAAGTGGTTTTGTTATTGCAGGATTAGTTAGTGTTGGTGGTTATCAAGTCGTATTGAAGACGATTCAATTTGGAACTTTGGCGATGTTTATTAACTATGCAAACTTGTTTTTTTATCCTTTAAAGCAAATAGCACGTGTGTTAAGTGATGTGCAAATGGCACAAGCAAGTGCAGAACGAGTGGTGTCTTTATTAGAAGAACCCATAGAAATACAGGATGAAAAAGATGTCATTGATACATATGGAACGATTTTAGAACCAAAACTTGAAGCGTATGAGCCGTTGTTAGGTAATATTGATTTTGAACATGTGAGCTTTTATTATCAACCTAATGAGATTATTATAAATGATTTTAATCTTCATATAAAACAAGGACAAATGGTAGCTCTTGTTGGAGGGTCAGGTTCAGGAAAAAGTACGATTGTTAATTTATTATCTCGTTTTTACGAACCAACAAGTGGCAATATTTATATTGATAATCGTGATTATCGTAAACGAAGTGTAGGATGGTTACATGAAAATATTGGTTATGTTTTACAAACACCTAATTTATTTAGTGGTTCTATTCTAGATAATATTAGATATGGAAGACCAAATGCGTCTTTACAAGAGGTTCAAGAAGCTGCACAATTAATACATGCAGATAGCTTTATCAAGGAAATGAGCCATGGTTATGATAGCGAAGTAGGAGAGGGTGGAGATCGTTTGTCAACTGGGCAAAAACAACTGATATCTTTTGCTAGAGCTATTCTTTCTAATCCAAGTATTGTTATATTGGATGAGGCAACTAGTTCTATTGATGCTGAAAGTGAAAAAGCGATTCAGCATGCGATGACTAAATTGCTGGAAAATAGAACAAGTTTTGTTGTAACACATCGATTAAGCACCATTGTAGATGCTGATGTGATTGTGGTACTGCAACATGGAGTTATTATTGAACAAGGTACACATCAAGAACTTTTGGCAAACAAAGGTTATTATTATGAGTTATATTCTACACAATATAAAGATGATAAACAGAAAGTACTTTTTAGAAACTAAGTTTTTATTTGAATTTATGTATGTCTTTTAAAGGCCGTGTAATATATTCGAAACTGGAATATTAAATTTCGGAAAATTTTGTATGATGGTAATTGATGAAAGGTATATTTTATATGATATAATGAAAATCAAGAAAGATAGATGATCACTTCAAAATAATATACCCAAAAGGATGGTGAGATTATATGAAATACCGATTAATGAATAAAGATACAGAGATATTGGATTTTTTATATGATGATGAAACGCATAATATAGATAAAATAATAGATTTAATCCATCCTGAATATGCCCCTTTGGGTATCATTGATTATATGACAGGAATTTCAAGAAAGTCTTTTAATAATTGGTGGAGATATAGAGCTATTCCTGCATCGCGTTGTAAATTTAAAGAGGTACTTGAAGAGATGGATATTAACAGTTCCGTTGAATTATTGGAAAAATGTTTTGGACTTAGCCTTAGTGATCAATATTGGATAAAAGAAATAGACTCCCTTGTTTCATGGGCTGATATTAACTTTTTTACCAATGATTTTAGTGAAGATATGGGAAAACTATTGCTGGGTGAAATAAACTTTACAGATAGTCTTAATATGTGTAGCCCCGATAATTCAAGTGATGGAAATCTTAGAAAGAAATGGAAAATAATGAATGGTAAAAGATGTCTAGTCAAAAGTGGAAACACATTTAATAATCAAGAGCCATTTAATGAAGTCATCGCAACAAAATTGTATGAAAAAATTCTGGATAAGGATGAATTTGTGCCATATTATTTGATTGAGGAAAATGGAATTTCATATTCTTGTTGTGAGACGATGGTAGGCGTAGATGAGGAATTAGTACCTGCTTTTTATATTGATGCTACAAAGAAATTACGTGGAAGTGATTCCTTATATGAGCACTATATACATGTATGTAGAGAGCTAGGTATTCTAGATGTAAAAATTAAAATCAATAAGATGCTGGTATGTGATTATATTTTGGGGAATTATGATCGTCATTATCGTAATTTTGGTGCAATCAGAAATGTTCTTGATTTGAAATGGACAAGAATAGCTCCTATATATGATAGCGGAAGTTCACTGTGGGCAACAACACCTACACAATTGATTGGCACTGCATACAAGAGCAAACCCTTTAAATTAAATGCAGAGGAACAGTTGAATCTTGTTGATGATCTATCGTGGTTGAATAGTGATAATTTATTGAATTTTGATAAAATAGCATATGATATCCTTGATAAAAATATTTTTATGGATGATGAAAGAAAATCAGCAATTTCCAAGCAAGTAAAAGCCAGAATTGAGAAAGTTATAGAAAGACAAGCGGATTTGAATATTGAGAAGATAAACAAAAAGCAATAATTAGGAACTAAGTTTCTTGTTTGAATATTTAAATACGGATATATATGATAACTAATAATAGAAATAGATTTTCTAGAAAAAGTAAATGAAAGCGTTGACAAAGATAGTGAAGTCTAGTATGATAAAAAAGTAATCAGGATAGTGATTGTTTAAATACAAGCTAAACCTATTTATGGGCCAACAACATTTCTGTTGTATTTTTGGCAATAAATAGGTTTTTTGTTTTAGAAGGGAGATTTTATGTATATCCATAAGATTCTGAATAACAATGTTGTCGTTGTTTTAGATGATAAACAAAGAGAACAAATTGTTATGGGACGAGGAATTGCTTTTAATAAAAAATGTGGGGATGATATTACCAGCGAACAAATTGATAAAGTGTTTGCTTTATCCAATCCAGATACAAATAATCGTTTTCAAGAACTAATTTCAGATATACCATTAGAATATTTAGAACTTGTTGAAAAAATAATAACCTATACAAAAACACATCTAGGTAAAAAAGTAGATGATGCCATCTATATTTCACTTGTAGACCACGTCTACATGTCAGTGATGAGATATTTACAAGGAATTGAAGTAAAAAATGCATTATTATGGGATATAAAACGGTTTTATAAAGATGAATTCTTTATTGGAATGAAAGCTTTGGATATGATTGAAAATGAATTAAATGTTCGTTTGTCAGATGATGAAGCAGGCTTTATTGCCTTACATATTGTAAATGCACAGATGGAAGAAGATGAACAAACAAATCGTTCTATTTATGAAATAACGAAAGTTATGCAGGAAATCACAAACATTGTTCGCTATTACTTTAACATTACATTTGATGAGGATTCTGTATATTATTATCGCTTTGTTTCCCATTTGAAGTTCTTTGCACAACGCTTATGCAGTGGAAAAACATATACCGAAAATAGTGAAGATGAATTGTTAGATATCATAAAATTAAAATATAAAAGTTCATATGAATGTGTCATTCGTATAAGCAGTTTTATTCAAGAAAAATATAAGTATGTTGTTTCAAAAGAAGAACAATTATATTTAACTATTCATATTGAACGTGTCGTTTATAAAAGTGAATCATAGTTATTTAATACCAATAGGTATTGAAATATAAAGTGAAAGGGGCAAGATATATAAATAAATTTACAATTGAATAATAGTTTTGGATGGTGACATTAGGTTGGCCAAACCTTCAAATTTCTTAATGGTTTATAAATGAAAAATGGAGGACTCAAACATGAGTAAGTATGAAAGTTTAGCAAGACAGATTTTAGCAAATGTCGGTGGAAAAGAGAACATTAAAAGTTTAGGACACTGCGTTACACGACTACGTTTTCAATTAAAAGATGAAAGTATTGCCAATGATGATGTATTGAAGAATATGGATGGTGTTGTAACTGTCATGCATAGTGCAGGTCAATATCAAGTTGTCATTGGTAATCATGTTCCAATAGTATATGCGGATGTATGTGAAATTGCAGGAATTAGTGGAGATTCTGCACAGGATTGTGAGGCACCAAAAGGACTTTTTAATAAATTAATAGATATCATAAGTGGTTGTTTCCAACCATTCTTAGGAGTTCTATGTGCCGCTGGTATGATCAAAGGAATGAATGCGTTGTTTATTTTCCTTGAATTATATCCAGCAACATCAGGAACTTATTTGATGTTAAATGCAATTGGGGATAGTGTGTTTTATTTTTTGCCTTTAATTATTGGATATACATCAAGTAAAAAATTTGGCTTAAATCCTATGTTTGGTTTAATCATAGGAGCGGCACTTTGCTATCCAGCAATTCAACAAAGTGCACTAGCTGTTGCAAAACCTTTAGGTGTACTATTTGA
Source organism: Longicatena sp. (assembly GCA_036639635.1). Lineage (GTDB taxonomy): Bacteria > Bacillota_I > Bacilli_A > Erysipelotrichales > Erysipelotrichaceae > JAVWIF01. Next base: position 17,838 of record JAVWIF010000009.1, read on the forward strand.
AGGAACATTCATGGAAAGTACGTATTATACGACATTTCTTGGAATACCATTTGTTGCAAATAATTATGCAAGTAGTGTAGTACCAGTTATGATTATTGTGGCTTTTGCTGGACAGATGCAAAAAATCGCAAAGAAATTTATACCTGTAATGATTCAAACTTTCTTTGTACCTTTCTTTGTATTATTAGTGTCACTACCAGTTGGATTCTTAGTAATTGGACCAGTTATTACTATTCTTACAGGAATGTTAGGGAGTATGTTTAGTGCATTATACACATTCTCACCAGTTTTAATGAGTGTTGTAGTAGGGTTCTTCTGGCAAGTGTTGGTAATCTTTGGGTTACATTGGAGTTTAATTCCACTTTCCATGATGAATTTAGGAATGTATGGATTTGATACAGTTATGGTAGGCTTCTTTGGTGCTAGTTTTGCGCAAACAGCTGTTGTTGCTGCGATGTACTTTAAATTAAAAGATAAAAAAGTAAGAGAGTTATGTATTCCAGCCGTTATTTCAGGTATTTGTGGAGTAACAGAACCTGCTATTTATGGTATTACATTACCTAAGAAAACACCATTTATCTTCTCTATGATTGGTGGAGCTGCCGGTGGTGTTGTTATGGGACTTATGAGTGCTAAAAGCTATACGATGGGTGGTATGGGGATCTTTGGAGTTGTTAACTTTATTAATACAAAAACGGGTGATGCTAGTGGTATGTATGCTTCCTTTATTTGTATTGCTGTTTCTATGATTGTAGGTTTCTTATTAACATTTTTCTTTTGGAAAGATAAAAGTGTAGAAAGTACGACACCGCAAATTAATCAAGATGTAAAACTAGGTAAACAAAGTATTTATAGTCCAATCAAAGGACAAGTAATGCCTTTGTCAGAAGTAAAAGATGATGCTTTTGCGAAAGGTGTATTAGGAAAAGGCATTGCAATCGTTCCTAGTGAAGGAATAGTTAGCGCTCCTTTTGATGGAATTGTTATGACCTTATTTCCAACGAAACATGCCATTGGTTTAATTTCTGATCATGGATTAGAAGTTTTGATACATATTGGTTTAGATACAGTACAATTAGAAGGTAAATATTTTGAAGCACATATTAAACAAGGAGAACATGTTACGAAAGGACAAAAACTTGTTAGTTTTGATATTAAAGCTTTACAAATAGAAGGGTATTGTTTAGATACGCCAATCATTGTGACAAATACAAACGATTATTTAGATATCGTAGAGACACAAGAAAAAACAGCATCAAATAATACAGAAATTATTACCGTATTATCATAAAATCTGAAGATATAGAAAGAAGGTAAAATTATGGGTTTTCGTAGAGATTTTTTATGGGGAGGCGCAAGTGCGGCGAACCAGTGTGAAGGTGGTTACAATGAAGGGAAGCGTGGACTTGCAAATGTTGATGTAGTTCCAGCAGGGAAGGATCGTTTTCCTATTATTACTGGAGAAAAGAAAATGTTTGATTTTGATGATCAACATTTTTATCCAGCTAAACAAGCGATTGATATGTACCATCATTATAAAGAAGATATAGCACTATTTGCGCAAATGGGATTTAAGACATATCGTTTATCGATTGGTTGGACAAGAATCTTTCCTTTAGGCGATGAAAGTGAACCCAATGAAGAAGGTTTAGCTTTTTATGAAGATGTATTTAAAGAATGTCAAAAATATGGCATTGAACCCTTGGTAACGATTACGCATTTTGATTGCCCAATGCATTTAATTGAAAAATATGGTGCTTGGAGAAATCGTAAATTAATTGGTTTCTATGAAAACTTATGTAATGTTATCTTTCGTAGATATAAAGGTTTGGTAAAGTATTGGTTAACGTTTAATGAAATAAATATGATTTTGCATGCTCCTTTTATGGGCGCAGGTTTATATTTAGGTGAAGATGATAATAAGGAACAAATTAAATACCAAGCAGCCCATCATGAATTAGTGGCAAGCGCACTTGCTACAAAGATTGCGCATGAAGTAGATCCTAATAACAAAGTTGGTTGTATGTTAGCGGCAGGTAATACATATGCGTATACTTGTGAGCCTAAAGATGTTTTTAAAGCACTAAAAAGTGATCGAGAAAACTATTTCTTCATTGATGTACAATCACGTGGAAGCTATCCTGCTTATGCATTAAAAGAGATGGAACGTAAAGGCATTCATATTCAAATGGAGAAAGATGATGAACGTATATTAAAAGAAAATACAGTCGATTTTATTTCGTTTTCTTACTATTCATCAAGATGTGCTAGTGCGGATCCAAAAGTAGATAATTTAGCAGGTGGAAATATATTTGCATCTTTAAAGAATCCTTATTTAGAAGCAAGTGAATGGGGATGGCAAATCGATCCTCTTGGTTTAAGAATTACATTAAATACGTTATATGATCGTTATCAAAAGCCATTGTTTATTGTTGAAAATGGACTTGGCGCAGTTGATAAAGTAGAAGCTGATGGTAGCATTCAAGATGACTATCGGATTGCTTATTTAGCAAAACATATTCAAGCAATGAAAGATGCCGTTGAGCTCGATGGTGTAGATTTATTAGGATACACTTCTTGGGGCCCAATTGATTTAGTGAGTGCTAGTACTGGAGAAATGAAAAAACGATATGGCTTTATTTATGTAGATCGTGATAATGAAGGAAATGGAACGCTAGCAAGAACGAAGAAGAAATCTTTTGATTGGTATAAAAAAGTAATTGCTAGTAATGGAGAAGACTTAACAAATTAGAAGGAGAATGCACGATGACATTTAAACAAGGTTTTTTATGGGGTGGAGCAACGGCAGCAAATCAATTTGAAGGAGGTTGGCGTGAAGGCGGTAAAGGCGTTTCTTGTGCTGATATATGTACTGGTGGAACGAAGACAACACCCAAAAGAATTACACCAGTGTTAGAAGAAGGGACCTTCTATCCAAGTCATGAAGCAATTGACTTTTATCATCATTATAAAGAAGACATTGCATTATTTGCACAGATGGGATTTAAAGTATTTCGTTTCTCAATTGCTTGGACAAGAATCTTTCCAACAGGAGAAGAAACTAGTCCAAATGAAGAAGGACTTGCATTTTATGATGCCATTATTGATGAATGTTTAAAATACAATATTGAACCACTAATTACGATTTCACACTATGAAGTACCATTTGCATTAACCCAAAAATATAATGGATGGGCTAGTAGAGAAATGATTGAAATCTTTATGAAGTATTGTGAGGCTATCTTTAAACGTTATAGAGGGAAAGTGAAATATTGGTTAACCTTTAATGAAATTAATGGGGCAACAGGAGCTTTTGGAGGCTTTCTTTCTCAAGGTATACTAAACGAAGGAACACATGATTTTATGCATCCTGTAGATGATCCTCAATTACGCTTTCAAGGCTTACACCATCAATTTGTAGCAAGCGCTAAAGCCGTGCAATTAGCACACGAAATTGATCCTAATTATCAAGTCGGATGTATGCAAATATTTGCGACGATGTATCCATCCACTTGTCATCCTAAAGATGTACTAGCGACGCAAGAAAGAAATCGTATAAAGAATTGGTTCTGTAGTGATGTACAAGTTAGAGGAAGTTATCCTACCTATATGAAACGTTACTTTAAAGAACATAAAATTACGATTGATATGGTAATCGGAGATACTGAAATTCTTAAAAAGGGTTGTGTTGATTTCTATTCATTCTCTTATTATATGTCAGGATGTGCGACTGCAGACAAAGCAAAAACAGAGGCACAAGGCAATATCATTGGAGGAATTAGTAACCCTTATTTAAAAGCAAGTGAATGGGGATGGCAAATTGATCCTGAAGGTCTGCGTTATAGCTTAAATGAAATCTATGATCGCTATCGTATTCCCTTAATGATTGTTGAAAACGGTTTAGGTGCACAAGATACAATGGAAGAAGATGGTAGTATTCATGATGATTATCGCATTGATTATCTTGCTCAACATATTGCACAGATGGAAGAGGCTGTTGAAGATGGTGTAGATTTAATGGGATATACACCTTGGGGATGCATTGATTTAGTAAGTGCTTCTACAGGGGAGATGGCAAAACGTTATGGATTTATCTATGTTGAAAAATATGATGATGGAAGTGGTAACTTTGCACGTCGAAAGAAAGACTCTTTTGAGTGGTATAAAAAAGTAATTGCTAGTAATGGAAAGCAACGATAATTCATGAATCATTTCTTTAGTTTCGATAAGCCTATGAAACCAACATTATTTAAGGTACTAAAATAATCAATAGTACTAGCAAACATAATAAAAACGGCACTTTGAGTGTGAAAAACTCATAAATGCCGTTTTTTCGTACCAGTTCTGAAATGCTATATTAAAACCTTGAAAAAGATTGATAAACAAAGGACATAAAGAGGTTTTTCTAATATAATTATAGTGACAAAACAAAACCATAAAAGGAGACTTCTTTGGAGAAGCCCACCACTTATGCGATATCATCACATAAGTGGTGGGAGTAGGTCACAATTCATGAATTGAGTACTGAATACAGAAACCATATGTTACCCAAACTTTGAAAATGAAAAACGTCTATGTTTGAAATATGAGGGTACACATGTAATTTAATATGTTGTTTTATAAATGATATTTTGATATTTTTTAAATAGTTTTTTACACTCTTCTCTATCAATCTCAATTAAATTATCTTTATAGTTTGTATTGTTTATCATCTCAAAAAAAACTTTATCACGAAACCCGATTTCCTCCGTATCAAGACGATTACATCCGTAATATATTTTATTCACTCCAGCCCACATAAGAGCACCTAAACACATTGGGCAAGGTTCAGCAGTTGTATAAATTTCACAACCAGTTAAATCATAGGTATTTAAATGCATACAGGCATCTTTAATAGCAACCATTTCGCCATGTAACGTAGGATCATTGCATTTAATTACACAATTATGCCCCCTTCCTATGATTTTTCCGTCCTTTACAATTACAGCACCAAAAGGACCACCATCTCCTGCTTCAATACCACTATAAGCCTCTTCTAGAGCTTTTGTCATATAATCATTTTTCATTTGTCTTTTCCTTTCCTTTCTTTTCTATAATAAGTATATCTTATTTGAAACATATATTCTATTCTAACATAAATAAGCATAAGATAAGATTTAATTTAGAAAGAAGTGACCTTGAGGTTGCATTAATTTAGTAAGTGCTTCTACAGGAGAGATGGCTAAACGTTATGGTTTCATCTATGTTGAAAAATATGATGATGGAAGTGGTAACTTTGCACGTCGAAAGAAAGACGCTTTTGCGTGGTATAAAAAGTGATTACTAGTAACGCAAAAACAACGCCAATTCATGAAATAATTTTGTTTTCTCTTGTAAATGATGTTAAAATAAAAAGAGAAAGCAGGGATGTTTATGGAGAAAATCGCAAAGTTTCATAAAGTCAGTCATTATCAGTTTGAACGCGCATGGAAAGATTGTTTTCCTAAGAGTACGATTTCACAAATACAGAATATTTACGACGATATTAAGTTGCCGAAAAGAGCAACGTCAGGATCTGCGGGTTATGATTTCTTTACACCGATAACCTTTGTATTACCACCTAAAGAAAGCATAAAAATACCACTTGGTATACGTGTGGAAATTGCGGAAGGATGGGTTTTACAACTCCATCCAAAAAGTTCATTAGGCTTTAAGTATCGCTTACAATTAGATAATACGACAGGTATTATCGATAGTGATTATTTTGCATCTGATAACGAAGGGCATATTTTTGTAAAACTAACCAATGATTCAAATCATGGAAAAAGTGTAAATGTAATGGTTGGAGAAGGAATTCTTCAAGGAATCTTCTTGCCTTATGGCATTACAACTGATGATGAAGCCAGTGAAAAACGTAATGGTGGATTTGGAAGTACTACCAAATAATGACAGTAAAAAAACAAGAGTAAATAAAAACTCTTGTTTTTTTATTGTCAGATAAGAATCATTGGTATTAATATATTTATAGTACTTGACAATGCCAAGTACCTATAATATTATAGTAGTGGAGGGATGATATGAATACACAATTTAAAAAAGGCGTGCTAGAGCTCATTGTTTTAGTATCTGTATATAAAAAAGATATGTATGGGTATGAGTTGGTATCTGAAGTGAGTAAAGTTGTGGACGTAAATGAAGGAACAATCTATCCTTTGTTGAAGCGTCTAACCAATGAACATTATTTTGATACCTACTTGTCTGAATCAACAGAAGGACCTCCACGTAAGTATTATCGCATTACAAGCTTAGGAAAAGAACGGACGAAAGAATTATTAATTGAATGGAATGCCTTCCATGGACAAGTAAATACATTTATTAAGGAGAATGATGTACATGAATAAAGAAGAATTTTTAAAGTCATTAGATGAACGTTTACAAGTGATTAACGAACAAGAACGTAAAGATATTATTGATGAATATCGGATGCATATTGAAATGAAGATGCAAGATGGTAAAAGTGAAGAAGAAGCGATTGCTGATTTTGGTAATATGGATGAGTTAGTGAATGAAATACTAGATGCTTATAAGATTAATACCAATCAAAATCGACATGATTTTGATCATCAGTTCAATCATTTTATGGATACGATGTTTGATGGATTTAAACGGTTTGTAAGTTCGTTTACATCATTAGATATTGATGATGTTGTAAAGTTTATATTTGAAATTTTTATTATTTTATTGTTGTTAGGTCTATTACATATACCTTTTAGAGTGGTAGCTTCTATTGGGTCTAATTTGTTGGGACATTTAATTGGGCTTGGGGTAGGACATGTTTTATCGGTAATTTGGGAAATTGTTATTGAGGTGGCTTATCTTGGCATTTTTATTATATTATTAGTGAATGTTTGTACCAAGCGAATCAAACGCTATCGTACACGTAGTCAAGAAGAAAATGCAACAGTCTTTGATGATTTAAAAGATAGTTTTGATTTTGATCAAGCAAAAGAAAATGTGCATGCATTCACGAATGGAACGAAAAGAGCAACACAAACACAAGCAGATGAAAATACACAGAAACAAGAGAAAGATACGACAAATACACAAACGCAAGATAATGAAAATACACAGAAACAAGAGAAAGATACTACAAATACACAAAAGAGTAATTATAGAACATCACAAAACCATACCTATAGAAATGAAAGACAATCAAATTCGCTACAAAATGGTGTGAACTCAATTGTACGTGTTGTATTTCAAATATTCTTTTGTTTGTTTATGATTCCTTTTGTTGGCATTATGATTGGTTTATGTTGTGTTCTTGGTGTTATGGTTGTTTTAAGTGTACAAGGTCTGACTTTGTTTGGCGCATACTTTATTGTGATTGGTGCATTAATGGCCACTGGCGCTTTTATATCTTTACTATATAGGGTTCTTTGGAGAAGGGGGAACTTTTCATGAAAAAATTTTTAGTTTCCTTTTTGATTGGTATTACATGCATGGCAATTGGTACGACAATGTTAATTTTTGAATGTAAAGAGTTTGAAGTAATTGATGTACGAGCAAGTCAAAATCTGAAAGATGCAGATTTTGAAAATCATACGTTTATGTTAAAAGAAGATGAACAAGTTAGTTTAAAATATGATAAAAAAGTTGTGAATAGGGGATATGGTTGGCACGTGGATGATACGCTAAAAGATGGTGTCATAATTGTATCAATTAAGGATAATGTAGAATATAGTATTCATGGAAATGAGCTTACCATTGAACAAAATTATGATGAGAATAATGATTCTTTTAATAAAGGAATGAAAGCATTTAATAAAATTTTAGATGGATTAAAGGAACATAAAATTTATAATTATGAAAATTATTCTAATATTGTTTTTACTAGTAACTATAAAACACGAAGTAAATTAGCGATATTGTAAGAAACTTAAGAATACTTAACGAAAAAAGTAATCAAAAAAATCGCCTTTAGCGGTTTTTTTTGTTATAATAAGGTGCACAATCTTTTGTATAGAGATTGATAAAATGAGCAACATGAAAGAGTAGAAACAAAAAAGAGGTGAGCGTTATGAAAATTAAACATGGAATATTATTAGCACTTGTCTTAATGCTAGACCAACTAACTAAATTTTTCATTGATAGTACAATGAAATTAGGTGATAGTATTGATGTTATCTCTGGCTTTTTTAGAATTACTTATGTGCAGAATACAGGTGCTGCTTGGAGCATGTTTGAAGGGAAGATGATTTTCTTTTACATCATTTCTGTAGTGTTCTTAATCGGGATGTTTTATTTCTATCGTTGTACGCAGAAAGACGATACATTAACACTAGTGGCAACGGTATTAATGATAGCGGGAACTTTAGGTAATTTTATTGATCGTTTAGTGTTTCAACATGTTCGAGATTTTTTGGATTTTGTTATTTTCGGTTATGATTTTCCCGTTTTCAATGTAGCTGATATGGCATTATGTATTGGAATTGCGCTTATATGTTTATCAGTGTTAATAGAAAACTATGGAGGATTTAAGAAATGCGAGAAATAGATATAATCGTTCAAGAAGATGATACGCTTGATCGAATCGATAAGTTTGTGAGTGATCATGAAGAGGATTTATCAAGAAATAGAATACAAGGTTTATTAAGTGAAGGACTCATTTTAGTTAATGAAGTACCTTGTAAGGCAAAGTATAAAGTAAAAGTAAATGACCATATTTATGCGAATTTTGAAGATGAAATGGAATTAGAAGCCCAAAGTGAAAAGATGGATTTAGATATTCGTTATGAAGATAGCGATGTTATTGTAATTAATAAACCAAAAGGTGTTGTTGTGCATCCTGCCAATGGAAATCAAACAGGAACCTTAGTCAATGGTTTGTTGTATCACTGTAAAGATTTATCTGGAATTAATGGTGTATTACGACCAGGTATTGTGCACCGTATTGATAAAGATACAACAGGTTTATTAATTGTAGCAAAGAATGATATGGCACATGCATCACTATCAAAGCAGTTACAAAGCAAGAGTGTAAATCGTTTATACTATGCTTTGGTACATGGTGTTATTGAACATGAATTTGGAACAATAGATGCACCAATTGGTAGAGATTGTAAAGATCGTCAAAAGATGGCTGTTACTTCAACCAATTCAAAAGATGCACGTACGCATTTTAAAGTGTTGGAACGTTTTGATGAATATACCTTAGTGGAGTGTCGTTTAGAAACTGGAAGAACACATCAAATACGTGTTCATATGCAATATATCGGACATCCTGTGGTAGGTGATGTAAAATATAGTTATCGTAAGACAATGCAAACGAATGGACAACTCTTACATGCACATCGTTTAACATTTGTACATCCACGTACAAATGAAGAAATAAGTGTAGAAGCACCATTACCAAAGGTGTTTGAAGATGTATTAGAGGAATTACGAAAAAAGTAGAGGTGATAACGATGGACTTTTCCAAATCTGAATTATTTTCTTATCAAATATTACAGTATTTAGTTACAAAATACGATTATCGAGTAGTTCGTGTGGAAGAACATAGAAATGATATTTGGTTAATGAATGCGAAACAAGAAGATTATCCAGTCATCCGTATTTGTTCAGAAACAAATGCTAAAACGCTTAGTGAAAGTGATTATATCCGAAATGTTCATCGTTTTATTTTGGACATTATACAACGTGAAGGACCTATCGTTATATTGAATACAAATCCTGAAAGTGTGCCGATTACCAATGAAGTCATGACACAAATTCGCGTTGTCCCTGATGAAATAAGTGATGAAAATATTTTAGCAACCTTTAGCGATTTAGATAGTATTGTGCATGAAAGTGCGAATATACAAGAAGAAATGGTACAACTAACAAAGGATGTAGAAGAAGCACAAATGGTGCATCAGAGCGAGATTATTGAACAACTGAAAGAACGGATCAAACCGAAAGTAACCTATATGCTGATGGCATTTATTACGCTTTGTTCATTAGGGGCTATTTTGATACAGTTGTATCTTGGTGTTGAAAATGTTGGTTTGATTGCGAGTGGGGCTTTTTATAAAATGAACATTATCGCAAGTCATGAATATTTTCGTTTATTAAGTGCAGGGTTTGTTCATGCCAATATTCCCTCTTTACTCCTTCATATTTTTGTTTTATATATCGTTGGAAAATCTTGTGAACGTAAATTTAAAAAACTACCATTCATAACAATCTTATTCAGTAGTATCATTGTTGGAAATGTTTTTGAATTAGTAATGGGAACCAATACTATATCACTAGGCCTTGGTGCTGGTATTGTTGGATTATTAGCAGCCTATATCACAACGCTTGTAGAAAACAAATCAATTCGTTATTCTGTTATACAGGTATCTTTAGTAATGATGGTTGGCACAACTTGTTTGTTGTTCTTTGTGGATACGATATCACTAGTAAACTATCTAGGAGGTTTATTAACAGGGATTATATTAAGTGCTTGTTTTAATTCTCATGAAGATATGCAAAGCTTACGCAGACATGCGCGCATTGCGCTAACGATATCGATTGTTCTGCTGTGCTTTGTGGTTTCACAAGTAAAAAGTGTTGGAACGCTTGATCCATATCTGGATGCGGATGTTGTTAACAACTACCGCCATACAAGTTTAGATTTTTATGCAACGTATTTAGAAAAAACGTATGCACAACAATATAGATTGGAGAATACTTTATGAAAAGAAAAGATGTCTTAAATTGGGATGAGTATTTTATTGGGTTGGCGCACTTAAGTGCAATGCGTAGTAAGGATCCAAGTACACAGGTGGGAGCAGTGATAGTAAGCCGTGAACATCGTGTCGTAGGAATTGGCTATAATGGCTTTCCAAATGGTTGTGATGATGATGAATTCCCTTGGGATCGTGAAGGAGAATTTGGAGCTACAAAATATCCTTATGTTGTACATGCTGAATTAAATGCTATCTTAAATAGTAATCATAATTTAAAAGGATGTAGTATTTATGTATCCTTATTTCCTTGTAATGAATGTGCGAAAGCTATTATTCAAAGTGGAATTTCTCGTATTGTATATGAATCAGATAAATATGCTAATACAGAAGGTACGATTGCTAGCAAACGGATGTTACAAGCTGCTAATGTAGAACTTGTACAATTACCATATGTGATTTCTTTATCTGTTCAAAAAGAGGAAAACAAATAATAAAGATAACACCGCTCGGTGTTATCTTTATTATTTGAAGGCTTTTGTGGTATTAATAAAATGTACTTTTGCGACATTGTTCAGTTCTTCTTTACCAAAACGATCTACAAACTCACGAATGTTTTGATCGACTTTTGCACCAGCACCTTTAAGAAAAACAAAATCGTAATGAGCTGACATGTTATCAAAGGCTTTTAAGAATGCATAACGCGCAATGATTGAACCACAGGCAACAGATAAATACTTGTTTTCCGCTTTTGTTTCAAAATGAATCGTAGAAACAACATCGCTTTCATGAGATAAATAACGATAATAAGATGAACCTTGGACAAATTGATCAATGATGCATAAAGAAGGTAAGCCGTTTAATTTGTTACGTAAGTGAACAAAGGCTTGATTATGTAGCTTTGATTTAATTGCGACCATATTATTCGTGTTGTGAATTTGGTTATATTTCGCATTATCTAGAATCAGTAAACTATAAGGTAAAACTTCCATTAATGTAGGGGCAATTTTACGAATGATTTCATCGTTCACTGCTTTTGAATCTTGAATCTTAAGTGATTTTAGAAGGGGAATGTTTTTTTCTTCCACATAGGTTGCACATACGCTAATAGGGCCAAAATAATCACCGGTCCCCACTTCATCACTACCACATTGTGGAAAGGTACTCTTTTGTTGTGAAGTGGGTTTCTTTGTTTTTGAAGGAATGGCTTGATAAGCACTTGCATAAACACTTGCACCAACTCCCTGAAAGACCACTTTTAAGGACTCATAAGCTGTTATCATACAATCACTTGTTTTTATTTGATAGATGGCATAAGGTGGTGTCTTACGCACGATTGCTTGAGGAAATTTTTGTTTTAATGCTTGAATTTCTTGTTTGCTCAATGTTAGCGTAACTGTGCTCATATAAAGTCCTCCTGTAACTGTTGATATTCTACCATAAAATAGCACAAAATGGCAGAGGATTTTTTTATTGAAATATGATAAAATAGATGAAGCTAGTTAATGAAAGGATCATAAGGTGATAAAATGAATGTTCAGCCACAAACTATAACCTTTATTAATATTGGTGTTCTGTTGATGATTGCCATATTTATGTACAGTGGATTTAAAAAAGGTTTTTTATTAAAATTACTAAGTATCCTTTCTTTTTTTGTAACTGGAGTGATTGCTTGGTATCTATCGGAACCATGTGCAAAACACATGGCACTTTATCCAAAAGGATCAACACCACTTGCGAATACCATGTTTGAAACTTTAATTTATGATAACTTAAATCGATTCTTAGTTTTTATCGTACTATTTATTTGTCTGTTTGTGGTAGCACTCTTATTAAAACCGCTTTTTAAGATGATAGGACACATACCCGTGATATCTATCGTTAATAAACTGGCAGGGTGTGCATTAGGTGGCGTTCAAGCACTTTTGATATTACTGTTTGTATCACTTGTTTTACACTTGCCATTTTGGGATAAAGGAAATCAAATTGTTGAAAAATCGGTATTACGATATAGTGATAAAATAGCAAGTGTTGCACTATTTTCTGTAGAAGAACCAATGAAAGAAGTTTTGAACCTACACGATTACTTACAAGAAGGTAAAACGTTGGATAAAAAAGAAATAGATAATTTACAACACTGGTTAGAAAAACAAGCCATTGATAAAACTAAAATAGAACAATTTATTAATTCAATAAGAAAGGGAACGATATGAAAGATATGTTTGAACCATTAGAATTAGATGTTGTAAAAGAACAGATGGCTACCTATTGTTCCTTTTCCTTGGGAAAACAAAAAATTCGACAAAGTATGCCTTGTTTTGATAAGCTTTGGGTACAACGTGAATTAATCAGGACAAAAGAAGCATTAGCACTCGTTATTCGTTATGGGAATTTACCGTTTCAAGGCGTGCATGATATTTCTAGAAGTATTGAAGATGCGAGTAAAGATCGAATCTTAAATCCGCAAGAATGCCGTTATATCGCTGAAAGTATTCGTGCTTGTGAACATATTTCAAAATACTTTAAAAGCGCTGATATAGAGACACCCTATCTAAAAGAATTAATTGATTCTTTTAGTGAACATCGCGATGTTGCTAGTCAAATAGAAAAGTGCATTTCACAACATGATGAAGTACTTGATAATGCAAGTACGACTTTAAAAGGAATTAGAAAAGCTATTTTAGCTTGTAGTAGTGATATCAATATAGAAGTACAACGCTTTATTTCACGAAATAGTAGTAAGCTTATGGATACCATTACAACCATTCGTAATGATCGTATTTGTGTACTCGTAAAGATTAGTGAAAAAAATAGTATAGATGGTTTGTTGCATGGAGAATCAGCTTCAGGACAAACTGCTTATATAGAACCAAAGAGTTTACTTATTTTAAACAATAAACTGCAGAGTTTACGCAGCAAAGAAATAGAAGAAGTGAATCGTATTTTATTTGCATTGAGTCAAAGTATTAAAGCTATCGGCTTTGAACTGACGGGGAATTTAGATACCTTTGCACTTTTAGATAGCTTATTTGCGAAAGCATTATGGGCAAAAGCCAATCATGGATGTGTTGCGAGTATTACTGAGAAATCGCGTTTATACTTTAAAAATGCTCGACATCCTTTAATTGATAAAAAACAAGTCGTTTCTAATACGTATGAACTGACTGCTCCCTATCGTTGTCTACTTATTACGGGAAGTAATACAGGAGGGAAAACGGTTACGCTTAAAACCATTGGTTTATTTGTGGCTATGAGCAATTGTGGAATGCCAATCAGTGCCGATGTTGGAGTGATTCCTTTTTTTGATGCAATTTATGTCGATGTTGGAGATGATCAATCCATACAAGAATCACTTTCGACTTTCTCTTCGCATTTAGCAAAGCTTTCTTATATTTGTGAACATGTGACGCCTCATAGTTTGATCTTATTAGATGAATTGGGAAGTGGAACAGATCCTAAAGAAGGAGAACCTTTTGCGATAGCTATCCTTGATTACTTACGTAAAAGCAATGCCATGATCATTGCTACCACACACTACTCAGCACTAAAAAATTATGGAGCGGATAATGAAGATATTCTATTATCAAGTGTGGCTTTTGATTTGGAACTGATGAAACCAACATATCATTATGTAGAAGGGATTAGTGGACAATCAAATGCTTTTGAAATAGCACGTCGCTTTGGTGTAAAAGAAAGTATATTAGCAGATGCATTAGAGCGTAAAGAACGGGATAAATCAAAGAACGATCGTGCCTTTGAAAAACTCGAAAAAAGTTTATTAGAGAATCATGAATTAAAACTTAAACTAGAAGAGCGCTTACTAGATATAAAAGCATTACAGGAAAGTTTGCTTAAAGAAAAGCTTGATATAGCAAAACAAAAAGAACATATATTAGGAAATGTAAAAGAAGATGCACAAAAGCAATTGAACGCAACTCTAGAGGAAGCAGAAGATATCCTAACACGTTTGAAAGAAACACAAAAAGACGCAAAACCACATGTGATAACGAAATTACAAAGTGCATTACATCAAGTTGGTATGGAAGATGATAGTGAGAACGAAGATAAAGAAGAAAGTTTTGTTGTGGGAGATTACGTACAAATTAAAAAGTTTAATTACTATGGGGAAGTGTTAAGCATTAACAAAGATAAAGTCTGTGTGTTTGCTAATCAGATGAAAATGAATATGCGTTTGAAAGATATTACCCATGCACAAAAACAGATGCAAAAGAAGAGTAAAAAAGATTATGTTAAGCGCGAAATGAAGACGATTTCTATGGAGTGTAATGTAATTGGGTTAAGAGTGAGTGAAGCGTTGCCTATTATTGATAAGTACTTAGATGATGCACTGCTTGCGAAAGCGAACAATGTTCGTTTAATCCATGGGAATGGGACAGGTGCTTTACGTAAAGGCGTACATGAGTATTTGAAACACAATGTACGTGTTGATAGCTTTCATATGGGAGGCCAAGGTGAAGGTGGACTTGGGGCAACTGTGGTTGTGTTAAAGACGAAAGGATCTTCTCATCATGGCTAATATGGCAAATATTGAAGATAAGTTAGCAATTCTACCAGCATTACCAGGCTGTTATATCATGAAGAACAAAGCAGGCGAAATTATTTATGTTGGGAAAGCAAAGAAGTTAAAAAATCGGGTACGACAATACTTTGTAGGAGCTCATGATTTTAAAACAACTCGACTCGTTAGTCATATTGATGATTTTGAATATATCGTAACAAGCAGTGAAAAAGAAGCATTGTTACTAGAAATTAATTTAATAAAAAAGCATACACCGCCTTATAACATTATGTTTATGGATGATAAAACCTATCCTTATGTAAAACTATCCAAAGAAAAAGCCCCTATCTTGAAAGTGGTTCGTCATACCCGTGATAAGAACGCGTATTACTTTGGACCTTTTCCTAATAGTGGAGCAGCTTATGATAGTGTAAAGCTATTAAATCGGATGTTTCCTTTACGTAAATGTAAAAGATTACCAAAGAAAGAATGCTTATACTTTCATATGGGACAATGTTTAGCTCCTTGTGTAAATAGTATTGAAGACCGCGTTTATGAAGAAATGGTCAGTGGTATACAAAAGTTTTTAAAAGGAGATACCAAGGATAAAATCGCTGCTCTTACAGCGGAAATGCAAGAAGCAAGTGAAGCCTTAAACTTTGAAGTAGCACAAGAAAAAAGGGATTTAATCCAAGCGATTGAACATGTTACGGATAAACAACAAATTGATTTTAAAGATCGTAAAGATCGTGATGTTTTTGGTTGTTATGTGGATAAGGGCTATATTTCTATCCAAGCTTTTTTTGTACGAGGAGGAAAGCTATTAGAGCGTACGTTATCCATTACGCCTTTATATGAAGAGGAAGAAGAAGCATTCATTGCCTTTATTTTACAGTACTATCATGCCAATCCTTTACCACAAGAAATACTTTTACCCAATACTTATGATGCTACGCATTTACAAGAAATACTTGATACAAAGATACTTCAACCAATACGTGGTGATAAATTAAAACTTGTGGAAATGGTAATCCATAACGCAAAGAATTCTCATAAACAAAAGTTTGATTTAGTAGAACGTAAAGAAAGCCGTAGAATAGAAGGCATGGAACAATTATGTAACTTACTTCAAAAAGAAGTCCATCGTATTGAACTGTTTGATAATTCCCATATTTCAGGTACTTTTAATGTTTCTGGAATGGTCGTTTATCATGATGGCTTGCCTTGTAAAAAAGAATATCGAACCTTTCGACTCGATACGTATCGCTCCGACTTAGATTCAATGAAAGAAGTTGTATATCGGCGCTATTTTCGTATTTTAAAGGAGGCTGGGAAGTTTCCTGACTTGTTGATAGTTGATGGTGGGCTTTTACAGATACGTGCCGCTAAAGAGATATTAACTGCCTTAGATATTCCTCTATTAATTTGTGGCTTAGTAAAAGATGACAATCATCATACAGCGAACTTAATGGATGTGTCTGGTAATATTTTACAAGTACCAAGAGACTCATCACTGTTTTTCTTACTAACGCAAATGCAAGATGAAGTTCATCGCTATGCGATTAGTTATCATCGACGGATTCGTAATGTGGCGATGACCAAATCTATTTTAGATGAGGTGGAAGGTATTGGGGAAGTACGTAAAAAAGAAATATGGAAACACTTTGGATCATTGAAACGTTTAAAAGAGGCAACACTTACAGAACTAGAACAAGTAGTACCAGCCAAGGCTGCACAAAATGTGTACAATATTCTCCATAATACAGACCAAAAATCAAGTGATGCATAAGATAAAGATAGGTAGGAAATGTATAGGGGGTAAAGGCTATGCAAAAAATATTAACACAAAGAGAAAAAGAAGTTTTTGAACTTCTCATTTCCAATTATAGTACAAAAGAAATCGCAAACGTAATGGGCATCTCTGATAAAACCGTGAGAAATCATATATCTAATGTGATGTTAAAGCTTGGTGTCAAAGGACGTGCACAAGCAGTTGTCGAATTATTAAAATTAAATGAGTTAACATTAGAATGATAAAAAAGTGGAACCATAAAAAAGTTCCACTTTTTTCATTAAAATTTAGGATTTTCACTTTTTTCTTCGTAAGTATCTATATAAGAGAAAAGAGGAAAATGTGTGAAAGAAATAAAAAGTATACGTATCACGCTTCAATGTAATGAAGCACAGTTTGCTTATTTAAAACATGAATTACAAGAAACTAGAAAGATGTATCAAAGCATTGCTAGTATCATTTCAAAAAGAGTAAAAGAATCACAGCGTGCTAAAAAACGTCGTATTCCCTTGTACTCTACACAAGAGATACAAGAAATCGTTACGAGCTATCAAAAGCGTTACTTACCCCAAATGGAACTTAAAGAAGCTAATATATTATGCAATGAATTAAAACATTTTCAAGTAGAACTAGATAATGGAACGCTTCATCAAATACCAGTTTATTATGCATGTCATATCGTTCGTAAAACGCTAGCATGGAGAAAAATAGCCTTAGCCTCCTATTTACCAAATAAAGCAATCGTGAAGGAAGTCGATTTTCTTTGTGCAACCCTGTTTTATCGCAAACAAACCTTCTACCTAAACATAAAGTACCTACAGAATTGTCAGAAATGAGAACGTGCAGCTCTCCTTTCTTTGTGCTATAATTAATTTCGAGGTGAGCTTATGCGGATAAAAAGAAGTCTTTTTGTAATATCTTTACTCGTTTTATTTTTGTTCTGTTATACGATCATGAATAAACATTTTGATGAACTAGCTCGCTATCCTTATGAACTAAGTGAATCACAACGTAAACTTGTACTTGAACATTTAAATACAGATGAAATCAATACGTTAATATCTAATAAAATAGAACCTAAACAATTCTTACCATATATTGAAGAAGAAGGCTTTGAACTTAGTAATACGTTATGGTACGATAGTTTTTATCTAACCCAAAGTGAGAAACAATCTAAAAACTTTATTATCAGTTTCGTTAATAAATATAAAAGCCATTTACAATATAACGAAATCAAAGATTTAGTAAGTAATTATTCTTTCAATGTAATGATTCGTTTCTTTGATGAAGGGGATGCTTATGTAAGTGGAACAAAACTTGTCGCAAATCCCGATTATAAATACACGATGTTGACAAGTAAACAAACCATTCATAGTTATGAACCTAAAGATTTAGTATCTGTGGGTAGTTTACCACATACAAGTATTGTCAAAGATGCAAATGATATATTAGTAAAGAGTGAAGTTTTAGCACCTTTACAACAACTTTGTGACGCCGCAAAAGAAATAAATGGGAAAGCATATGGGGACATGCAATTAGTAGCTGGATATATTTCTTATGAAGATCAAATAAAGTTGTATGAGAATGCCATAAAGAAACATAACGGAAAAGACTTAAAAGAGTTTTGGGATTATCCAGGACAAAGTGAATATCAATTAGGGTATAGTGTACAACTTTTACCTAATGAGGTACAAGCGGATATTACCAATCGAGAAATGGAAACAAATGCGGAAAATAAAGTAAGTATTAGTGAAGGTGAACGTGAACAAGAAATTTGGTTAAAGGATAATGCTTATAAGTATGGCTTTGTTATTCGTTATACCAAAGCAAACGAAGATGTGACAGGCAAGAAACATCAACCCTATACGTTACGCTATGTAGGAAAAGAAATGGCCAAACAAATGCATGATAAAAACTTACCATTAGAAGAAGTAACCCTAAGCGAATATAAATAGTCATTCTCATATTCTTTTTTAGGAACATCACCCATAGACTGTAGTAGGTGGTGAATGAAATGCATCGATTTAGAAAACAAATCGCTTTTATCTTTGGGGCAATTGCTTTGTTTACGTACTTATCAATTGCATACTATCCAGAAAAAAAAGTGAGTGCACCAGTTGTTTCATTAAAAGAAGAAAATACGTATATGCAAATATACTTAAAGGATGCAAGTAATACGTTGGTACCTTTATCAATTCCAATCAATCAAGAACATAGTGAGGAAGATAAGTTACAATTATTATTTGCTTATATGAGTGGAAAACAGCACATAAAAGGATTTGAACCATTGTTTACAAAAGAATGTGCTCCTTTAAAAATAATGAAAAAAGATAAGATGGTAAGCTTATATTTTGATGATACGTTTAAAAACTATCATAAAGATGATGAATTAAGAGTGCTAGAAGCAATTACTTGGGGAGCTAGTCAATTTAGAGATATTGAACAAATTCAATTGTATTTGAATAATGTCTTATTGACAAAGATGCCAATTACGCATACTCCAATTCCTGCAATACTAACTCGTCGCATTGGAATTAATAACTTTGAAAATGCAACGAGTAGTCTGCACTTATCTACTCCTTTAACGGTTTTCTATACGAAAAACGTGTCTGGGGTGACATATATGGTTCCTAAGACGAAGCGTGTTGTTTTAGAGGGCGATAGTATGCAATCTAGTATTACTAATATCCTTGCGGATATTAGTTCTTCAACAGATTTAAAAGCACCGTTGAGTATCGAAAACATTAGCGTGAGCGATGCCAATATAAAAGATCGTACAATTTCTTTAGAGTTAAATAAGAATATTTTAGCAAGTAATCAAAGTGTAAAACAAGATGTATACGATTCTTTAGTACTTTCTTTAGGTATGTTACCAAATATTGAAAACGTTGAAGTGAAAGTAAAGGGTGTTGTAGTAAGTCCTCAAAGCACTAAGAAAGGGAGCCAAAGTGTCTATAATTTGTTGTATAATGAAGTAATATTCTAATAAATGGAATAAAATGTAAAATTACAAAAAAACTTTCACAAAAAAAACTTTGCAATTAGAGTTTTTTTTGTTATTATAGATGCGGTGGTAAAAATGAAAGTTATTCTTGTGAGCGATAGCCATGGAAAAGACGAAGTATTACAGGATATTTTAAATAAATATCCGAATGCTGATGCTTATATCCACTGTGGCGATATTGAAACAGATGCATCAGAGTTTCCCCAATTTGTAACAGTTTGTGGAAATAACGATATATTTTTTGATTACCCTAACGAAAAAGTATTAACTTTAGGAAAACATCGTCTCTTTATCACCCATTCTCACCAATTCATGTTTAATAACAGAGTCGAGCAACTTGCGCAAAAGGCACGTAGCTTAGATTGTGATATTGCTTGTTATGGACATACGCATGTTGCACATGATGAAAGCGTGCTAGGAGTGCGTGTGATTAATCCAGGTTCTATTTGGAGAAGTCGTGATGGTCGAGATCCTTCTTATGTAATTCTTACATTGGAAGATGATGATGTTGATGTAGAATTTGTTTTTCTACCACAAAAAAAGATGAAATACTTTTGGCAATAGGTTATAACCGTATAGAGTACGGCTTTTTGTGGTGTAATGAGGTTTATTACCTATAGGAAACTATAGTTAATATAGAGTGTATAAGTACACATAAAGAAAGGTGTTAAAACTTATGGAAAGAAAAGTAGGAACAGTATCCAGAGGGGTTAGATGCCCAATTATTCGTGAAGGAGATGATTTAGCTAGTATCGTTACGCAAAGCGTATTAGAAGCAGCAAAATCAGAAAGCTTTGACCTTCGTGATAAAGATGTAGTCGCAGTAACAGAAAGTATTGTCGCAAGATCACAAGGAAACTATGCATCAGTAGATGCAATAGCTAAAGATGTGAAGGTAAAACTTGGTGGAGAAACCATCGGTGTTATTTTCCCAATCCTTAGTAGAAACCGTTTTGCTATTTGTTTAAGAGGAATTGCAAAAGGTGCTAAAAAGGTAGTCTTAATGTTAAGCTATCCAAGTGATGAGGTAGGGAACGAATTAGTATCCCTAGATAAATTGGATGAAGCACAAATTAATCCATATAGTGATGTTTTATCATTAGAGAAATACCGTGCTTTATTTGGAGAAAACAAACATGAATTCACAGGTGTTGATTACGTTGATTACTATAGTGAATTAATTACTTCTTGTGGAGCTGAAGTAGAAGTAATCTTCGCTAACAACCCAAAAACAATTCTTAACTATACAAAAAATGTATTAACTTGTGATATTCATACACGTGCTAGAACAAAACGTATCTTAAAAGCCAATGGAGCAAACATTGTTTGTGGTTTAGATGATATTCTAACATCTTCTATTGATGGTTCTGGATACAATACAAACTATGGTTTATTAGGTTCTAACAAATCAACAGAAAACACAGTAAAACTATTCCCAAGAGAATGTAATGACTTAGTAGAAACAATTCAAGCCAATATCTTAAAAGAAACTGGTAAGAACATTGAAGTCATGGTCTATGGAGATGGTGCATTTAAAGATCCTATCGGTAAGATTTGGGAATTGGCTGATCCATGTGTTTCTCCTGCTTATACAACAGGATTAGAAGGAACACCTAGTGAACTAAAATTAAAATACTTAGCAGATAATGACTTCGCTGATTTAAGTGGAGATGCATTAAAACAAGCAATTGAAACAAAGATTAAAGAAAAAGGAAATGACCTTGTTGGAAATATGGCTGCACAAGGAACTACACCACGTAGATTAACTGATTTAATTGGTTCTTTATGTGACTTAACAAGTGGTTCAGGAGACAAAGGAACACCAGTTGTCTTAATCCAAGGATATTTCGATAACTTTACAAATTAGTTTTTAACAAAAAAGGAATGAACTAGTGAAACATCCTAGGACATTCCTTTTTTTTGTACTTTTATAGATAAACTATGTATAGGTTTCATGAACATCATTACATATGTAATAATAATACGGGTTTTACAAAAAACACCAAACGATAACGAAAACAACCACGATGGGTTGTAAACTATACGTAATTCATCTATAATAGATGTACAAACAGTTCAATAGAGGAAGAATATAATGAAAAAAACTAGACGAAATCTTCGTCCCAATACAATTGCACGCTCTGCTATCATTGGCTTTTTTTGTCTATGCGCTTTATTAGGTGTCGCAACGATCTATATGAACTTATTAAACAAAAATATAACTGATGATATTAAGAAAAATCTAAATGAAGTTTCTGAAAAGAATGCAAACGCAATTCGTGTAGGGATGGAAGATAATTTGACGTTGTTGAATTCATTTGCTGAATATCTTCAATTTGAAGATTTAAGCAATAAAGAAGTGATTGTGGATAAATTAGTAGAAGTAGTAAAAAAGAATGATTTCAAACGGATGGCAATTGCTGATTTAAACGGGGATTGTTATACAACAGATGGTGTTCATACAAATATTAGTGAACGTGAATATTATCAAAAAGCCATCAAAGGAGAATCTAATATATCATCAATACTAAATGATTATATAGGGGATGGAAGTAAGATTAATGCCTATGCTTCGCCACTGTATCAAAACGGTGATGTACAAGGTGTGGCTGTGATTGTAAAAGAAACAAAAGAAGTTGCGGAGACATTATTAGTAAAGAGCTTTGATGGAGAAGGAATATCATTTCTTGTCGATAATAATTCTGAAATTGTCCTACGCTCTGATGATAAAAAAGAACTGGATATTCATAATATAGAACAATTGAAATTTAGAGATGGGGCACAACAATATAAAGACAAAAATACCTCAGGAGTGTTACCTTTTACCTTAGGAAACAAAGAATATTATATGGCTTTTGAACCATTGAAAATTAATGATTGGTATGTAATTTCGATTGTGCCTTCTAGTGTGATTGCTTCTGAAATTGCTTCTTTTACTTCTATGGCAGTATTGACTTGGATTGCAATTATTGCTGTATTTATGGTTTTATTGTGGTACATTTATATAATATGGCAACGTCATAATAGACGCTTAGAGGCAGTGCTCTATAAAGATGCACTTACAGGGTATGCTAATTTTAATCAGTTTAAGGTAGATGTTGCAAAGTGCTTAAGTAATACTAATGAACAGTACGGTTCGCTTATTGAATTTGATATAGATGATTTCAAAATGTTTAATAAATTTTATGGGTATGCGAATGGTGATGAACTTTTAAAAGCCATCATGCGCGTAGCAAATCTGTATTGTGGAAAAGATGAATACTGTGCACGTATTAGTGATGATCGCTTTGTCATGTATTGGTCAGATAGTGACGTAGAAGCGATAACAAGACGAATCAATGCGATGTATTCTAATGCAATAACAGTATTTGAAAGTGACCATATAGGGATGAATTTTCAGTTATGTTTTGGAATCTTTGTGTTAGATGAAGAACACCACCATTTAATGAAATCATTAGATAAAGCTATTTATGCGAAAAACTTTATTAAGAATAAATCAGGAAACTATATTTCTTTCTATAATGAAGAGATGTATCAACAAATTTTGAGAATTCGTAGAATTGAAGAACGTATGGAAACAGCTCTTGAAAATGGAGAATTCATTGTTTATTTACAACCTAAAGTAGATGTTATAACAGAACAGATAGTAGCAGCTGAAGCACTTGTACGTTGGTTAACACCTGAAGGAAAACTTATTTCTCCAGGAGAGTTTATACCGCTCTTTGAACGTAATGGTTTCTTAGAGAAGTTAGACTTATATGTATTTGAAGTAGTATGTAAAACGTTGCACCATTGGCAAAAAGAAAACAAAAAAATGATTACTATATCAGTCAATGTATCAAAGAGTTATATCTTCTCAGAAGGATTCGCAAAACGACTTTATTCTGTAGCGAAAGCAAAGCAAGTAGAAACAAAATACCTAGAGTTAGAAATTACAGAAAATACAATGATTGAAAATTTAGATGAATTGATTACCGTAATTAATGAATTAAAGTCATATGGCTTTAAAGTAAGTATGGATGACTTTGGTAGTGGGTATTCTTCTTTGAACATGTTGAAGGATGTACCGATTGATATTATTAAATTAGATCAAGTGTTCTTTAAAGGCAGTGATAAGAATAAAGAAAAGAGTAACTTTATTGTAGAAGGATTATTAAGAATGGTGGATTTATTACATATTGATACTGTTGCGGAAGGTATCGAAACATTAGAACAATTGAAGTTCTTACAACGTGTACATTGTCATATTGCACAAGGATTCTATTTCTATCATCCAATGCCAATTATAGAGTTGGAAAAGATTTTAAATAGGAAAGATTAAGAAGTTAAGAGCATATACTCACTAGAGAGGTGAGATATATGCTTTTTTTGTCGTTTCAAGAGTATTTAACATTTTATCATTTAGATATTCATGATATTGCAAGTGATGAGAATGCTTTAAAACAATATTTGTATGCGTATATAAAGTATTGCAAGAAATATCATATAATGAATAATGTCGAAGATCTGAAGAAGGAAATAAAATAAAGAAAACTTTCTTTGTTATCTCGACAAGTTGTGTAAGAGGGTGAGGACTATACTATAAGCATTCTTAAAAAAGGAAAGGGGAAGGTATGCTTATGGAGAGCTATTTAGAAGTTAGTTTTCTACATAATCTAATCACTATTATGTTATCTGTAGTAATTGCACAGTATACAACGCTGCAACCACTTTCTAATAAACGTTTGTTTTGTTATGCCTTTGTGCTTAGTTTATATGGGTGTCTGACTTATTTTTCATATTCTATCGCGGGAAGTATATGTTTAGAAGCATTGTTCTTTATTACTTATTTTCGTTATGCGTATAAAACATATTTGATGGCATTATGTATTCGCTATGTAGCTTACGCTACAACGTTTGTATTGCTTATAGGGAGTTTTCATAATGGCTTGTACTTTGTGCCTATGAAGTATGAAATACTTCTTATATGGCTTTGTTATGGCTTGGCTTATGCATTGCTCTATCATAAATGGAAAGATGTATTTAGTAAGCTAAGCTATGTTTATCAAAGTACCTTGTTCATGACACAAACAACCTTAAAGCTTCCTGCCTATTTGGATAGTGGTAACCTAGTGAGTCATGAACATATTCCCATTATCTTTGTAGATCAACAATATCTTGCATATTTTAAAGATCAAAGCATAGAATTAGTAGTAATGAATAGCATAACAAATACAACGATACTACGTTGTTATAAGTGCTCTATTCAATTGGAAGGATGTCAAAAACATATGGTTTATGTACATGCTGATAAACATTTAAATCTTCCTTTTAATTGTAAAGTACTCTTAAATATGAAAGTGATGACATTGGGGTAAATAAGATGAAAAGATTAAAACAAATTCTACGTTTTCTGTTCTTTAAACAAGAAGAAACACAAGTGTTTTATATGCAAGGGAGTGATGTATTACCAAAACCATTAGATAAAGAAGAAGAATTAAAGGCCTTAATTGCTTTAGAAGATGGTGATGAAGAAGCACGTAATACGTTAATTGAACATAACTTACGATTGGTGGTGTATATCGCTAAGCGATATGAAACGAATCCTATTTTTATGGAAGATTTAATTAGTATTGGTAGTATTGGACTAATAAAAGCAGTGAATACTTTTAAACGAGATAAAAACATCAAACTAGTTACGTATGCTTCACGTTGTATTGAAAATGAAATTTTAATGTTTCTACGAAAAAAAAGTCGACGTAAAAATGAAATAAGTTTTGATGAACCTTTAAATGTAGATTATGACGGTAATGAACTTTTATTATCTGATATATTAGGAACACCTGATGATCTTGTCACAAAAGAGTTTGAACGTAATGAAAATAAACGAGAACTATTAAAAGCGATGGGTTGTTTAAAAAGTAGAGAACGTCAAATCCTACAAATGCGCTATGGCATAGAACATGAGGAATTAACCCAAAAAGATATTGCAAAGCGTTTAGGGATTTCACAATCATATATTTCACGGTTAGAAAAACGAATTATTCATAAACTAAAGGTTCAAATGAGTCAAAACCACAACTACTGATGATACGGTAGTTTTTTTTACTATTGTCAAGGATTATCGCTTTCCAATTACTTACAGTACAAAGCACTATAGCTTTCGTATACGTCGTATTTCATAAGGGCACACTCTTACTATAAACAGTATGGAGGAATGTGTCATGAGCCGTTATAAAGTAGAGATAACTGGTATTAATACAGCTAGTTTGAAAGTTTTAAGCAATGCTGAAATGCAAATTCTTTTTAGAGCATTACAAGCAGGAGACATTAGTGCTAAAGATACCTTGATTCAAGGGAATCTAAAGCTTGTTTTATCAATTGTCCAACGCTTTAGTGCACGAAGTGATAATCTGGATGATTTGTTTCAAGTGGGGTGTATTGGACTAGTTAAGTCCATTGATAACTTTGATTTAAAACATGAAGTGCGCTTTTCAACTTATGCAGTCCCTATGATTATGGGAGAAATCAAACGTTACTTAAGAGATAACCAAGTCATACGCGTAAGTCGCCATTTAAAAGATCTAGCTTACAAAGTGTTTAAATTTAAAGAAGAATATATTCATCGATATCAAAAAGAACCAACCATATCTTATATAGCAACATCTTTAGAAGTAAAAGAAAAAGATATTGTGGATGCACTAGATTCCACACAAAGTGTCATTTCCATTTTTGAACCAATATACAATAGTGATGGTGATGAATTATTTCTTTTGGATCAAATCAAGGACGATAAAAATGAAATAGAAAAACTAAGTAATTTAATTACGCTGAATAAGAGCATGCATAGTTTAAAAGGAAAGGAATTAGATATTATTAATAAACGATACTATCAAGATAAAACACAAAGTGAAATAGCACTTGAACTTGGTATATCTCAAGCGCAAGTATCACGTTTAGAAAAAAACGCCATTGCGCTACTAAAAAAAGAATTTGAATCATAAGGAACACTTTACTTGTTTCTTCATATACTATTACTAGGTGAAGCATATGAAATATTCAGATATTAATTGTAAAGAAGTAATTAATATACGCGACGGTACCTTAGTAGGTGTTGTAAAAGACATGGGGTTTGATGCGTTTACGTATGAGATTCATTCCATCTTTGTGCATCCTGCTTGTTCGTTTGTGAAACGCATCCTTCCTTGGTTCTTTCCTTGTGAAGAAATTGAAATTGCCATTAATGAAATAGAAAGTATAACAGGAGATGTTATCCTTGTGAAATTTCATTAAATGTGCAAAGTAAACATTCTATTATGCATGAATAGGATGTTTTTTGTTTTGAATGCCAAAGTACGGAGGTTTGTGGTGCCAAAACACGGATGTTAGTAGTGCCAAAGTACGGAATTAAGTATTTCATTACGATAAAATATGTGCGGATATGGCAATTGACGAAATGAAGATTAGGTTGCCATAGAAATGAAATTTTCTAGTCAAGATGCAATTGAAGAAGGCGCCTAGCTTTTTAATGATACTTTGTGCAACACAGTTTTCATACCAAAGAGAAGACAAAGTATGTCGTGCCGATTGGTTGTTTGAAAGATTAGGATGAATAAAATGCTGATAAG